>JAFANN010000191.1 GCA_019232665.1 Caulobacteraceae bacterium | reverse complement strand
GCGCTGCTTGAGGAGGCCGTCCACGGTGTCGGGAGCCTCGGTGTAGGCGCGTGCGCTGGCGTCGAACTCGACCCGCCAGCCGGCGCGCTGAACCGCCAGCGTCAGATCCTGATCTTCCGCGAGCGTGTCGGCCGGATAGCCGCCCAGTGACAGCAGGACCGAGCGCCGCCAGGCGCCGACGGCGCCAGGCACGACCGTCACCGCCCCAAGCGCGGCGAGGGCGCGTCGCTCGAGGTTCTGCGCCGTGACATATTCGAGCGCCTGCCAGCGGGTGATCAGGTTCAGGCGGTTGCCGACGATGGCGTTGCCGGCGACGGCCCCCACGCGTTCATCGACGAACCACCGCGCCAGACGCCCCAGCGTATCCGCAGGAAACAGGGTGTCGGCGTCCAGAGCGACGACAATCTCGCCGCGCGTACGGGCGAGGCCGCGATTGAGCGCGCGCGCCTTCCCGCCGTTCTCGAACGACATGAGCTCGACGCGGGGCTCGTTGGCGAAGGCCTTGCGGACGACGGAGGCCGTGGCGTCCTTCGAGCCATCGTCGAGGACGATCACCTCGAGGTTCGCCCAGTGCGAGGCGAGGATGCGGGTGACCGACTGGACGATCACCTTCTCCTCGTTGAAGCACGGGATCAGCACGCTGATCAGCGGACCGTTGGCGGGATCCAGCAAGCGCGGTTGACGGCCGCCTTCGAAGATCCGCTGCCACAGGGCCAGCACCGCCAGGAACAGCAGGCGCGCCAGCCCAAGGACAATCGCGACCGTGAACAGCGCCTGCAGGATGTCGTTGGTGTAGCGGAAGAAACCGAAGCCGATCCGGTCCAGGAAGAGCGAGAAGCTGGACCGCGACGTCTTGGGTAGCGCGTCCTCGCGAGTCATTCCGGCGAGCTGATCGATGGTGACAAGCTTATAGCCGCGGGCCTTTAGCTCATCGATCAGCCTCGGAAGCGCTTCGACCGTGCGGCTCCGGTCGCCACCGGCATCGTGAAGCAGAACGACCTGACCTGCCTTTTCGCCAGTGTCCTGAAGACGACTCAGCGTGCGCGAGATGATGAGGTTTGGATCGGGTTTCTTCCAGTCGTCGGGATCGATGCGGAGGCCGACGATCAGGTAGCCGTAGTCCTGCGCCTTGATCAGCGGATCGACCTCGCCTGGCGTCGAAGGTTCGGCGTCCCCGAAATACGGCGGCCGGAAGAGACGCATCGAGCGGCTCGTGAGGACCTGGAACAGACGTTGGGTGGTGTTGATCTCCAGGGCGGTCTGCGCCAGCGGGGTCACGCCGATGTTCGGGTGCGTCCAGGTGTGGTTGCCCACCATGTCGCCGTCGCGGACCTCGCGCTGCACAAGGTCCGGTCTCGCCTGCATGTTCTGGCCGATCACGAAGAAGGTCGCCGGGACGTGCTTGGCCTCGAGGATGCTGAGAATCTTCGGAGTCCAGCGGCCGTCAGGCCCGTCGTCGAAGGTCAGGGCGACCCAGCCCGGGTGCGACCCGTAACGGTCGATGACGTAGGACGTCGGCATCACCTGATAGGTTTCGTCGGAGATCAGCCCGGTCTGCGGATCGGTCTCCAGCGATCGGCGCCCTGGCGTGGGGCTGGAATCGACGTGCAGGATTTCGCCCGTGCCGTCGAAGTCGACGCCGACGCTCGGCTTGATCTCCTCCAGTCCAACGGCCTTTTCGGTTCCGTAGGGTTGGTGAAGGTAGTTCCACACCGATGGATCTTCAGCGCCCATGCGCCACAGGGCGTAGCCTTGTGGGCGGTAGGCGTCGGCCACCTTCATCTGGTTGAAGAAGGTCGCCACGTCGAGGAACCAGACGACGTGCTTGCGGCCGTCGTCGTCCTGGTACTGGAACGTCGGGTTCAGCGAGTCGTCGTCGAGGCTGACCTGGGCGTTGGCGTCGTGCGCCGTCTGGGTCGCGTCATAGAAGCCCACCGCGTGCGCGGCGGCAGGACCCTTCTCGTCGGGCAGCGTCCAATCGTAGCCGTGGGCGCCGAGGGCCACGATCGTATGCGCCGGATCAAGTTGGCGCATGTCGTAAGCGAGGGTCTCCTCGAACCAGTCCTGCGCCGTGACGGGTCCGGGCGCACCGCCGCCCCAGTGCTGGTCGTAGGCCATCAACACGACGGAATCGGCGACTGAGCGGAATCGGTGGAGTGGCCAGGCGTCGTCCCCGAACGGGACCGCGACCCACACTTCGCGTCCAAGCGGTTTGAGCGCCGCGCGGACCTGGGCGAGGAAAGCCGGATAGCGCGCCAGCGCCGGCCGACTGAGGTTTTCCAGGTCGAACACATAGCCCGCCCAGCCGCGCTGTTTCACCAGCGTGACGAGATTGGTGATCAGCGCCTTCTCCGCCGCGGGGTTCATCAGCATGTCGCTGGCCAGCGGTTGGTCCGACGCAGCGTCGTGGCCGTTGTGCACCATCGGCAGGACCGAGGGCGGCGTTTTCGCGCTGGCGATCGTCGCCTCGGCGACCGGGTCGCTGGTAACCGACACTCGTCCAAGGGATCCGTCGAGCAGCACCCACTGGGGAGAAACGACGTCGAGCTGGCCGATATGACGGCGCAGGGACACTCGGGAGCTTTCATCCCAGGTCACGTAGAAACCCACCGACAGCGGCCGCGCCGGGCCGCCCGAGGCTGCTCTCGCCGGGCGCGGAATCCGCCGCCACTCGACCGGCCCGCGGAACTTGTGCGCAGTCTCCGGCTGCAGCGCCTGCAGCACGCGCGGGTCCTTCATCGTCAGGTTCGGCAGATGCGGCGCCGACGCCAGGGTGACGAAAAAGGCGGCGACCACCAGGGCGGCGGCGGCGATGATCAGGCCGACGCCGAAGTTCGCGCGCTTTGCGCGACGGCCGGTCGGGTCGTGGAAGACAAAATCCGCCATTTCGAAAGGCTTTCACGCACTCGCGGAGCCCCCGCCGCGAGCGTGGGGGGAGAATGACCCAAGAGCCGTCTGATGCAAGGTTGTGTCTTCCGCGCCCCGACAGGGGCCGCTTGACACTGCGGGACGGTCCGCCTCTTGAACCTCAGGCTCGCGGCTCAAGCAAGGCGGCGAGATGAGTTTGTTGAGGCCGACCGGGGCCTTCCGCCTTGAGGGACAACCTGTGGCCGAGCTGGATCGCCGCACTTGGTTGAGGCGGAATTGGGCCGTCGACGGCTGGCTGCAGACACTCGCAGCCTGCCTCATCGTCGGGCTCGTTCTGGCCGCCTCAGGCGCGTTCGAGACCGGTCGCCTGCCCCTGTTCACCCGCTTCGCCTACTGGATCGGACTGGTGGCGGTCGGCGTGCTGCTTGCCCGGGTGATTCGCGAGCTCGTCGTGCGCTCGGCCTGGCTGTGTGGGAAGCCCTGGCTCGCAGCGAGCGCGATCGCCCTGATGACATCCTTGCTGATGACCGGGGTCGTCGGCGTCTCGAATGCGCTGATCCTGGGAGCGCCGTTCATCTGGGGCCGGATCTATGCGGTCTTTCCCGACGTGATTGTTGTGACAGCCAGCCTGACGGTCCTCTCAATCTTGATCCGCGGCGGCCCGTCGAGCCAAACGCATCAGGCGCCAGAGGGCGCTCCGCCCCCGCGCTTCCTCTCTCGATTGCCCGCCAAACTGAGCGGCGCCGTCCTCTTCGCCGTCGAAGCGGAGGACCACTACCTGCGCCTGCACACGTCCAAGGGACGGGATCTCATCCTCATGCGTCTTTCCGACGCGCTGCCGGAGCTGGAGGGGATCGAAGGCGCGCGCACCCACCGCTCGTGGTGGGTGGCGCGATCCGCGGTCGTTTCGGCGGAACGCGCGGAGGGCCGCGCGACACTCACCCTGCTGGACGGAACCGAGGCGCCAGTCAGTCGGTCCTACGTGAAACCGCTGCGAGAGGCCGGCTGGTTCTGAGGGGAGGGCTCGGGACGGCCGCAAGTCGGAGACGCCCATGGAAGCCATGGTCCTGGAAGCCCTGCGGACCCCGCTGGTCCCAAGGACGCGTCCCACGCCCCGCCCGGGCGCAGGCGAGGTCCTCGTCGAGGTGCGCGCGTGCGGCGTCTGTCGCACCGACCTGCACGTGGTCGACGGAGAGCTCGCCAACCCCGTGATCCCGATCGTGCCGGGTCATGAGGTCGTCGGCCGGATCGCGGGCCTGGGGGAGGGCGTCGCGGGGCTCGAAACGGGACAGCGGATCGGGGTTCCGTGGCTGGGGCGCACCTGCGGCGTTTGCGCCTACTGCCGCAGCGGACGCGAGAATCTCTGCGATAACCCGCTCTTCACCGGCTTCACGCGGGACGGCGGCTTCGCCTCGCATCTGATCGCCGACGCCAGGTTCGCCTTTCCCCTGCCCGAGCGCGGCGACGACGTGGCCGATGCGCCCCTGCTCTGCGCTGGCCTCATCGGATGGCGGTCGCTGGTCAAGGCGGGCGAGGCCAGAAGGCTCGGCCTCTACGGCTTTGGCGCAGCTGCGCACATCGTCGCCCAGGTGGCCGCATGGCAGGGCCGGGAAGTCTACGCCTTCGTCCGCCGCGGCGACGACGCCTCCGCCGCCTTCGCCCGGAGCCTCGGCGCCGTCTGGGCTGGAGCCTCCGACGAGGCGCCGCCGGAGCCTCTGGACGCCGCCATCATCTACGCTCCCGTGGGTGAGCTCGCCCCCCTGGCGCTGGCCGCGGTGCGCAAGGGCGGACGCGTCGTCTGCGCGGGCATCCACATGAGCGACATCCCTGCGTTCCGTTACAGCCTGCTGTGGATGGAGCGCGAGCTGGTCTCGGTCGCCAATCTTACCCGCCAGGATGGCCAGGATTTCTTCCGGGTCGTCCGCGACGCCCTGATAAAGACCACGACCACACCCTATCCCCTGGCGCGCGCCAACGAGGCCCTCGACGATCTGCGACACGGCCGCTTCGAGGGCGCGGCCGTGCTAGTTCCATGATTTCCCTCCCCTTCTGGGGAGGGTGTCCTCCGAAGGCCGAAGGGGGACAGTGGGGAACTCTGGGGAAGGTCCGAAAGGCTCGGGTTGATCCAGAGTTCCCCACCCGGCCTCGCTTCGCTCGACCACCCTCCCCAGAAGGGGAGGGACCTCTCAGGCCAGGACCGGTTCGATTTGCTTGCAGGCGTCGATGAGGCCGCGC
>JAFANN010000107.1 GCA_019232665.1 Caulobacteraceae bacterium | reverse complement strand
ATCACCACGTCCCGCTTGTGCTCGACCAGCCGCTTGGCCTTCTCGATCACCATCTCCGCCACCTGGACGTGGCGGATGGCCGGCTCGTCGAAGGTCGAGGAGATGACCTCGCCGCGCACAGTGCGCTGCATGTCGGTCACTTCCTCGGGCCGCTCGTCGATCAGCAGGACGATGAGATAGGTCTCAGGGTAGTTGGCGGCGATCGACTTGGCGATGTTCTGCAGCATTACCGTCTTGCCGACGCGGGGCGGGGCGACGATCAGGCAGCGCTGGCCCTTGCCGAGGGGGGCGACGATGTCGATGACCCGGCCCGAGCGGTCCTTCAGGGTCGGATCGTCCATCTCCATCGTCATCCGCTCCTCGGGGTAGAGGGGCGTGAGGTTGTCGAAGTGGACCTTGTGACGGACGTTCTCGGGGTTCTCGAAGTTAACCTTATCGACCTTCACCAGGGCGAAGTAGCGCTCGCCCTCGCGCGGCGCCCGGATACCGCCCTCGACGGTATCGCCGGTGCGCAGGCCGAACCGCCGGATTTGAGAGGGGCTGACGTAGATGTCGTCAGGCCCGGGCAGGTAGTTCGCTTCGGGGCTGCGCAGGAAGCCGAAACCATCTTGCACCACTTCCAGTGTCCCAGAGCCGAAGATCTCCAGGCCCTCTTCGGCCGAAGCCTTGAGGATCGCGAACATCATGTCCTGCTTGCGCATGGCGTTCGCGTTTTCGATGTCGAACTGTTCGGCGAAGGCCAGCAGCTCGGCCGGCGACTTCTCCTTCAGTTCCTGTAATGACATGCGGCTCACATCGAGCCCGGCCGGACGGGAGGCTTCGACGCCTTCCTCGTGCTGGGCCATCGCGACGCCATCCTCCGAGGTCTCGGGAGCGTCGATATCCAATATGTCTACCATGGACGTTAAACTCTTGCGGGGTGACTCCGTCGACACGACCGGAGCCCTTTTTGTCGGGGCCGAAGGTTCACGACCCTCCGAGGGACAACTCTCCTCGGGCGCATCGGATCATCGGCTGTGTCGGACGCACGCGGCGCGGAAACGGCCGTCGCGGTCTGTCTGTGAGGCGGGGGAACCGCGCCCTTACAGGTGCGCGGGTCGACGTGGACGGAAACATACCCCGATAGTCCCGTCAAGGCCGACGCCGGTTAGATAGGGAGCTTGGTGACGACCGCCAAGATGATCACCGCCGCCGCGAGGAACGGAAGTTCATTGGTCATTCGCCAGAACCGCTCACTGTGCGGACGCAGCCCCGCAGCAAAGCGCTTGCGCGCCCGCGAGAGGATATGATGCCACCACATCAGGAAGGCCACGCCGCAGAGCTTGAGGATGAGCCACGGGGTCAGCAGCAGACGCCATCCTTCCAGCCAGACGAGGGTTCCGCCTAGGATGAGGACGCCGATCATCGCCGGATTCATGATGATCCGTAGGAGCTTGCGCTCCATAACCTGAAACGTCTCATCCATCTCCGAGCCCGGCGCGGCGCGCATATGATAGACGAACAGCCTTGGCAGATAGAGCAACCCCGCCATCCAGGCGATGACTGCAAGGATATGCAGGGCCTTCACGACCAGGATCAGCATTCAGCCTCCAGCCTCCGGCCCTCCGCCACGACTGGACAGCGGCGGAAGGTCGCGGGACGACGCCGGTCGTCTCGACCCACGTCTTCACCTCCACACGGTGGGGCCACCGCGACCCTGGATCCTGCGGCGTCCAAGCCTCTCCGCCTCCATGGGACCTCAGTCCGACTAACCTTCGCCGAGCCTCGATCGTCTCAAACCGTGGGGGCAGGGAGAAGGTCAAGTCCTCGTAGGCATCGAACTCCGCTGAATGGCGTTCTCTCTTCTTAACCTGATCTTAAGATTTTGAAGGCAGTGATGGTAGGCCGGCCTTCAACGGGGCCGGAGCGCGGCCATACCTGCAATCCACCTGGCGCTCCCAGGTGCGCATGGCCATGGACAAGCTTCACGCACAGGCCAAGGATTTCGGGGACAATCGCCTAACTCGCTGATTCTCTTGAGGATTGGCGTGTGATCCACTGTGATCGAATGACGCGCTGTCGGACGAATTCACAGCCGTGGAATGGACCGGCGCGCAGCCGTCAACCTGTGCGAAAACCTGCGGGCGAGGTGGGAAAACGAGGCCCGTTGTCCACCGCCGGGGCCGAGCGGGACTGGCGGCCGCCAGGGAATGCGAATTTTGCCCACCGCTGGCGGAGTCGCTAAGAGATCGTCCACAGGTTCATCGACAGATTTTTGTCCAGAAGGGGCGACACCTCGGACCCACATGGCCCCCAACACCCGGTTCGCCACCTATTTCCATCTGCACCTCGTCTCCGACTCCACCGGAGAGACCCTCAACGCCATGGCGCGGGCGGCGTGCGCGAGATTCAACGACGTCCTGGAGATCGAGCACATCTACGCCCTGGTGCGCTCGGCGCCCCAGCTAGAGCGCGTGCTCAAGGAGATCGCCGAGGCGCCTGGCGTCGTCCTGCATACGATCGTCGACCAGTCTCTGCGCGATGCTCTGGAAGCCGGATGCCAGAAGCTTGAGATGCCGTGCTTCGGCGCGCTCGATCCGTTGGTCTCGGCGCTGTCCTGGTATCTCGGCGCACCGCTCTCCACGCGCGTTGGTGCGCAATACTCGCTCGACAACGATTACTTCAATCGAATGGACGCTCTGTCCTACGCCCTGGGACATGATGACGGGCAGGGAACGCAGGACCTGCAGAGCGCCGACGTCGTGCTTGTCGGCGTGTCACGGACGTCGAAGACGCCCACCTGCATCTACCTGGCTCACCGGGGCGTGCGAGCGGCGAACGTCCCCCTGGTGTCGCCTTCTGAACCGCCGATCTCGCTGAAGACGCTCAAGGGCGTGCCGGTCGTTGGACTCACGGTCTCGCCCGATCGTCTGGTGCAGATCCGGCGAAACCGGCTGCGCAGTCTCAACGAGGGACGTGACAGCAGCTACGTCGACATCGATATGGTCCGAGGGGAGATTGTCGCGGCCCGCCGATTGTTCGAACGGCAGGGCTGGCCGGTCATCGACGTCACCCGCCGCTCGGTCGAAGAGACGGCGGCGGCCGTGATCAACATCCTTTCGGGAGGACACGGCCAGGTTGAGGTGATCGGGTGAGTCCCGTGATCCTCGCCTCAGCAAGCACGGCGCGGGCCAAGGTCCTCGCCGGCGCCGGGGTGGATTTCCGGATTTCTCCGTCGCAAGTCGACGAGGCGCCGATCAAGGCGCGCCTGCTGGCGGCGGCCGTGGATCCGCGGACAATCGCGGCCCGGCTGGCGGAGGCCAAGGCGCGGGACGTGGCCAGCCGAGAACCCGGCCTCGTGATCGGGGCGGATCAGACCCTCGAGCTGGACGGCGAGCTGTTCGACAAGACCCGCGACCTTGATGAGACCCGCCAAGTGCTCAAGCGCCTGCGTGGCCGGCGCTTCGAGCTCCACGCCGCCGTCGCCCTGGCTCGCGGCGCGGATCTGCTCTGGCAGGGCGGCGATACCGCGCGGCTGACCATGCGCGACTTCAGCGACACCTTTCTGGAGGGCTATCTCGCGCGCAATTCAGACGCGCTTGCGAGCAGCCTGGGGGGATTTCAGCTCGAGGGGGAGGGCGCGCAGCTGTTCGAGAGCGTCGATGGCGACTTCTTCGCGGTGCTCGGCCTCCCCCTGATGCCGCTGCTGGCGCAGCTGCGGCTGGCCGGTTCGATCGCCGCATGAGGGCGCGTGTTGGCGCATCGACGGTGGTGGCGGGGGTCGTCGGAGCGCCCGTGCGCCATTCGCTCAGTCCGCTGATCCATAACGCATGGCTGGAGGCGGTCGACCTGGATGGAGTCTATGTGGCCTTCGCCCCTCCGGCAGAACGCTTCGGCGCCTTCTGCGAAGGCCTGCGCGGGGGCGCCATCCGCGGTCTGAACGTCACGGCGCCGTTCAAGGAGGAGGCGCTCGCCCTCGCCGACGAACCGTCGGCGCGCGCGCTTGCGGCAGGGTCGGCGAACCTGCTGCTGTTCGAGACGGATGGCCGGATCTTGGCCGACAGCACGGATGGACGAGGCCTGCTCCAGGCATTTGCCGAACAGGCGCCGGGGTTCGATCCCGCCAGCGGGCCGGCGATCATTCTGGGGGCAGGCGGAGCAGCCCGTGCGGCAGCGGCGGCGTTCGTCGAGGCGGGCGCGCCGGAAGTCATCCTCCTCAACCGCACCCAGGCCCGGGCAAAGGCAACGGCCGAAGCGCTCGGGCCGCCGGTGCGGGCTCTGACGGAGACCACGAAGACGGCGCTCGCTCGCGCAAATGTCCTGGTCAACGCGACACCCGCAGGACTTGCCGGCTCGGCCGGCCCCACGGTCGAATTGGCGCGTCTTCCGTCTACGGCCGTGGTTATGGACATGATCTACCGTCCCCTGCGCACGGCCCTGCTGGAGGCGGCGGCCAGCCGCGGCTGCCGGACGGTGGACGGCCTTGCGATGCTGATCGGCCAGGCAAGGCCGAGCTTCGAAGCGCTCTTTGGCCGGGCTCCTCCCGCGATCGACGTGCGAACCCTGGCGGAGGCGGCATGATCACCGTGGGGCTGACCGGCTCGATCGGCATGGGCAAGTCGACGACTGCTGAAATGTTCGCCGACCAGGGCGCCCCGGTCTACGACGCCGACGCGGAGGTTCGCCGGCTCTACGCCGCCGGCGGCGCCGCGGTCCCGCTGGTGGAAGCGGTGTTTCCCGGCGTGACCGTTAACGGCGCCATTGACCGCGGTCTCCTGGGGGCGCGGGTCCTGGGCAAACCGGAGGCTCTCGCACAGCTCAACCGCATCGTTCACCCGCTGATGGGGACGAGGCGGGCC
>JAFANN010000105.1 GCA_019232665.1 Caulobacteraceae bacterium | reverse complement strand
CAGGGATATACCATTTACGACTTCTCGTTGAACTATACGTTCAACGTAAACCAGGAATTGGTGAAGAAGGTGAAGGTCGGGCTGCTGATCGACAACGTCTTCGACAAACACTCCCTGACAGCGCTGGGCGGCTACACGGTCGGCGCCGGCACGCCCTTGTGGTGGAACACCGTTCCCCGCAACTGGACGCTGACACTCTCCGCCGCCTTCTGACGAGCTGGAAGGCCGCACTGGCGCGCCTCGCGGCGCCGCTCCATAAAGGGGCGGCGCCGTTTGCGTTTGGGAAGCCGGCTCTGTGATCGCCCTCCTTGTCACCCCGGACGTGGTCAAGATCAGCGCCGTGCAGGCGGTGCTCGCGGACGCGGGCGTCGAATTCGACGTCTTCGACTCGGCGACCGGCACGATGTGGGGCTCGATGATCCCGCGCCGGGTGATGGTGGACGAGGGCGACCTTCCGCGCGCGCGCCGGGCGTTGGCCGCGGCCGGGTTCGTCGAGGCGAACGACGGCGAGTGGGACCTTCGCGCCTGATCCCGTCTTGCAGGCCGCCCGCTGCAAGGCTCTAAGGCCGCCATGGATCTTTGGCAGGACTTTCAGACCAACCAGGGCAAGGTGATCCGCAAGTGGGAGCACTACTTCCCGGTCTATGAGCGGCACTTTGGACCCTGGCGCGGGCGCTCCCTCACCTTCCTGGAGGTGGGCGTGGCGCACGGCGGCTCGCTCGCCATGTGGCGCCGGTTCTTCGGCCCGTTGGCGACGGTCGTGGGCGTGGACATCGATCCCAAGTGCCGCGCGCACGAGGAGAACGGTGTCTTCGTGCGGATCGGCGACCAGTCCGACCCGAAATTCCTGGAGAGCCTGGTCGAGGAGTTCGGCGTGCCCGACGTGGTGCTCGACGACGGCAGCCATCAGATGGCGCACGTCCACGCCACCTTCGACGCCTTCTACCCCCGCATGGGCAAGAACGGCGTCTACATGGTCGAGGACCTGCACACGGCCTACTGGCCGGACTTCGGCGGCGGCCTGAAGGAGCCAAACAGCTTCATCGAGCGGGCAAAGTCCCTGGTCGACCAGCTCAACGCCGACCACGCCCGCGGCGCGCTCGCGCCCGACGCCTTCACCCGCGAGACCCTGTCGATCTCGTTCTACGATTCCATGGTCGTGTTCGAGAAAGGCCGCGTCCCCCGCAAGACCGCACCCGAGATCGGCGCCCTCCCCGGCAAGAAACCCGCAATCCGCCAGATGTGACGGCGCCCGGTCTAGTGAAGGTTCACCACGGAGACACGGAGGACCCGGAGGGGCGCCGAGGTCAGTGGTGGTTAGGCTGAACCCTTCGTTGGGTCCTCGAGACCAGTATGAATGCGCCTTTGGCGCGTTCTCAGTTTCGAGATCGTGGATCACGTCCACCACACCGCGGCTGCGCCGCGCCGAAGGCGCAATAAATTGGAGCGCCCGCGATCTTCCGCCCGATCCCCTCCGTGTCCTCCGTGCCTCCGTGGTTTGCCTTTTTCTTTAGCGGAGCCGGTTGCGGAGGCGGGCGGCGAAGGTGCGGCCGCGCTGGCGCGCCGGAACATCGCTCTCCGGCGTCCCGGCGAGTTCCTCTACCAGGCGGCGGGCGATGAGGCCTCGCGGGCCGCGGTCCCAGTGGTCCGGGGTGTCGACGGCCGGAGCGAGGCCCGGCAAAGGGATCAGCAGGTAGTCTCCGAGCGACTGGAGTAGCGGCGCGTAGGTCGCCCGCATCGCCGCCAGGGTCTCTTCCGCTTCCGGTCCGCCGGGCCATGGGACATCGGCGTCCGTGAATATGGCGACCATGGCGGCGTAGTCGTCCGCGTCGAGCTTGGAGGCCGCGTATGATTGGGCGCCGGGACTCCTTACCGATCTCGCCATCTCCACCACCACCTGACGCAGGATGGCGAAGGTCATTCGCGCCTGGAGGCTTCGCGCGCCCGGCGCAGCGATGAGGGCGAGGACGCTGGCGTCCAGCACCGCCATCAGGGCCGCAAGCCACGACTGGTCGTCGTGCTGGGACCGATAGTAGGCCAGCATCGGATAGGAGAGGTGGCTCTCCAGCAACTCAGCTCCCCAGATCTCCCAGGCCCGGAAAATAGGGTCCAGGTGCGTCAATTCTCCATCAACGGCATGCCGACTCAGAAGGACTGCGGCGGTGGGGGGCGTCCCTGCCCGGGCATCCAGTTGCAGCACGTGCGCCTCACGCCGAGAGAAGAGCTGGTAGAGGACGGGCAGGTAGCCGATGCCGATGGCGATGAGGCCGAAACCTATGCCCGCCTCGGCGACCGCCGCGGCCCTGGCGAAGTCGGTGCGTGGAGCGAGGTCGCCGTAGCCGAGGGTGAAGAAGGTCACGCCGCTGAAGTAGAGGTCGGAGAAGAAGCTGCGGGCGCCTGGACCCCAGATCCCGTCTGCGCCCCATTGGATCAGGCCAAAGGCAAAGACCAAACCCGTCGCCCAGACTCCGAACAGGCTCAGCATGATCAGCGGCCCGAAGACGCTGAGCAGTCGCTCGCGCGCGGCGCCGCGGGTCAGAGCCCGCGCCAACGCCTTCCACAGCGCCCAACCGCTGCGAAAGAAGACTCCCGTGAAGCGATAGCGGCGGGAGGCCCGCCGGGGGAGCAGGACGACTTCGAACGCTTCCCGGACGATCGCCAGGATCAGGAGGCAACCGACAATGATGGCGGAGGCGGTGATCGGCGCGATCCCTGCTTGCGACGGACAGTTAAGCCATTGTGGGAATCAAGGTTGCGAGCCCTCCGTCGGGAATCGGGCGTCGCCGGGGTTGGTCGCAGCGCATTGACTTGGGCGCGACTTTTCCCTAACAGGCGCGCTTCGTTTTCAGAGACCGGACGGCCGCACGGGCCGCCCGCATGCCGTCGTGGAGCCTCGCCGTGAAGCGGACCTTCCAACCCTCGCGACTGGTGCGCAAGCGCCGTCACGGATTCCGCTCGCGCATGGCGACCAAGAACGGCCAAAAGGTCGTGGCCCGTCGCCGCGCCCGCGGCCGCAAGCGCCTGACCGCCTGAGCCAGCGGCCCCATTCTCCGTCAGCCCCACCCGGGCCAGCCGACCTCTCAGACCCCTCGCCTCGCGTGGGCGCACCCGCCATCGACAGACTAAAGAAGCGCGCGGACTTCCTCGCGGCGGCGCGCGCGCATTCCTGCGCCCGCGGCGCGGTGAGCGCCCAGGCGCGCCATCGCGGCGACGGCTCGGATCTTGTGCGCATCGGATTCACCGCCACGCGTCGGATCGGTGGCGCGGTTGTGCGAAATAGGGCCAAGCGCCGTCTGCGCGAGGCCGCGCGCATCGTCGCGCCTCTTCATGTCCTCGCCGGCTGCGATTATGTGTTCATCGCCCGGGGCGGGACCCCGACCAGACCCTGGGGACCTCTGCTCGACGACATGCGCAGCGCGCTGACCAGGCTCGCCGCCGAACTGCTCGCCGCCGGCGAGCCCCCCGCTCACGCGCCGAAAGACCAGACAAGCTCTCGATCATGAACCAAGACACCAAGAACATGATCTCCTTCGCGGTCGTCGCGGGGCTGCTGATTCTGGCCTACCAGGTGTTCATCCTCGGACCGAACGCCCGCCTCGCCGCCGCCCAGCGCACCCAGAACACCGCTGCGACGGCGCCGGCCGCGGTCCCCGGAGGACCGCCCGCGACCCCGACCGGTCCCGCTGCGCCGAGCGCCGAACGTCCGACCCTCAACCGCGCCCAGGCGCTGGCGCTGAGCCCGCGCGTGGCTGTCGACACGCCCTCTCTCGCCGGCTCGATCAATCTGCGCGGCGCGCGCGTCGATGACCTCTTCCTCAAGGGCTACCACGAGGAGGCCGACAAGACCTCGCCCCGGGTCGAGCTGCTGCGCCCCGAGGGGATGACCGACGCCTATTTCGCCGAGTCCGGCTGGGTCGGCCCGGCCGGCGCCGGCGCGCCGACACCGACGACGATGTGGACGAAAACTTCCGGAGGCGAGCTCTCGCCCGGCCATCCGGTGGTGCTGACCTATCGCGCGCCCAGCGGCCTCGTCTTCACGCGGACCCTCTCGGTCGACGACAAGTTCATGTTCACCATCGCCGACACGGTGAGCAATCCGACCGGCGCGGCGGTCACGCTGGCCCCGTATGTGTCGGTGCAGCGCCAGGGTCTGCCGGCGGGCCTGGGCAAGGTGAACATCGTCCACGAGGGCGCCGTGGGCGTCCTGGGCCAGGACAAGCCTGAGCTGCGCGAGCTCGGCTACAAGAGCTGGAAGAAGAAGGAAGAGGAGGACTGGCGCGCCAAGGGCGGCTGGTTCGGCATCACCGACAAATACTGGATGACCGCCTTTGCGCCCCCGCAGTCCGAGCAGATCGACGCGCGAGCGCGGGTGGTGAAGGATCCCACGACCGGGATCGACATCTACGAGACCACCTACAGCGGCCAGGGCGTGCAGATCGAGCCCGGCAAGCAGGTCACCGAGGTCAGCCATATGTTCGCCGGCGCCAAGACCGTGCCGGTGCTGCGGGGCTACCAGGACACCCTGCACATCCCCCGCTTCGTCGACGCCGTGGACTGGGGCAACCTGTGGTTCCTGACCAAGCCGGTCTTCGCCTTGCTCGAGTTCTTCCACCGCCTCGTCGGCAACTTCGGCGTGGCCATCCTCATGCTCACGGTGGTGATCCGCATCATCACCTTCCCGCTGGCCAACAAGGGCTACGAGATGGGCGTAAAGATGAAGCGCATCCAGCCGCAGCTGCAGGCGCTTCAGAAGAGTCTGAAGGATGATCCTCAGGCGCTGCAAAAGGAGATGATGGCCCTCTACCAGAGGGAGAAGGTCAATCCGGTGTCGGGCTGCGTGCCGGTGCTGTTCCAGATTCCGGTGTTCTACTGCCTGACCAAGATCTTCACGGTCACTATCGAGATGCGGCACGCGCCGTTCTTCGGCTGGATCCATGACCTCTCGGCGCGTGACCCGACGACCATCTTCAACCTGTTCGGCCTGATCCCATGGGATCCGTCCACGGCGCCGCTGATCGGCGCCTTCCTTGGCGGGATGCTCCACGTGGGCGTCTGGCCACTGGCATATGGCCTCAGCATCTGGCTCAGCCAGTCGATGACGCCGATGACCGGCGTGGATCCTACCCAGCGGGCGATGATGAAATTCATGCCGCTGATGTTCACCTTCATCATGGCGCAGTATTCGGTTGGTCTGCTGATCTACTGGACCTGGAGCAGCTTCATCACGATCCTCCAGCAGTACATCATGATGCGGCGGTTCAAGGTCGACAATCCGATCGATGATTTCCTGCGGCGGTTCTCGCGGGCCGGGGCGAGCTGATGGACGAGACCCCCGCGGGCGAGGTCTTCTCGACCGAGGAGGTCGAGGCCGCGCGGGTGCTGTTCGCCCGTCCCGTCGAGTTCCTGATGGGTGCGGCCAGGATCGACGGCCTGCCGCCGCCGGACCTTCCGGAGGTCGCCTTCGCCGGTCGATCGAACGTCGGCAAGTCCTCGCTCATCAACGCCCTCACGGGGCGACGCCACCTCGCCCGCGCCTCGACCGAGCCCGGCCGTACGCGGGAAGTGAACTTCTTCCTTCTCGACGGGCGGCTGCGCCTGACGGACCTGCCGGGCTACGGCTTCGCGCGCGCCTCGCGATCGGACGCGCGGCGGTTCCAGGATCTGGGACGGGCTTATCTGCGCGGACGGCCGAACCTGCGCCGTGTCTATCTGCTGATCGACGCTCGCCACGGGCTGAAGGCGACGGACGCCGAGGCTCTCGACGCCCTCGACCAGGCGGCGGTGTCCTACCAGATCGTCCTGACCAAGACCGACAAGCTGAAGCCCGCCGAGGCTCTGGCGATGATCGAGGCGACGGCGGCCAAGGTCGCGCGGCGCCCGGCCGCGTTCCCCCGTGTGGTCGCCACCTCCGCCGAGACCGGGTCGGGAATCGCCGACCTTCGCGCTGAGGTCGCGGCTGCGGCTTTCGCATGACAAGGCCGACGCCTTGCCTTAACGCCTCTCGCCGCGCCGCGGGTGAGGGCGCGGTGCGCGAGAGCTGAAAGACGTGAACGACGACCTCGAAGCTCCTGGCTGGGCCACCGCCCGCACCCTGGCCGAGGCCCTGCCTTTCATCCAGGAACACGACCGCCAGACGGTGGTGATCAAGTACGGCGGGCACGCCATGGGCGAGGAGCACGTGGCTCGCCAGTTCGCCGCCGACGCGGTGCTGCTCAAGCTTCTCGGCGTTCGCCCGGTCGTTGTCCACGGCGGCGGACCGCAGATCTCGCGCATGCTCGACAAGGCGGGGGTGAAGTCGACCTTCGTCGATGGCCTGCGGGTCACCGACGCCCCCACCATGGAGGTGGCCGAGATGGTCCTCTCCGGGGCGATCAACAAGGAGATCGCCAGCTGGATCACCCAGGCCGGCGCCACCGCGGACGTCCGCGGGGTCGGGCTCTCCGGCAAGGACGCGGGTCTCATCACCGTCGAGAAGGCGACCCGCACCCGCGTCGACCCCGACTCGCGGATCGAGGCGGTGATCGACCTGGGCTTCGTCGGCGAGCCGACGAAGGTCGATCCCAAGCTGATCTCCAGCCTGATCACCTCTGAAGACGACGACTACATTCCGGTTATCGCGCCGATCGGAGTGGCCGAGGACGGCCAGACCTACAACATCAACGCCGACACGGTGGCCGGCGCGATCGCCGGCGCGCTGAAGGCCAAGCGGATGCTGCTGTTGACCGACGTTCCAGGCGTGCTCGACGCCAACGGTCAGCTCGTCCGCCAGCTCACCCACAAGCAGGCCGCGGCGGCGATCCGCGAGGGCGTGGTGACCGGGGGCATGATCCCCAAGCTGGAGACAGCCATGGCGGCCGTGGAGGCGGGGGTGGAGGCCGTGGTCATTCTCGACGGCCGGCGCCCGCACGCGATGCTGGTGGAGCTCTTCACCGAGCACGGCGCGGGCACGCTGGTCAGCCGATGAGCGAGACGGGCGGCGCGGACCTGCGCCACGTCTCCACCTGGCTGTTCGACCTCGACAACACCCTCTATCCGCTGGAGAGCGGTCTGGCCGAGCTCACCTCCTCGCGGATCACCGACTACGTCGAGGGCCTGACCGGTTTGCCGCGGGACGAGGCGCAGGCTCTGCAGAAGCGCTACCTCGCCGAGCATGGCCTCACCCTGAAAGGGCTGATGATCCATCACGGCGTCGATCCCGACGAGTACCACGCCCACATCAACGATGTGGATCTGGCCGTCCTGGCCCCTGATCCGGCTCTGCGTACCGCCTTGGCGCGGCTGCCCGGGCGGCGGATCATCTTCACCAACGCCGACGCCGGCCACGCCGAGCGGGTGCTGGTGAAGCTCGCCGTGGCGGACCTGTTCGACGAGGTCTTCCACATCGCTTCGGCCGCCTTCGTCCCCAAGCCCTCCCGCGGCGCCTTCGAGCGCGTCGTCGCCGCCCACGACATCGCCCCGACGGAAACGGCCTTCTTCGAGGACACTGAGCGCAACCTCGAGCCGGCGGCGGAGCTCGGCATGACCACGGTCCTGGTCGGTCCCGGCGCCGAGGCGAGTACAGCCTCTTTCGTCCATCACCGCGCAGCCGACCTGCGCGACTTCCTCGCCAAGGCGAAGATCAAGGAGACCCCATGACCGCCGTGTCCCTCGCCGACCTGGAGGCGGAGATCGTCGCGGGCTGGGCTGCTCGCGAGAGTATCGGGCCGGACACCACCGGGCCGATCCGCACGGCCGTGGAGGAGACCCTGGCGCGGCTCGACGCCGGAGAAGCGCGGGTGGCCGAGAAGGTCGATGGCGAGTGGGTGGTGCGCCAGTGGCTCAAGCAGGCGATCCTGCTCGCCTTCCGCCTCACCTCCAGCCGCGTCATGCACGCCGGCGCCCTGGGCGGGGCGCTGGGTCCCTGGTGGGACAAGATCCCCAGCAAGTTCGCGCGCTGGGACGCGCCGCAGTTCGAGGCGGCGGGCTTCCGCGCCGTTCCCGGCGCGATCGTCCGCCATGGCGCCTTCATCGGCCGCGGCGCGGTGCTGCTGCCCTCCTTCGTCAACATCGGCGCCCACGTGGGCGAGGGAACGATGATCGACACCTGGGCCACCGTCGGCTCCTGCGCCCAGGTCGGGCGCAACTGCCACATCTCCGGCGGCGCCGGCCTTGGCGGGGTCCTCGAGCCGCTGCAGGCGGCGCCGACGATCATCGAGGACAACTGCTTCATCGGCGCGCGCTCGGAAGTCGCCGAGGGCGTCATCGTCGGCGAGGGCTCGGTGCTCTCGATGGGCGTCTTCCTCACCGCCTCGACCCGGATCGTCGACCGCAAGACCGGCGAGGTCAATCGCGGCGTCGTACCGCCCTATTCGGTGGTCGTTCCCGGCGCCCTGCCGGATCCGCATGGGACAGGCCCCAGCCTCGGCTGTGCGGTGATCGTCAAGACCGTGGACGCCCAGACGCGGTCGAAGACCAGCATCAACGACCTGCTGCGGGACTAAAGCTCACGCCCTTCGGCCGGTGGCCTGGCGGGTGGCGGCCGCCTGTCCCGCCGCCAGCGCCAGGAGGATGGCCGGGGCGACGATGGCCGCACCGACAAAGTAGGGCGCATTGACGTTGATCGCCGAGAAGGC
This sequence comes from Caulobacteraceae bacterium, assembly GCA_019232665.1. Classification (GTDB taxonomy): domain Bacteria; phylum Pseudomonadota; class Alphaproteobacteria; order Caulobacterales; family Caulobacteraceae; genus Acaudatibacter. The sequence goes on along the minus strand of JAFANN010000105.1, from coordinate 15,563 downwards.
GAGGGCCATGCCCTGCGGTCCGGCCAGGCGCGCGATGGCGCCGGCGGCGTTGTTGAGGCCCATGACCTGCCCCTGGACCTCGCTGTCGATGCTGCGGGAGATCATCGCTCCGGAATTCGGGAAGGCCACCGACGAGCACAGGGCCGTCATCGCCATCAGGCTGTAGGTGACGATGCCGCCATCGCCGATGATCGGCTGCAGGCACATCGAGATGACCGTGCCGGCCATCCCCACCGCCAGCATGCGCGCTTCGCCGAACCGCTTGGAAAGCGTGCCGGTGAGGAAGAACTGGGTCGGCGAGGAGATCGCGCCGGAGATGCCGAAGCACAGGCCGACCTGGCTCGGCGTCCAGTCGAACCGGTGGTGCGCCCACAACGGGAAGACCAACTCGATGCCCGAGAAGGCGAAGCCGACGGTGAAGGTGAGCAGGATCAGTCGGCCGACCACCGGGTGGCGCGCGGCGTAGCCCATCATCGCCCAGCGGCTGGGCTGCCTGCCGCGCGGCCTGCGCTCGCGGCTCTCGCGCACCAGCATCATCACGCCGAAGGCGGCGCAGGCCCCGAGGACCGAGGCCGCCAGCAGAGGCAACCGAAAACCAGTCGTGCCCAGCGACGGCTTGGCGAGGATGCCGCCGACGAAAGGTCCGAGAATGAAGCCGATATTGTAGGCCGCGCCAATCTTGGCGATCCGCCCGGCGCGCTCCTCCGGCGGGCTGACGTCGGCGATGTAGCCCTGCACGACCGACCCGTTGCCGGCGCACATGCCGCCCAGCACACGGATGATCAGCGCCCAATAGATGTTGGGCGCGAAGGCGAGGGCCCCGTAGCAGAGGCAGTTGGCCATCAGGGTGGAGATCAGGATCGGCTTGCGGCCGATGCGGTCGGAGAGGCGCCCCCAGAACGGCTCGCCGATGAACGAGCCAACCGAGTAGGCGGAGAAGATGAGGGCGACCAGCTGCGGGCTCGCATGGAACGAGGCGCCATAGAAGGGCAGCAGCGGCACTACGATGCCGAAGCCCATCATGTTGATGAACATGACCGACAGCAGGGTGTAGAGAGCCGCCGCAGAGCCGCGGGGGCCCTGAGGTTTCGCCTGGGCGGTCATGACGCCCGACATAAAGCGCCCCCCCAAGCGTCACAAGTTGTTCGCCGCCTCTTTATCGCGCCATCCTGACACGGGCGGTGACCTGCTGGGCCAGGAGCAGACCTGGCGCGATCAGGGCCGCGGCGGTGGCGAAGGGCGCGCCGATAGAGATGTGGGCGAACGCGGCCGACGCCCACAGCGGTCCGCCGATCCGCGCCAGGCAGTTCATTGACATGTTCAGTCCCAGGACCTCGCCCTGCCGCTCGGCCGGCGCCGACTGGGAGATCAGCGCACTGATGTTCGGGAAGGTTAGGCACTGGCCGAAGGACACGGTGAAGAACCCCGCCATGGCGATCGGCCAGTTGGGGGACAGCAGCTGGACGAGCATGCCCGTTCCCACCATGGCCAGGCCCCATGTCAGCACGCGCGCCGGTCCGAACTGGCGCGCCAGAGGGCCGGTGATCAGCCCCTGGCCAAGTGCGCCGGTGACGCCGATGGCCATGAAGGCGAAACCGATCTGGCGCGGGCCCCAACCGAATCTCGCCTGCGTCCACAGGCCGTAGGTCGCCTCGATGCCGGCGAAGCCGGAGATGATGATGAAGGCGGCGATCAGCGTCCGGCCGATGACCGGGTGAGCGAAGGCTTCGCGCGCCACCTCGAGCCGCGGGCGCTGCTGGATTTTGGCGTGCTCTTCGTGGCGGGTCTCGCGAACGAAGAGAGCGACACAGAGGGCGGCAAGGCCCGCCAGCGCGGCGGCGGCGAGGAGCGGCGCCTGGAACCCCGCGACCCCGGCGGAGGGCTTCGCCAGCAGGCCGCCCAATCCCGGCCCGGTCACGAAGCCCATGCTGAAGGCCGCGCCAAGGTGGCCCAGGCGCGAGGGCCGGTGCAGCGGCGGCGTGACGTCGGCGATGTAGCCCTGGATGGTGGAGATGTTGCCGCTCATGAACCCGCCGATCAGGCGCACGAGGCAGGCGATGGCCATGTTTGGGGCAAAGGCGAGACCGACGTAAGCCGCCGCCGCCCCGCTGATCGTCGCCAGCAGGACGGGCCGGCGGCCGATCCGGTCGGAGAGGCGGCCCCAGAAGGACTCGGCGAAGAGCTGTCCCACCGCGAAGGCAGAGAACATCACCCCGATCTGGAAGGTCGAGGCGTGGAAGGCGCGGCCATAGAAGGGCAGCAAGGGGATCACCACGCCAAAGCCCGCCATGTTCACGAACACGACGGCCAATAGCGCGACGATCGCGCGACGCGCGCCGTCCGGAGTTGCGCTCGGGGGCATGGCCCTGGCGATTAACGGAGAATCGTGCCCGGCGCGAGCGTTCGCAGTCGCGGCGCCACAACTTGCCCGCGCGCGTGTCGCCGCAGCCTCAGTCGTCCCGCCCCTTCTGGGGAGGGTGGTCGAGCAAAGCGAGACCGGTTGGGGAAGTTTGGATCATCTCCAACGTCGCCGGCCTTCCCCTGGGCTCCCCACCCGTCGCGCCTTTGGCGCGACACCCTCCCCAGAAGGGCTACGCCATCCACACAACTCCTTTTTTCATCTGTCATCCCGGGCCGTAGCGAGCTCGGCGTAGCCGGGCGAAGGGAGGACCCGGGACCTAGGTGACTGGGCGAGCCGCTGTGGTTCACGAACCGCTGCGCCGTGGGCGTGGCCCTGGGTCCCGGGTCCTCGCTTCGCTGCGCTCGCTACGGCCCGGGATGACAGAGAAAATTGGAATCGAAGTGTGAATCCGGTAGCCCGGAAGGGGAGGGACGGGAGCCTAGATAGCCCTCACCTCGGCGCCAGGATCATGATCATCTGGCGGCCTTCCATGCGGGGCTCGTATTCGACCTTGGCCACGGGGTCGAAGTCGGTCTTCACCTGCTGAAGGAGCTTCATGCCGAGCTCGGGGTGACGCATCTCGCCGCCGCGGAAGCGCAGGGTCACTTTCACCTTGTCGCCTTCCTCGAAGAAGCGGTGCATGGCCTTGGCCTTCACCTCGTAGTCGTGCACGTCGATGTTGGGCCGGAGCTTGATCTCCTTGACCTCGACGAGCTTCTGGCGCTTGCGCGCTTCGTTTTTCTTCTTCTGTTCCTGGAACTTGAACTTGCCGAAGTCGAGAATCTTGCACACCGGAGGGTCAGCGGTGGGGGAGACCTCCACCAGATCGAGCCCGACTTCCGCCGCCGCCTCAAGGGCCGCCGATGTCGGCATTATCCCCTGCTTCTCACCGTTCTGATCGATCAACAGCACCCGCGGAACGCGGATTTCGTCGTTGATGCGGGGGCCGTCCTTCGACGGCGGGGCGGGCATGGGGCGGCGAATAGGGTGTGCTCCTTTGAAGTCATATCCGATTGCAGGGGTGCTGCGGCCACACCCCGGCAGACAAGTATATGATCGGGGCTCGTCAAAGGATCAAGACGTGGGTCCGTGGCACAGAGCCGCCGCGTCCAGGGCGGCGTCCACGACGGGGGAGACCTCCAGATCGTCGAGGTGGGCGCTGCGGATCACGCGAACCCGACCGCGCGGCGCGCAAAGGTCGGGGTTCGAATCGGCCGAGAACAGCGAAACTGTCGGAGCGCCGGCCGCTGCGAGCAGGTGCATCGGCCCCGTGTCGTTGCCGACGGCGACGGCGGCGACCTCACCCAGGCGCGCGAGCTCGGCCAGGCTCGTGCGCCCCGTCAGATCCCGGGCCCCCGGCGCGCCGGCGGCGATCTCCTGACCGACCACGGTCTCCGCCGGACCGCCGACGACCGAGACGGCGAAGCCCTCGCCAAGCAGGGTGCGGGCGAGACTGGCGAAATTCTCGGCCGGCCAAACCTTCAGCGGACGCCGCGGCGAGGCGCCGGGAACGAGCAGGGCCAGGGGCCGGGTCGTCCGCTCGACCGGCGCGGCGCGCGCGGCGAGCCAGCCGACGTCGGGCGGGGCGGCGGCGCCCGGGTCGACTGGCTCGACCGGCGCGAGACCGGCATGGTTGAGCTGTTCGGCCTGGCGCTCGAGGGTGTGCATGCGCATGCGAAAACGATTGCGGTGGGGCAGGGCGCAGCCGGCCGCGACCCCGGACCAGGTCGGCGGGAAGGGACGCAGCAGCTGGAAATAAAGGTTGGTTCGATCGACGTTCTGCAGGTCGTAGACCCGCGCGTATCTGGCTTGCCGGAGCCGTCGCGCGAGGGCGAACAACTCGCTCAGACGCCGAGGCCGCCCGCCTGGATCGACTGCGTCGAAAAAGGGACTGGAGCGCGCCAGCTCGGCGAACGGCGGCGTCGTCAATAAGGTGATCCGCGCATCCGGGTGGGCGGCGCGGATCCGCGCGAAGGCCGGGAAGGCCAGGATCATGTCGCCCAGGGCCGAGAGCTTGATGACCAGGATGCCGGTGCGAGGGCTCATGTGTGCGCCCTCGCAAGCCGCGCATAGGCGGCGAAGGTCGCCTGCGTCATCGCCTCGAGGGAAAAGCCTTCGCAGATCCGGGTCCGGGCGCGCTCGCCGATGGCCCTGCGCTCGACCGGATCGAGCGCGAACGCCGCTTCGATCGCAGACGTCCACGCGCGGGCGTCTCCCGCAGGGAGGAGCCAGCCCGCCCCGTCGCCCAAGGTCTCGCGTACGGCGCCCAGGTCCGAGGCGATCACCAGCCGTTGCATGGCCGCGGCCTCGGCGACGCTGCGGCCGAAGGACTCCGCCTTCGTCGAAGGTGCGAGGACGAGGTCCGCGGCCAGCAGGGCGCCGGCGACGTCGCCCACCGGCCCGACGAAGCGGACGCGATCGGCGACGCCTGCCGCGCGCGCGGTCTCCTCGAGTTCGCGGGCGTAGGCAGGGGATTCGGAGCGGCCGGCCAGGACCAGCAAGGCGTCCGGCGCGCGTGCGGCGCCGAAGGCGCGGATCGCCGTCGCCTGCCCCTTCCAGCCGGTCAGCCGGGCCGCCTGCAGGATCACCGGCCGACCGGGCGCCGCGCCCCAGGCCGCGCGCAGGGCTTCTGCGCGTTCGGGAGCGACGGCGGCGGGGTCGAACCTCACCACATCCACGCCCTCGGGAACAACGACGACTCGCCGGGGATCGACGCGGTGCTCTGCAAGCACGTGGGCGCGCGTGAACTCGGAGTTGGCGAAGGTCGCGGTCCCTCGCGTCATCACCCCGTTGTACCAGCGCTTGGGGGCGGACCCGGAGCCATAGATGCCGTGATAGGTGGCGACGACCGGGACCTTGGCGAGGCGTCCGGCGACCAGCGCGCTGAAGGCGGGCGCGCGCGACCGGACGTGGATCAGGCTGGCGCCGGACCGGCGGGCGAGGTTCGCGAGGCGCACGCCGTTCACCGCGATCCTGGCAGGATCCTTGGCGTGCGCGGACAGGCGGAAGATCTCGGCGTTCCCCGCCCGGGCTTCGTCCTCGAGGCCTCCGCCGGCGGTGGCGATCAGGGAGCGGGCGCCGGCGGCGGCCACCGCACGGGCGGTGTCCAGCGTCACTTGTTCGACCCCGCCGCCGTCGAGTCTCGGCGTCACCTGGATCAAGACGAAGCCCTCTGGGAGGCTGGCTATGGCGCGCGCCGGTCCCGGACGGGCGTCAGGCCCGGCCGAGCACCGCCTCCACAGCCGCGCGCGCCTGGTTCGCCGCGGTGGGCGAGCGCAGGGCGAAGGCGACGTTGGCGCGCAGAAGGCCGATCGGATCGCCGCAGTCATAGGTCACGCCATCGTACTCGAGAGCAAAGTAGGGCTCGCTCGCCAGGCGCTTCAGCATGGCGTCGGTGAGCTGGATCTCGCCGCCTGCCCCCGTCGCGTGGGCCGAAAGGGCTTCGAAGACGCCCGGCCCCAGTACATAGCGGCCCGAGATGAAGAGGTTCGACGGTTCGGTCCCCGGCGGCGGCTTCTCGACCATTCCGGTCATCGCCTTCAGTCGTCCGTCGAAGCCGGCGAAGGTCTCCCCCAGGGCGACGATGCCGTACTTGTGCGCCTCGCCGGGCGGCGCCGGCTCAACCACCACGACGTTCGCCCCACCCGTCGCCTCATGGGCGGCCACGGCCTGCGAAAGGCCGCCGGGCGTCGCATCCATCAGCATGTCCGGCAGCATGACCGCGAAGGGCTCGTCGCCGATGATCTCGCGTGCGCACCAGACGGCGTGGCCGAGGCCCAGCGGCGCCATCTGGCGCACGAAACTCATCTGGCCTGGCTCCAGCAGGTCGGCGCGCACGGCCTCCAGGACCTCGGTCTTGCCCTTGGTCTCCAGGCCCGCCTCGAGCTCGAAGGCGTGGTCGAAATAGTCCTCGATCGCCCCGTGCCCACGGCCAAGGACGATGACGAAATGCTCGATGCCGGCCGCGCGCCCCTCGGCCACCACGTGCGCCAGCATCGGTCGATCGAAGACGTTCAGCAGGTTCTTCTGCGTCACCTTGGCCGCTGGTTGGATGCGGGTCCCCAGCCCCGCCACCGGTAGGACGGCCTTTCGCACGCGTCTCGCCACGCCTGAACTCCGATCGGGTGAACTGCCCGCGAAGCCCTACTCGACGGTGACCGACTTGGCGAGATTGCGTGGCTGGTCCACGTCGGCGCCCTTCGAGACGCCCACCTGGTAGGCGAGCAGCTGCAGGGGCGTGGCGAAGATCAGCGGGGCGATCAGCGGATCGCACTCGGGGACCGTCACCACCTTCGCGTTGGCCGGCGCATGGGCGGCGCCGCGCTCGTCGGTGACCAGGATCACCGAGCCGTTGCGCGCGATCACCTCGGAGATGTTCGACATCGTCTTTTCGAAGAAGTGATCGCTGGGCGCCACCACGATCACCGGCGTGTCCTCGTCGATGAGCGCGATCGGCCCGTGCTTCATCTCGCCGGCGGCGTAGCCCTCGGCGTGGATGTAGCTGCCCTCCTTCAACTTGAGGGCGCCTTCCAAAGCCAGGCCGAACATTGGGCCGCGACCGAGGTAGAGGACGTCGCGGGCCCTGGACACGTCCAGAGCGATGGGGCGGACCTGATCCTCGACCGCTTCGAGGGCTTCGGAGAGCAGCCGCGGCGCCTCCAGCAGCACTTCGACCAGCCGCTTTTCCTCCTCGGCGTCGATGCGGGCGCGCGCGCGTGCGGCGGCGATCCCGAGCGCCGTCAGCGCCGTGACCTGGGCGGTGAAGGCCTTGGTGGAGAGGACGCAGACCTCGGGCCCGGCGTGCGTGGGCCACAGCAGGTCGACCTCGCGCGACATGGTCGATTCCGGCGCGTTGACGATGGCGGCGGTGCGCAGGCCCTTGGCCTTGCACCAACGCAGGGCGGCCAGGGTGTCGGCGGTCTCGCCGGACTGGGAGACAGCCAGGGCCAGGGTGGACGGGGCGACCGCCGGATTGCGGTAACGGAACTCGGAAGCAACCTCCACGTCGGTCGGCAGGCCCGCCAGGTCCTCGATCAGATAGCGGGCGACGAGGCCCGCGTAATAGGCGGTGCCGCAGGCGAGGATCTGCAGCCGGTCGATGGTGGTGAAGTCGAAGCCCTCCGGCGCGGCGGCGACGCCGGCGATGGGATCGAGATAGGCCGACAGGGTGTGCTGGCAGGCGTCCGGCTGGTCGTGGATCTCCTTTTCCATGAAGTGCCGGTAGTTGCCCTTCTCGACCAGGGCGGCCGAGGCGGAGACTGCCCGGATCGCGCGCTCGACGGGTTGGCCAGACGCGTCGAAGATCCGGGCGCCGTGGTGGTCGATGGCGACGAAGTCGCCCTCGTCCAGGTAGGAGATCCGATGGGTGAAGGGTCCGACGGCGAGGGCGTCCGATCCCAGGAACATCTCGCCCTCGCCATAGCCGACGACGAGGGGGCTGCCGCGTCGTGCGCCCAGGATCAGGTTCTCATGGCCCTCGATCAGCGCGCCCAGGGCGTAGGCCCCACTGATCCTGCCCAGCGCCGCCTTGAACGCGTCGATCGGGGCCTTGCCGGCCTCCAGCCCAACGTCGATCAACTGGGCGACGACTTCGGTGTCGGTCTCGCTCTCGAACTCGCGGCCCATGGCCTTAAGCTCCGCCTTGAGGGCGGCGAAGTTCTCGATGATCCCGTTGTGGACGAGCATGACGCGCCCGGACTTCTGCGGGTGGGCGTTGCGCACGGACGGCGCGCCGTGGGTGGCCCAGCGGGTGTGGCCAAGCCCGGTCGTCGCGTGCAGCGGCTCTTCGGCAAGGACAGCCTCGAGATCGCGGATTTTCCCCTTGGCCCGGCGCCGATCCAGTCGTCCGCCGACGTGGGCCGCAATCCCCGCCGAATCGTAGCCGCGGTATTCGAGCCGCCGCAGGCTCTCCACCACCCTTGGCGCGACCGGTCCGACCCCTACGATGCCGATGATGCCGCACATGCGCGTTGATCGCCCTCTGGAAGTTGCCGCTTTGTCACCGCCACGCGAACGGGTAACCTTCCGGTGCGTGAACCGAGGCTGAAGCTTGTAGCCATCGTCGCGACAGGCGCGGCGCAATAATGGTTTCGCATTTTTTCACGGGCGTAACGGGCGCAAAAATTCATGGGTGAGCGGACCTACTTCGGCACCGACGGCATTCGGGGCCAGGCCAACCAGTTCCCGATGACCGCGGAAGTCGCCCTGCGCGTGGGGATGGCGGCGGGCAAGCTGTTCCGGTCCGGGGGGGATCGACGGCACCTGGTGGTGATCGGCAAGGACACCCGCCTGTCCGGCTACATGATCGAGCCGGCGCTGGTGGCCGGCCTCACCAGCGTGGGCATGGACGTGCGCCTTTTCGGTCCTCTTCCGACCCCGGCGGTGGCTATGATGACCCGCTCCATGCGCGCCGACCTTGGGGTGATGATCTCGGCCTCGCACAACAGCTTCTCCGACAACGGCATCAAGCTGTTCGGCCCCGACGGCTACAAGCTCTCCGACGAGATGGAGGCCCGGATCGAGGCACACATGGACGAGGGCCTGCAGGAGGGTCTCGCCGGACCCAAGGAGCTCGGCCGGGTGGCGCGGATGGACGAGGCCCAGGCGCGCTACGTCGAAATCGTCAAGGCCACCCTGCCGCGGACGCTGAGCCTGGCGGGACTTCGCGTAGTGGTCGATTGCGCCAACGGCGCGGCCTATAAGGTGGCGCCGACCGCCCTCTACGAACTGGGCGCCGAGGTGATCGAAGTCGGCGTCAGTCCCAACGGTTTCAACATCAACGAGGAGTGTGGGTCGACCCACCCCAGCTCGCTGGTGAAGGCGGTTCGGGAGTATCGCGCGGACATCGGCCTCGCGCTCGACGGCGACGCGGACCGCCTGGTCATCTGCGACGAGAAGGGCCAGTTGGTCGATGGCGATCAGATCATGGCGCTCATCGCCAAGTCGTGGGCGGCGCAGGGCAAGCTCGCCGGCGGCGGGGTGGTGGCCACGGTGATGTCCAACCTCGGTCTCGAGCGCTTCCTGGCCGACCGGGGCCTCAGCCTCGAGCGCACGCCGGTGGGCGACCGTTCGGTGATGGTGCGCATGCGCGAGGGACGCTTCAATGTCGGCGGCGAGCCCTCCGGCCACATCATCCTCTCCGACTATTCCACCACCGGCGATGGCCTCATCGCGGCGCTGCAGGTCCTGGCCGAGCTGGTGCGCTCCGACGCGCCGATGAGCGCGCTCGCCCGCCAGTTCGAGCCGGTGCCCCAGAAGCTCGAGAACGTGCGCTTCAGCGGCGGGCGGCCGCTGGAGACCGAGATGGTCAAGACCGCCATCGCCAACGCCCAGGCCAAGCTCAACGGCTCGGGTCGCCTGCTCGTGCGCGCCTCGGGCACAGAGCCGCTCATCCGGATCATGGCCGAGGGGGACGACGAGAAGCTGATCGGCCAGCTCGTGCGTGAGATCGCCGGAGCGGTCAAAACCGCGGCGGCGGCAGCCTGAGGCGTTTCTTCGCCCAACAACTGTTACAGCGGCGGAACGCCGCGCGGATCTAAACTCGACAGGCCTGTTGAAGTCTGGTTTCATCAGATTTCAGAAGCGCTGCGCAAGCGCCCTGCGGATCCGTCTTCAAGGGAAGCTGATGCAAAGCAGACTGCCGTCCGACAAGTCGGCCAAACCGGGGGAAATCGCCAGGGGATCAGGTGGACTGGCGTGCTTTCTGTTCGTCGTTCTTCTCGCCTGCGCCTTCTGGCTCGGCGCGATTTTCGCCTCGAATCCTCTGGTCCACTGACGCTCTACACGAATTCGTGAGCAAGCGGCGCGACGCCGCAAGCCGACGAGTGAGGCATCGACGCGCCGGTGGGATTCAGAAGAAAAATATTAACCCCGAACCTCACTAATCTCACGAACAACAAAAACGTTTCAATGCGCGTTCGGCGCGATTCACAAGATCACTACTTGTGGCGCCCCACGAAACCATTCGCGTTTTCGACCGGTAGTGGTCGTTGGGGATCGAGCCCTCGACCACGCGAAGGCGCTGGAAGCGCCTTGTCAGATCTCCTGGTTGTAGGCGCCGACGGCAGGATGCTCGGCGAGGCGCGGCTTGACCTCATTGTGGAAGAGCTCACGCATGTCCTCCGCCGACTTGGTGCTCTCGACCACGACCACCAGCTCCGGCTTGTTGGACGAGGCGCGGACCAGAACCCAGCTGCCGTCCTCGAGCGCCACGCGGACGCCGTTGACCGTGATAACTTCCTTGATCGAACGGCCTAGGATCGGCTGGCCCTTTTTCGCCAGGGTCTCGTATTCGGCGACGACATCCTTGACCACGTCGTATTTCACCTCGTCCGCGCAGTGCGGGCTCATGGTCAGGGAAGTATAGGCCGTCGGCAGGGCGCGCTTGAGCTCGCTGAGTTTCTTTCCGCGGTTGCGGTCGAGCATGTTGAGGATCGCCGCCGCGGCGGTGAGGCCGCAGTCGTAGCCGCGACCGAGCGGGGCGTTGACGAAGAAGTGGCCGGATTTCTCGAACCCGGCCAGGGCGCCGATCTCTGCGGTCTTGCGCTTGATGTAGCTGTGGCCGGTCTTCCAGTAGACGGTCTTCACCCCGTGCGACGCCAGGATCGGGTCGGTGGCGTAGAGACCGGTAGACTTCACGTCGACGACGATGGTCGCGCCCGGATGCACGGGCGCAAGATCGCGCGCCAGCATCAGCCCCACCTTGTCCGCAAAGATCTCTTCGCCCGTGTCGTCGACCACCCCGCACCGGTCGCCATCGCCGTCGAAGCCGAGAGCGATGTCCGCCCCATGCTCGCGCACGGCGGCGGCCATGGCGTGCAGCATCTCCGAGTCCTCGGGATTGGGGTTGTAGCGAGGGAAGGTCCAGTCGAGATCGCAGTCCATCTCGATCACCTCGGCCCCCATCCGGCGCAGGGCCTCGGGGGCGAAGGCGCCGGCCGTGCCGTTGCCGCAGGCGCAGACCACCTTCAGCGGCGCGCTCAGCTGGCAGCGCTTGGCGACGTCGGAGATGTAGCGCTCGGCGACGCCCTCGGCTCTCGTCAGCGTCCCGCCCGGCCGCTCGACGCCCGATCCGGAAAGGACGATGTCGCGAACCTGGCCGATCTCTTCCGGGCCGAAGGTGAGGGGCGCGTTGGCGCCCATTTTCACTCCGGTCCAGCCGTTTTCATTGTGGCTGGCGGTGACCATCGCCACGCAGGGCGCCTCGAGGTCGAACTGGGCGAAGTAGGCGATCGGCGAGAGGGCGAGGCCGATGTCCACGACGTCGCACCCCGCCTGGATCAGCCCCAGGGTCAGGGCCTGCTTCACCGAGAGGGAATAGGAGCGGAAGTCGTGGCCGGTGACGATCCGCCTGCGTCCCAGGCTCTGGATGTAGGTCCCCAGCCCCAGGCCGAGCGCCTGGATCCCCAGCAGGTTGATCTCCTTCTCCAGCAGCCAGCGTGCATCGTACTCGCGAAAGCCCGTCGGCTTGACCAGGGGCGTGGTCTCGTAGGCGGCGGAGTTGGGCGCGAGGTCGGCTCGGGGCTTTTGCGGCATGCGGTCTCTCTTGGAAATGTACGAAACGGGGGCGATTAACCCGGCGCGTCCGGGGTGGGTTGCGTCGGATGCGCGCCCGGCTGGGGCGCTGGGTCCTGGCGCACCGGAGCGAGGGGTTGGCCGAATGGGGCAGGGGACGGCGCGCCCAGTCCCTGCGGCCAGACCAGCGACAGGGCGATCAGGGCGAGGGCGATCAGGGCCACGAGGGGGAAGAAAAGGCGATCGCTCATCGTCGCGCGCACCTATAGTCGCCGCCGGCCGGGTTCGCCACCTCGCCTCGCGTCACGCTTGACGCTCCGGCCTTCCAGGCCCTAGCCCGGCGGCCGTCGTTCACAACAAGGCGGATCCATGTCCAAGCTCGTCCTCCTCCGGCACGGCCAGAGCCGCTGGAACATCGCCCAGCGCTTCACCGGCTGGGTCGACGTGGACCTGACGGAGAAGGGCGAGGCGGAGGCGATGCGGGCGGGCGAGCTGATCGTCGCCGAAGGCCTGGCCTTCGACCGCTGCTTCACCTCGGTGCTCACCCGCGCCATCCGCACCGCCGACCTCGCCCTGTGGAAAGCGGGCCAGTTGTGGATCCCGATGACCAAGGACTGGCGCCTCAACGAGCGCCACTACGGCGGCCTCACCGGCCTCGAGCACGAGCCCACTCGTGAGAAGTACGGGGCCGAGCAGGTCCGCGTCTGGCGCCGCTCCTACGATGTCCCCCCGCCGCCGCTGGAGCCTGGCGGCGAACACGACTTCACCCGCGACCGCCGCTACGCTGGGATCACCCCGCCCAAGACCGAGAGCCTGAAGACCACCCTCGAGCGCGTGCTCCCCTACTGGACCGGCGACATCGCCCCGCGCCTCGCCACCGGCGAGACCGTCCTCGTCGCCGCCCACGGCAATTCCCTGCGCGCCATCGTCAAGCACCTGTTCAAGGTGTCGGACGAGACGATCCCGGGCGTGGAAATCCCCACGGGCAACCCGCTGTTGGTGGAGCTGGGGGCTGGGGGTGAGCCGACGGCGGCGCGATATCTGGACGTGGGAACGGCGACGGAGCTGCCGGCAATCCCCAGACCCGTGGCTGCGTAGATCGAGAGCTAGGTCTTCGGCTCGTCCGCTACCGCCGCAGTTCCCGAACCGTTATCATCCGCACACTTGGGTTGTGCCTGGCGGGGATATGGGCGGCGAACCTGACTGGCCTCCGACCGTCTCTCCCGCGTCCGGGCGCCCTGGAAGCGTCGTGTTCGTGACGCTGGCTGGCGGCCGCATCAAAGAGGCGAAGCGCTTCTTCATCGAGGGGCCGGGCGTGATGGTGAGCCGCGAGCCGAGCGGCGAGCAGGGGCGGGTCGAGCTGGTCGTCTCGATCGCCGTGTACGCGCCGCTGGGCTGGCGCTATCTCGAGGCGTCGCTCGACGGTGAGACGCACCGCCTGGCGCGGGCCTTCGAAGTCGTCGGCCCGTTTTCCTACAGCGGCGGCGGGCGCGGCATAGGAAGCCATCTGATCTGATGCGCGCGGTGTGGTCCTTCTGGTCGCGGCCGCACCGGCTCTACTACCACCGGCTTTGGCGCAGCGATCGCGCGCACCTGCTCTGCTGGGCGCTGTCCGTGGCGGAGGCGGCGAGGCATTTCGAGGAGGCGTGCCTGATCGCTGACGACGCGGGGGCGGAGCTGCTGGTCGAGCGGCTGGGCCTGCCTTTCACGCACGTTAGCACCGACCTGGAGGGCCTGAACCGCGAGGCGGCGGATCCCCTTTGGTGGGTGCTCGGCAAGCTCAGCGCCTATGCAGCGCAGGAGAAGCCCTTCGTCCATCTCGACGCGGACGTGATCCTGTGGAAGCCGCTGCCGGCGCGGCTGCTCAACGCGCCGTTGCTCGCCCAGAACCCGGAGCATTTCGACTTCGAGGACCAGTCGCTTTATCGGCCTGACAACTTCATGGCCGCGATCGGCGTGCTCGGCGGTTGGTTGCCGCCCGCCTGGAGACGCTACGCGGAGGCGCAGCGCAACGGGGCGGTGTGCTGCGGAATACTCGGCGGCGCCGATGTGGACTTCCTCGGCCGCTACTCGCGTACGGCGATCGCGATCATCCGTGATCCGCGCAACCAGCCGGTCTGGGAGCGGATCGGCGCCGTTCGCGACAACATCCTGGTCGAACAGTATTTCCTCGCCGCCTTGCTGGAGGCGGAGGGCCAACCGCAACGGATCGAGCACCTGTTCCCAAGTTCCACCGACGCCTTCGACCCACGGCAGGCCGAGCGGGCGGGCTTCACTCACCTGATCGGCGACGCCAAGGCCGACCCGGAAATCGCCGACCGACTGGAGGCTCGGGTGAGGGCGACGCATCCGGAACTCTACGAGCGGTGCGTGGAAGTCGCCCACGAGGGAGAATCCGCAGCAGCGCCTCAGCCTGTATGATGGCGTACAGGAGGGACGGGCGATGGATCAGAAGTTCGACACCGATCAGAAGGTGGCGATAGCGGCGATGCAGGCGCAGGCGCAGAAGTGCCGCGCCCTGCTCGAAGCGATCGCCGGGCCCAATGCGCGCATCCTGAAGCGGGCGCAGGCGGGGGAGGCGGTGTGGAGTCGCGTGGCCGCCGAGCGCTATGACAGGGTCTGCGCGGCGAGGGCGGCAGCGCCCACGCGTGCTGACGCCTGGCTGGACGCCATCCGCGCCGATCCGGACCTCAAGGCCGTGTGCGACAACCGGTGGCTGCTCGGCGAGGCGGTTGACGTGCTGCGAGAACGGCTGAGCCAGGTGGTCCCGATCGCTGCGCCCTATGACGATTTGGAGCGTTCAATCCGCCAGGCGGTGACCGGGCCGGACCGCAATCCGGCCGAACTTGCCGATGGAGTGGCCGAAGCCCTGAGGCTCGCCCGCCTGGCCGCGGCCTGGAGAGCGCCACCGCAAGGCACGCGCTTCGACCGCTGGGTGGCGTGGCTCAAGAACAACCCGCTGATTGCCGCGATCCTCATCGCAGCCGCCATCGCGACGGGGGCGGCCACCCTTTACAAGAGCCTCCACGACGTCTTCGCGCCCACCCCGCCTGCGTCGCAGCCGGCCGCTCACGGCGCCCGGGCGCCCTAGACGTTCGCGGGATTGGTTTGGTCGCTCGTCTGGAGCTTATCCATGCGAGCTCAATCAAGCGTCAGTATAGAGCCCGATAGGCGCTCGACGACGACGTAAACGGAATCTCAACCCAACTAGACGAAAGTTATAGCCGACCCGAGACTCGCGAGCGGATTCGCACGATCGCGGCGGTTACCTCATGTCGCATCGGCGACAGGCGCGCGAGGGGCTAGGGAAGCGCAATCTTCCCTCGATGTCTGTCGTTGGCCCGAGGAGGACGGGTTCCATCCGGCGCCTGCCTCTCGAAGGCTCATCGGCGGTCCTTTTGCTCAGGTACGAGCCAAGGATGACGCTTATGACCTACCTCAACCTCTTCCACGTCGAACGGCCCGTCTACGACGAGGCGATCTCCGTTGGTGACACCGTCACTGTCGGGGCGGACCAGTCTCGCCAGTTCGAAGTCATGGCGCTTCGCGGCCAGAAGGCCTGGCTGCGCGACTCCATCACCGGAATGGACGGCATCGTCGTCGCCGTGAGGTGCCGTCTCGTGAGCCGACCATTCCACCACGACGCCCT
>JAFANN010000042.1 GCA_019232665.1 Caulobacteraceae bacterium | reverse complement strand
GCACCAGCGTCGTCTTGCCCGCGCCGTTCGGGCCAACGATCGCCACCCGGTCTCCTCGCAGGATCCGGGTCGAGAAGTCGCGGATCAGGGTCCGGTCGCCGAAGCTCCTGGTGAGGCGCTTGGCCTCGGCCACGCGCCGGCCCGATGTCGGCGCCGCGCCCGTGCTGAGGGCGAGTTCGCCCCTGGCCAACCTCAGGCTTTCAGACTTGGCCGCCCGAAGCGCCATCAGCCGCCGCCGCCGGCCCTCGTTGCGCGCCCGCCGGGCGGTGACGCCGCGTTCGAGCCAATGCTGCTCGCGCTCTATCGCCTTATCCAGCCGACGCGCCGTCTCGGCCTCCGCGGCGATCCTCTCTTCCGCCCAGACGTCGAAATCAGCAAATCCGCGGTCCAGCCGGCGGACCTCGCCGGACTCGAGCCAGAAGCAGCGCCTCGTTATTCGCTCGAGGAAGGCGCGGTCATGGCTGACGACCAGGATGGCGGAGCGGCTCCGTGCGAGCATCTCCTCGAGCTGCTCGATGGCGATGATGTCGAGATGGTTGGTCGGCTCGTCCAGCAACAGCACGTCGGGCTGCTCGGCGAACGCCCGGGCGAGCGCGGCGCGGCGCGTCTCACCGCCGGACAATCCAACCGGAGATCGTTTGGGATCGAGCCCGAAGCTCTCCAGGGCCGCCTCCGCCTCGTGCCGCGCCGCGCCCCCCGCCGAGGCGTAGTCCGCCAGGCTGGCGCCCTCGATCACAGGCTCCTGGGTCACCAGGGAAACGGTGACGCCGGCTTGGATCGTTCGCTCGCCCTCGTCGGGCAAGGACAGACCGGCCAGGATGCGCAGCAGCGTCGATTTGCCAGCGCCGTTTCGTCCCACGAGGCAAGCGCGCTCGCGCGGTTCGAGGGCGATGTCGACGCCGTCGAACAGCCAGCGAGGCCCATCCGCGAGGCGAACGGCGCGAAGAGCGATGAGCGGTGCGGGCATTTTGACTTCGGTCGGCGGACTTTCGTGTCCGCGTCCCGGCCCTATCTTTTCGCGACCCGGCAGGTCTAGACCATCCTATGGACGATGCGCCCTTCTGGCGGAGAAAGACGCTCGCGGAGATGACCTCCGCGGAGTGGGAGAGCCTGTGCGACGGCTGCGGGCTGTGCTGCGTCATCCGGCTCGAAGACGACGAGACCGGCGACGTGACCCCCACGCGAGTCTCATGCCGGCTGCTGGATGCGCACACCTGTCGCTGCACAGACTACGCCGACCGACACCGCACCGTGCCGGACTGCATCAAGCTCACGCCGGGAAACATCCGCGATCTGCCGTGGATGCCGCGCAGCTGCGCCTACCGTCGACTATATGAAGGCAAGGACCTGCCCTCGTGGCATCCGCTGGTGACCGGCGATCCCGAAAGCGTGCATCGGGCGGGAGTTTCGGTGCGGGGCCAGACGATCAACGAGGCGTGCCTCGATGATCCCGACGACGCTATGGACTTTCTCGCGCCTGACTGGCTTGTCGACCGCAGCGACGGCTGAGATGGGCGGCACGCTTCTGTGTGGCCTTTTTGCCACAGCGAGCCCTTGCGCACGGGCGGCGCAGCCTTAATTCATCCCTGGGCGCCGCACGAGCGGCGCAGTGACGTCACACACTCAACGAGGACCAAGCGGCTTGGCGCAGGATCCCTACAAGGAACTGGGGGTGGCTCGCGGCGCGAGCGCGGACGAAATCCGCAAGGCGTTCCGCAAGCTCGCCAAGAAGCTCCATCCGGACGCCAATCCCGGCGACAAGGCCGCCGAAGAGCGCTTCAAGCAGGTCAGCGCCGCCTTCGACATTATTGGCGATGAGGAGAAGCGCCGGAAGTTCGACGCCGGCGAGATCGATGCGGACGGTCGCGAAACCGCCCGCGCCTATGGCCCAAATCCGTTCGGCGAGGGCGCCGGGGGATTCCGATCCGCGAACTTCGAGGGCGTCGACCTCAACGATATCCTCGGCGAGATGTTCGGCGGCCGTGGCGGCGGCCAGCGCGGATTCGGTGGCGGCTTCCAGGGTGGCGGCGGCTTCCCCTCGCGAGGATCCGACGTTCGCGCGACGCTCGAGATCGATCTCGAGGAAGCGATCGCGGGCGCGAAGCGTCGCATCAGCTTCTCCGATGGCCGCACGCTCGATGTGAGCATCCCCAAGGGTGCGCACGAAGGCCAGGTCCTGCGTTTGCGCGGCCAAGGCTCGCCGGGGCGCGCCGGAGCCGGCGACGCCCTCATCGAGCTCACGATCCGGCCGCACCCGATCTACCACCGGGAAGGCGAAAACCTCGTCATGGACGTGCCGGTCTCTGTCCCGGACGCCGTCCTCGGCGGCAAGGTGACGGTCGAGACCCCGGACGGCGCGGTCACCCTCACCGTGCCGAAGGGCTCCAACTCCGGGCGCACCCTTCGCCTGCGCGGCCGGGGGCTGTCCGACAGCCGCGGGCGCCGCGGAGACCTCATGGCGCGGCTGGTCGTGACACTGCCTGAGACGACCGACCCGGAACTGGAACGCTTCGCCGAATCTTGGAGAGAGGATCGTCCGTACTCCCCGCGCTCACGCCGCTAGGAGCGTGGCCGAGATCACGACAGCTTGCGATCCTCATTCAGATGGCGTTCAGCCCAAAACGTGTACGTTTTCGGGGTGAGCCGGATCGCAGCCTTCATTTGCATGCTCGCGGCGGCCCTGGCGCCGGCCGCGATGGTCATGGCGCAAAACCATGGCCATGGGGGCGGATTCGGGGGCCCCGGTGGCGGATTCGGCGGGCGTGGCGGCGGCTTCGAGGGGGAACGCGGCGGCGGCTTCGAGGGCCATGGCGGGGGCTTTGAAGGACATGGCGGCGGTTTCAGCGGCGGGCGTCCGCCAACCTACGAGCGAGGACCAGCCGCTCCGAACGAAGGTCCGCCGGCTGCCAGGGGTCGCTACGCGGGGCCCTATGGTTACGCCTATCGCGGGGGGGCGGCGCCCCCGGGAGCTGGCTATCCCGGATACGCGCCTCGCCCTTATGGCCTTGGCGGGTACCCACAAGGAGCGCCGCCGCCCGCTGCGCATCGACCCAATTCCCTGGGCGCAGACTGGCGCCAGCAGCAGGAAGAGGCGCGGTTCGGCGTCCGTCATGGACATTTCGCGCCACTGAGCCACGTGATCGAGGGTCTCGAACGCCGCGCGCCGGGGCGTCAGCTCGACGCCGGGATCGAGTATGATGGCGGCCGGCCCATCTACAGGGTGCGTTGGATTACCGTTCACGGGAGGCGAATCGACTTCATGGTGGACGCCGTCACAGGCGCCGTCATCGGCGAGCGATAGGGGCAGAGCTTGAGAATACTTCTGGTTGAAGACGACCCGGACCTTTCTCGCCAGCTCAAGCGCGCGCTTGCCGACGCAGGCTACGCCGTCGACCACGCCGGCGATGGCGAGGAGGCGTCCTTCCTCGGCGAGACCGAGCCCTATGACGCGATCGTCCTCGATCTCGGCCTGCCCAAGATCGACGGCGCGGCGGTGCTCGAGGGTTGGCGCAGGGCCCAGATCGCCACGCCGGTCCTGATCCTCACCGCCCGGGGCGCGTGGAGCGAGAAGGTCGCGGGATTCGACGCCGGCGCCGACGACTACCTCACCAAGCCGTTCCATACCGAGGAGCTGCTCGCGCGCCTGCGCGCCTTGTTGCGGCGCTCCGCCGGCCATGCCGCCCCGAGCCTGAGCTGTGGCGACCTGCGGCTGGATCCGCGGGCGGCGCGGGCGACGGTCGCCGGCGAGCCGCTTCGCCTGACGTCGCTGGAATACCGCCTGCTGCACTACCTGATGATGCACCAGGGTCGGGTGATCAGCCGCACCGAGCTTGTCGAGCACCTGTACGACCAGGACTTCGATCGGGACTCGAACACGATCGAGGTCTTCGTCGGGCGGCTGCGCAAGAAGATCGGACCCGAGCGGGTCGAAACGGTTCGGGGCCTGGGTTACCGCTTGGTCGCTGTTGATGGGGAGGCTCGCCGGGCGTGAAGCGCCCCTGGGTCGCCGTGCGCGACCGATCGCCCCTGCGCGCTTCCCTGGTCTGGCGACTGGTCCTCCTCGCCGCCGCGTGGAGCCTTGCGGTCATCATTCTCGGGGGCGTCGCTCTCTCCACCTTCTTCGACCACGCCGCCGTTCAGCGGTTCGACAACGGCCTTGCCGAGGCCCTCGACGGGCTGGTCGACGGCGCGTCAGTGGAGAACGCGCAGATCGTCCCGCCAGCCTTCAGCAACCCGGCGACCCTTCGAGCCTACAGCGGCGTCTATTGGGAGATCGCCACGCTCGACGACGCGGGCAACGTCGTCCCGGCGTCGCGGTCACGCTCGCTGTGGGACCGCATTCTGATCGCGCCTCCCGCCGTCGTTGGCGCCATAGGGAGGGATCCGGGCCACGTGGTTTTCTTCGATACGGCAGGGCCGCTGCGCCAGCACCTGCGCGTGGCGGCCATGCAGGGCCGCCTCCCCGACTTCGGCGCGCCAGTGGTATTCATGACGGCCGAGGACCGCAAATCGGTCGACAGCGCGGTGAGGACCTTCGCGACGGCCATCGCGATCTCGCTCGCGGTGCTGGCTGCGGGCCTGATCACCGCGGTGTTCATTCAGGTGAGGTTCGGCCTGCAGCCGCTCTTCGCCCTGCGCCGGGAAGTCGTGGCTCTGCGCACCGGCGAGAGCGAGCGCGTCACCGGCAGCTATCCGACAGAGCTCCAGCCGCTCGCGGCCGAGCTCAACGCGCTGATGGAGCACACCCAGGAGGTCGTCGAGCGCCAGCGCACCCATGTCGGCAACCTGGCGCATGCCCTGAAGACCCCGCTCTCGGTGATGATCGCCGAGGCGCAAGCCAGTCCGGGTCCGCTGGCGGAAGTGGTCGAGCGGCAAGCCGGGACGATGAGCGCCCATGTCGATCACCACCTGCGCCGCGCGCGGGCGGCCGCTCGCGCGCAGGGTCCCGGCGACCGCACCCCCCTGGCGCCCGTCCTGGACGAGCTCGCGCGCACTCTCGAGCGGATCTTCCAGGACAAAGTCTCGGAAATCGAATGGACCTGCCCGGAAGACCTCGTCTTCCTCGGCGAGCGCCAGGACCTGCTCGAGATCTCCGGCAACGTGATGGAAAACGCTTGCAAGTGGTGCCGAAGCTTCGTCCGGGTGAGGGGCGATGCGGTCAGCCCACGGCAGCTGCGCCTTGTCGTTGAGGACGATGGACCAGGCCTCGATCCGGCGATGCGCACCGAAGTTCTCCGCCGCGGGACACGCCTGGACGAAAGGACGCCGGGCTCGGGGCTCGGCCTCGCCATCGTCGACGAACTCGTCCGCGCCTACGGCGGAACAATGTCGCTTGGCGGTTCCGGCCTTGGCGGCCTCGCCCTGACCATCGAGCTTCCACGCGCCGAGGCGTGAGCCATCCCATTTCTCATGCGCGAATGTGCTAGAGGGCCACGCATGTCCCTTCTTCCCAAGTCGCGAATGGCCCGGCGGAGGCTGATGGTGCTCGCCGCGGCGGCGCCGATCCTGTGCCTGGCCGCAGGCCTGGCGCTGTACGGGCTGCGCAATTCTATTTCCTACTTCTACACGCCGGCCCAGGCCGTCGCCGCCCACGTGCCTCCTGGACGAAACATCCAGCTCGGCGGCCTGGTCGAGACGGGCAGCTTCCGCCGCGGCGCCGACGGGGAGGTCGCGTTCGTCATGGCTGACCGGACGCGAGCCGCCCCCGTCAGATACCGCGGCGAGCTTCCGGACCTGTTCCGGGAAGGTCAGGGCGTGGTCGCCACCGGGGCGTTCGATCGTTCCGGCGTCTTCGAGGCGACCCAAATCCTCGCCAAGCACGACGAGAAGTACATGCCTCGTCAGCTCAAGGACGCGCTCAAGCGCGAGGGCGAGTGGCGCGGCCAGACCGCCTCTTCGGACGGCGTCGCGGCAACGCCCCAACCGCGCCCGGCGTTGGTGACGGTGGCTATCTCCGGCGGACGTTGAGGATGGTCATCGCCGCGCCAGATTCGCGCTGCACAAACGTCACCACGCTAACCGAACGGTAACTTGCAAGCCCCTCTCCCACTCAAGAGACTGCGATACTACGTTGTAGGCCGGTCCTTCCGAGGAAGGAGCCGGGATCTAAGGACGAGTCATGGCTGTCAGTAAAACGCACGTTCTTTTGGGAGCCGTGGCCGCAGGCGGCATCGCCGTGGCTGCGATGGCGGGCGCCGGTCTGCGCCCCGCGGCCCTCGGATCGAGCGGCTTCGGGCGGCTGATCAACGTGGCCACCGAGCCCGTGGTGGCGTCCACTCCCGGAGCCCCGATGTCCTTCGCGGACATTTTCGAGAAGGTCTCGCCGGCGGTGGTCTCGATCCGTGTGACCTCAAAGGTCGACGTCAGCCAGATGCCCGGCATGCGCGGCTTCCCGGCGATCCCGGGCCTGCCGTTCAATCTCGTCCCTCCCGGTGGCGGAGGCGACGATGACGAAGACGGCGCGCCCACGCCACGACGAGAGCCCAAGCAGATGTCTTCCGGCTCCGGCTTCTTCATCTCGCCGGACGGGTTCATCGTCACCAACAACCACGTGGTGCAAAACGCCGACGACATTAAGGTCATCCTCAAGGACGGCCGTGAACTGAAAGCGACGCTGGTCGGCCGCGACGAAGGCACCGATCTTGCGGTGATCCGCGTGCCGGGCGGGAACTTCCCCTATGTGAATTTCGAAGACCACGCACGGCCGCGCGTGGGCGACTGGGTCCTCGCGGTCGGCAATCCCTACGACCTGGGCGGCACGGCGACCGCTGGCATCGTCTCGGCCTACAACCGCGACATCGGCGAGAAGTTCGTCGACTACATCCAGATCGACGCGCCCATCAACCGCGGCAATTCCGGCGGCCCGACCTTCGACACGTACGGCCGCGTGATCGGGGTCAACACCGCGATCTTCTCGCCGTCGGGAGGCTCGGTCGGCATCGGCTTCGACATCCCCGCCGACGTGGCAGAGAACGTGACCCGTGAGCTGATGAACGGTCACAAGATCCAGCGCGGCTACATCGGCGCGACGATCCAGGACCTCAGCGACGAG
>JAFANN010000017.1 GCA_019232665.1 Caulobacteraceae bacterium | reverse complement strand
CTCGATGTCGGGCATTCGCGGACGGTTGAGTTGCCCGACAGCCGTGATGACGGCGTTGGCCTCCAGCGTCTCGCGGCGGCCATCGGCGGCGCGGATGCTCACGCGCCAGATATTGCGCGCCTCGTCGAAACGGGCCTCCTCCACCTCGGTGTTGAAGCGGATGCGCTTGCGCAGCCCGTACTTCTCGGCCACGCGATGGAAGTAGGCGAGCAAGACGGGTTGAGTCGAGTAATACTGCGGGAAGTCGTGCGTCGGCTCGAACGAGTAGGAATACATGTGGTTGGGATTGTCGACCCGGCAGCCGGGATAGACATTCTCGAACCAGGTGCCGCCGGCGTCTGAATTCTTCTCGACGATGGTGAAATCGACACCGGCCTGCTGCAGGCGGATGCCCGCGAGCAGGCCCGACATGCCGGCGCCCACGACGATCACCTTCATCTTGCCGGCTGCGGCCTTGAGGGTCGGAGTCGACCAGTTCGGCGCGTTGGTGTCGACGCCGGAGAGCTGCAGCTCGTCGACCAGAAAGTCGCTGTAGTGGGCCGGGATGTCGTCGCCGGCGACCCAGTCCATCATCCGCCGCACGGTCGGCAGTTCGGGCGCCGGCGGAAGGGGCTTTCCGCCCAGATGGGCGAGGATTGCGGCACGCGCCCGCTTGCGGATGTCTTCCTGGACCTCAGGCGAATAGCCGCCGTCGAAGCCGTCGGAGAGGATGAAGTCGTACCTCGGCCTGCGCTCCTGGCTGAGCAGGGAGGCGTCGCCCGTCAGGTGCACCAGCGACATCAGGAGGGCCGGCAGGTGCGCCTGGGCGAGGGCCTCGTCGAGCGTCGCCTCGAGGTTCCGATCTGTCACCGCGTTGTCCTCCTTATCCCGGGGCGCAGGAGATTAGGACCCTTTACGTAGCGGCGGGGAAGATGGGCGTCGATCGCATGCCGGGCGCGGACAGGAGCCTGCGCCCGGCATGCCTCGACCTCTTTAGTACTTCACGTGGAAGCCGATCCTGAACGCGCGGCCGACAGCGTCGGTCTGGGCGTAGGTCGGGTTGTAGTTGGCGCCCTGCCCATAGGGTCCGCCGGCGTAGTCGGCCGGATCCAGCGGCGGCTTGGAGTTGAAGAGATCGTAGATCGTGGCGTAGGCGTAGATACGGTCGTT
This sequence comes from Caulobacteraceae bacterium, assembly GCA_019232665.1. GTDB lineage: Bacteria > Pseudomonadota > Alphaproteobacteria > Caulobacterales > Caulobacteraceae > Acaudatibacter. Next base: position 10,476 of record JAFANN010000017.1, on the reverse strand, counting down.
GATCTTCACCCGGGCGTTGAGGTCGAAGTCCCAGTAGGGCGAGATGTTACAGCCGTTGGGGAACTCGTTGCCCGAAGCGCCGAAGTACAAGCACGTCGGGGGTAGTCCGGTCGCGTCGACGCCAGTCTCCTTCATCGAGCTGACATAGTAGACCGTGCCCGTGACGGTCAGTCTCTCCCAGGTAAAGGTGTTGGCCCAGTTCGCCCGGTACTTCGGCGTTCCGGCCCCTGAAGAGAGGACGTATGGTGCCTGGGTGCCGACGAATTCCAGGGGCTGGCCACCAGTAGTGTAAACGAAGTGGAAGATGTCGGTGAAGTTGAAGTCACTCGACCAATGGATGTCCATCGGGAAGTCATAGTGGGCCCGCAAGTCGATATCGAGGCCGTCAGTCCACTCCGAGTTGGAGTTCACGTAAGGCTCGTCGATGTAGATCGGCCGCGCCTGCGCGTTCGGAAACTGCGGGTCGGGCAAATCGCCGATCACCTTCACCCCTGGTTGTTGCGGCTGACCCAGGTAGTAGGCATCGAGGATTTCGCCGTTGTTCGGACTGCCGATCACGTCCTTCTTGGAAATGTGATAGTAGTCGACCGAGACGTTGAACCACCTGTTCGGCTCGAACACCGACCCGAGCGTATAGCTGTGCGAGCGTTCCGGCTTGATGTTCGGATTTCCGACCGAAGCAAGGTTCAGCTCGTAGGGGGCGGTCGCATAGGCGTTGCCGCCATGCGCGGCGATGAAGTTGGTGGAAGCCGGAAGCGACGAGAGGGGGCTGTAGTTGATGTAGCCGACCGACAGGCTGTTCCCCGACTCGGAGAAGCTGGGCGCGCGGAAGCCCTCCGAATAGGTCCCGCGAAGAGCGATCTGGCGGATTGGCGTGTACTTGACGCCGACCTTGGGCGAGAAGTCGCCGCCGACGTCGGAGTAGTGGTCGTAGCGGCCGGAGACGTCGATCTCCAGCGGCTTGAGCACCGGGGCGTCGAGCTCGAAGAAGACACCTTCGACGGTACGGTGGCCAAAGGTGAAGGTCGGCTGCATGGAGCCGTCGCCGCCGGCGACCATGTTGTTGGTGTTGATGTCGGGATTGGCCATGTCCTCGTAGCGGATCTGGCCGCCAACGGCGAGGCCGAGCGGGCCGCCGGGCAGGTTCCAGAGCTTGCGCGTGCCGGAAAAGTCTAACGAATCCAGATCGGTGTGCGACGTCTTGTAGAGGGTTGGGGCCAAAGCGTTGATCGTCGCGGCGGAGTTGGCCGCCGGATTCACAAAATTGTAGGTCCCGTTCTCCACGTCCGAGATCAGCTGCGGCTCGTAGAGGAATCCCGCCGCGACGGTGTCCAGCGAGGCGTGGTTGAAGTTCAGCGAGGCCTGCCAGTCCCAGCCACCGGTCGTGCCCTTGAGCCCCGCGACTTCGCGGTACACGTGGTTGGTGAGCTTGAGGTATGAGGGAATGTCGCCGAAGGCGTAGTTGATGAGGGCCGCCTCACCCAGCGAGGCGAAGGGATCGTTGGGATTGAGCGATCCGTTGGGAAGCGTGGCCGGAAGGGCGATGTGGTCGGTGTTGATCGGGCTGTTGTTCTGGATCTGCGCCGGCGCCAGGCCGACGGTGGTCTGGTTCTGGACGTAGCTGAAGGTCACCCAACCCTGGATATCGGGCGTCAGCTGGGCGGTGAAGCGGCCGAGGACACCCCACCGCTGCGTCTTGGGCTGGATGTCCGTGTATTTGGCGAAGTTCTGGGCGCAGTAGACGTTGCCGGACGCGTCGGTCGTCTGCACCGTTCCTGTCCCGCAGGCGCGAAGCAGTTGGTACGGCGCGCCGGTCGCGATGCCGCTCAGGACGCCGTTGGCGCCGAGGGTGGCCGGGGCGACCGAGCCGTAGATCGAGCCGATGTTGAGGCCGTTCGCCGGCTGTCCGCCGATATTGTTGGCGCCGCCGATCGAGGAGAGGTCGGTGGTGTTGTAGGGAAAATCGCGCTGGTAGGAGTGGATGGTCGCGTCGCTCTGAAATTCGGCGTCGACGTAGACGTTGTAGCGGTCCCTATCGAGATCGCCGTAGCCGATGAGTCCGTAGTAGCGCTGCGAGAAACCGCCGCCCTGCCCCGTCGTGCCAAGCTGGGCGTCCGCCTCTTCGCCGGTGTAGGTCGGCTTCTGGATGATGTTGACCACGCCGCCGATGGCGTCGGCGCCGTAGATCGAAGAAGCGCCGTCCTTGAGGACTTCGACCTGCTGCACCGGGGAGAAGAGGATCGTGTTCAGGTCGACGAAGCCACGCACCCCGTCGTCCGGGAGGGGATAGTTGGCGGTGCGAAGTCCGTCGATCAGGACCAGCGTCGAGTCCACCGTCAGTCCGCGTAAGGAGACGCCCGAGGAGCCCGCCGCGAAGCCGTCGGAGAAGGCGGTCGGGATTGTCCCGGAGCTGTCGGCCGAGATGGAGCGGATGGCGTCGGAGGTGTTCGTCAGGCCCTGCCGGGCCATGGTGTCGGCGGTGAGCACGGTGACCGGCGAAGGCGTTTCGACGTCGGTGCGCCGGATGAGGCTGCCGGTGACCACCACTTCCTGCACCTCGGCAGCGGAAGCCGAAGGCGCAGACGCCGCCGCCGCGCCGGCGGTCTGGGCGAGCGCGCCGCCCGCAGCGAGGCCGAAACCGGCCAGGCCCGTCGTGACAAGCAGGACCGCGCGCCGACCGGACGCGCGGAGATTCGAAGCAGACATTGATTTCCCCATTGGATGGCCGAAGGCCGCCCTCATCGGCGCCTTGGGCCAGATTGTTTTTGGTCGGACGTTTTCGAGCGACCTTTGCTGCCGCACTTGAGACACGAGGGTTACACAAGGTCAACGAACCGCATCGTTTCCCCGGGGAGGTGTCACATCCGAAGCACATTGGCGCGGCAGCGCGCGCGGTTCTTGATCACAGAAGACGCAGACGCCCGCGTCCCGAGGTCGTGAAGATTTAACCGCAAAGATGTACGGTACGGATTTCTTTGCCGCAGCGTTCTTTTCCGCACAAGCAGCTGTACCGGCGAGAATTTTTCGTCAGGCGCGCCAGAAATACCGAAACGGGCCGAGATAATTCTGAGATTTTTCCGCGGGAGATACGGGTCAGGCCGACCGGCCGCGAGCCTCGATTGGCCAGATGCCCACCAGTGTCCCGTCCTTCACCGCGTGATAGGCGTCGTAGAGGTTGACCGTCGGGTCGCAGTGCGGCGCGGCGAAGGTCACGACTTCGCCGAGGCGCGGCGGGGCGACGCCCTTGGGCGGGATCACCGCCCCCTGCTCATCGCCCATGAACCGGTATGTCGAGCCTTCGGGGGCGCCCGAGACGACAGGCGGGACGCCCGCTTCGGTGGCGAAACACTTCAGGCCCGCATCGACGGTCACCAGCATGGGATGGTTAGCGCTGATCACCCGAGAATCGACGAACAGAGCCGTCTCAAAGGGCGCACGCTCTTCGCCGCTCAGGTCGCAGTCGGCGTATTGACGGTCCATGAAGATGTACGAGCCGACCTGAAGCTCGGTAAGGACGCCCAGCTCTGCATCGATGCGGTGGCTGCCCGTTCCGCCGCCGGTCACCACCGGCGGGTTCAGCCCCGCTTCGTCCAGACGGGTCAGCACGTCCGATAGATAGGCGGTTCGTTCAGCGATGGCCGTGCGGCGGTCGGCGTAAGTCTCGATGTGCTGCTGCGAGCCGCAATAGAACTGCACTCCGCCGTAGGTCAGGCTCGGCGCGGCCGCAATCCGGCGAGCCAAGTCCACCGCTGCGGCGGCGTCGGCGACCCCCGTGCGGTGCAGGCCCGGATCGACATCCACCAGAAAGGTGAGCGGCACGGCGGCCGCCGCCAGGGCCTCGACGACGTCCGGATGGTCGACCGCCGCGCGCAGGGTCGGCGCGCGCGTTGCGAGCTTCGCCAGGCGCTCGACGGCGGAGGCGCCCGCGATCGGCGAAGTGATCAGGATTCCTTCAATGCCCGCGTCGGTGAGCGCCTCGGCCTCTCCGAGCTTGGCGCAACAGACGCCCACCGCCCCGGCGGCGATCTGGCGGCGCGCGATCTCGGCGCTCTTGTGGGTCTTGGCGTGGGGCCGCAGCGCCAGCCCGGTCCGCCGAGCGAAAGCGGTCATGGCGGCGATGTTACGCTCGAGCGCATCGACGTCGACGACGAGGGCCGGGGTGTTCAGCGCCGCCCGCGAGCCCTGGCGGCCGATCAGATGGGCATGGAGGTCTTCGACGTACATGGACCTTCCCTAGCCTCCCAGGTCGGCTCGGTTAAGCCGCCATCGGCGTCGGCGCGCCCTCAACTGAAAAGGCGAGCAGATCGCGCAGGTGCGGGTTGAGGAACTTCCCTTGTGGATCGACCCGGCGGCGGACTTCGCCCCAACGACGCGCCATCGGATACAGACGAAGGACGTCTTCACTGGCAAGGCTGTGGCGCTTGGCCCAGTGCGGCCGCCCCCCGGCGTCGCGGAACACCGCTTCGACGGCCGCGAACGCCTCGCGCCAGGGCGCGCTGGCGTATTGGTGGAAGGAAATGGAGGCGCACTCGCGCCCGCACATCGGCGAGAGCCAGATGTCGTCGGCCGCAACCACGCGGTACTCCAGCGGGAAACTGATCGGAAAACGGCGGAGCCTCACCTCTGAGATCGCCGCGCGGAGCGCTTCGAGGCCGTCGGCCGCCGGGATCTCGCCCTCCATCTCCTCGAACCGCGTCGGTCGCTCGGAGGGGAAGATCACGTGCGCCGGAGCGGCGCGGACGGAGCCGCTCAGCCCGAGACTGAGAAGACGTTGGAGCGTCGGCGTCAGGGCGGGAACGCCTGCGGAGAGATCGCAGACCGCCTCCAGGATCGTCGTCTCCAACCAGGACGGGTGAGGACGATCGTCGCCCTCGTTCACCGCATCGAGCGTCTTGAGCAGGGCGCGTCTGGCGTAGGGGAAGACGAAGAACTCCACGTGGCGATGGCGATGGACGAGGTCGGGCCAGGCCTCCAGGATCTCCTCGAGGCGCATCGGCTGCAGGGTCTCGCGCAAGCGATAGCCAGGCAGCACCGCGAGCTTGATCCGCCAGACCACGCCCAAGGCGCCCAGGCTGACGCGCTGCGCCTCGAACAGGTCCGGGTCATTGTCGGGGTCGCAGCGCACGATCGATCCGTCGGCCAGAACCAGATCGAAGCCCCGCGCCTGGGTCGAAAGGGAGCCCAAGGCGCGGCCGGTCCCGTGGGTGCCGGTGGCGAGGGCGCCGGCGATCGCCTGGCGGTCGACGTCGCCCTGGTTGGCGAGGGAGAGGCCCTGTTCCCACAGAAACTCGGTCAGCCGATGGATCGGCATGCCTGCGGGGACCCAGACGTAGTCGTAGTCAGGCGAGACCTCGACCTCGCCTTCCATGTGCTCCAGCCCAAGCAGCAGTCCATCGGTTGCGCACAGCGGCATGAAGGAGTGGCCCGAACCGGCCACGCGCACCTTCGGGGCCTCGCGCACGAGCGTCTGCAGATCCTTGATCGTGCGCGGATGGGCGATCGCCGACGGTCTGGCGACCACACTCCCCGACCAGTTCCGCCAGGTGGTCATGCAGGGTCCTTCAATCCGACGCGCCGTCTGCGCCGAGACTCACGGTGAATCACCGCCGATACGGTGTCCGCCCGAGGTCGCGGGGTGTCACTCCGCCGTCACCAGAATTGATAATGGCAAGTTGCAACAAGCTGAACAATAAATGACTCAGCGGCGTTCACGCGCCTCGACGGCAGAGCGGTTCACCGGCAGGACGAAGGGCCGTCCGGTGGAGGCGAGACGGCCGCGGCCGATGTCCGCGATCGCCTGGCGCATGCGGCCGCCGCGCCTCAGCCGCTCGTCGGCGAGGGCGACCATGAGCCGGTTCGGTGAGGCCTCGGGCGCGGCGTCGCGCAGGGATTGGGCGATCTGAGTTTCGGGACGGTCCGGGTCGGCTGCGCACAGGAGGATGAAGGCGGCGGCGGTCGAGCGGCTGATCCCAAACCAGCAATGGACCAGCAGCGGTCCCTCCTCCCGCCAGTCCGCTCCGAACGCCAGGAGGCGATCGATGGCGGCGGCGTCCGGCGCGACGAAGTCCGGCCGCGGCTCCTCGATGTCGTGGAAGCGCAGGATGAGTTGGGGCCCTCCTGTCCAGGCCAGTGGCTCGGGCCCCTCGGCGGAACACAGGCTGATCAGCCGCGCTGGCGCCTCGGCGGCGATGCAATCGGCCACGTCGGCATGCGGGCAGACAATCACTCTCATTGCATCAACGCCGCCGCTCCAAGCAGGACGGCCGTCTCAGCCGCCTGCTCCACCGCGCCCAGTGTATCGCCGGTTCGGCCGCCGATCAGCCTGTGGGCAAGCGCGCCGACGATGGCGGCCGCCGCCACAGCGAGGCCGATGGAAAGCAAGGCGGCGCGGGGTGGAATGAGGAGGAACGGCCAGAGGGCCGCGAGGCCGGCGACAAGCGCGTTCGCCTTCCCCGGATCTTGCGGCGAGGCGCCCGCCTTCGCCGTCGTGGAGGCGCCGACATAGGGCTGCGTCGCCATCGCCGCCACGGCGGCGGCGCGTCCGAAGCCATGGGCGGCCACCAGGGCCACGGCCCCCTCCCAACCCGGCATCGCGGCGAGAGCAGCGACGCGAAGGCCCACGACCAGGCCCAGGGCGAGCACGCCATAAGTCCCGATCCGGCTGTCCTTCATGATCTCGAGCCGCGCCTCCGGCGACGTCCCGCCCCCCAGGCCATCAGCTGTGTCGGCGAGGCCATCCTCGTGGAAGGCGCCAGTGATCCAGACGCCCGCGCCCACCGCCAGGATGGCCGCCGCCGCGCCACCCCAGAGTTGGCCAGCCGCCAGGAAGACCGCCGCCGACAAAGCGCCGACGATCTGGCCGACGAGGGGGAACCAGCGCGCGGACCGGCCGATCCAGGCCGGCTGGAAGTCGCGCAGGGCCGGCGCGGGCAAGCGAGTGAGGAAGCCGACGGCGCAGCAGAACAGCCGCCATTCCCGCGCAAGAGCGCGTTGCGCAAAAGTGGGAACTGGTTTTGCGGTCACAACGCGCTCGAACTTTTGAATCTAGAGCACGATGGGATCAGGCGATTCCGCCTGATCCCATCGTGCTCTAGGCCCACGTTCATAGCTTTAGAGTCGACCGGCGAGGACATCCTCCAGGCTGGCCACTTCCGCCAGCATCCGGCAAGCCGACCTCAGCAGCGGAGCCGTCAGGACGCCGCCCGTCCCCTCCCCCAGTCGCATGCCCAGGGACAGGAAGGGTCGCGCGCCGAGCGCCTCCAGCATCAGGGCGTGGCCGCGCTCGGCGGAGACATGCGCGAAGACGCAATAGTCCTGCGCCAGCGGCGCCAGGCGGATCGCCGCCAGGGCCGCGGCGGTGGCGATGAAGCCATCCACGACGACGAGGCGGCGGGACGCGGCCGCGCCCAGGAGGGCGCCGGCCATCATCGCGATCTCCAGGCCGCCGAATTCGGCCAGGACCTCCAGGGGATGGTCAGGGGCGCAGCGCGCCGCGGCGCGGGCCAGCACGGCGGCCTTGCGCGCGAGGCCTTCCGCGTCGTGGCCGGCGCCCTGGCCGATGCAGTCGGCGAGCGCGGCCGGGACAAGCCGGCTCATCACCAGGGCGGCGCTGGCCGTATTGCCGATGCCCATTTCTCCCAGAATGATGACGTCGACACCCTCGGCAGCCGCCTCGCTCGCGAGAAGGACGCCGGCGTCCAGGGCCGCTTCGACTTCGGCGGCCGTGAGCGCGGGCTCGACGGCGGCGTTGCGCGAGCCTCGGCGCACCTTGCGGTCCAGCAGGTCAGGGTGGGTCGGGAGGTCGGCGTCCACGCCGGCGTCCACCACCGCCACCTCGACGTCGCAGGCTCGGGCCAGGGCGTTCACGCTCGCACGTCCGGCCAGGAAGGTCGCGACCATCGCGGCGGTGACTGCCGAAGGATAGGCCGACACCCCGTGCGCATTCAGTCCGTGGTCGCCGGCGAAGACGTAGGCGCGCACGCGATCGAGCCGCGGATTGGGCCGGTCCTGGACCTGGCCGATCTGCACCGCGAGGTCCTCCAGCCGGCCAAGGGACCGCGGCGGCTTGGCCATCCCGTCCACGCGCGCGCGCAGCGCAGCGCCAAGCGCGGAGTCGAGCCGCGGGATCGGGGGCGGTCGAAAGGTCATAGTCTGGCGATCCTCTAGAGATGTTCGATGTCCAGGCTGGCGCTCATCGCCGCGCCACCACTTCCAGCAGAGGTCCGGCGGCCCCGCTCGTCCAGCGGGCGTCGATGGCGTAGGCGCGCGCCAGGATGTCCGGCGCCAGGGCCTCCGCCGGCGTCCCGTCGGCCAGCACGCGTCCCTCGGCCAGCACCACCACGCGGTCGGCGAACCGCGCGGCGAAGGCCAGGTCGTGCAGGGTCACGACCACGCCGCCTCCCGCCTGAGCGAAGCCTCGCATCAGGTCGGCCGCGTCCAGCTGGTGACTGGGATCGAGCCCCGTTAGCGGTTCGTCGGCGATCATCCAGCGAGGCTCGCCGGCGAGGACGCGGGCGATGTGGGCCCTCGCCCGCTCGCCGCCGGAGAGGGTGGTCACGTCCCGATCGGCCAGGTCGGTGAGCTGGGTCACCGCCAGGGCGCGCGCCACCGCGGCCCTGTCCACGTCGCTTGGCCCGAAGGCGCCCACGCGCACGGTGCGGCCCAGCCCCGCGAAGGTGCGCACATCCACGCTCCAGGCGATCTCCGGGCTCTGCGGAAGATAGCCCAGCAGGTGAGCACGCTCCTTGCCCGGCACGACGGCGAGAGAACGGCCGCCCAGGCGCGCCTCGCCCGCCTGCGGCCGGCGAAGCCCCGCCAGACAGGAGAGCAGGGTCGACTTGCCCGCGCCATTGGGCCCCAGCACCGCCGTGACGGCCCCAGGCGCGAACGCCAGGTCCACGCGATCGACGACGGCCCTGCCGCCCAGACGAACAGTGAGGCCGTGCGCCTCGAGCCCAAGCGCGCCTTCCGTCCTCACGCGAACCGCCGCCGGATGGCGATCAGCCGCCACAGGAAGAACGGCCCGCCCAGGACCGCCATGGCCACGCCCAGCCGCACCTCGCTCGCCGCGGGAATCAGCCGGACAAGGATGTCGGCCGCCAGCAGAAGGGCGGCGCCGGCCAGGGCGCTTGGAACCAGCAGGGACGACGGCCGGCCGCCGACCAGCCCTCGCATCAGGTGCGGGACGATGAGGCCCACGAAACCGATCACTCCGCTCACCGCAACGCTTGCGCCGCACGCGAGGCCCACGCCGGCAGCGATCAGCGCCTGGGTCCGCCCTAGCGAGACCCCTAGCGACCGCGCGCCTGTTTCCCCCAGGGTGAGGGCGTCGAGATCCCGGCCCACCATCAAGAGCGCCGCCCCGCCCGCGACGATGAAAGGCGTCGCGGTCCAGACGTCCGTGAAGCTCCTGTCCGACAGGGAGCCGAGCAGCCAGGTCACGATCTCCGAGGCCGCCCACGGATCGGGCGAAAGCATCAGGGCCAGGGAGACGCCAGCCTCGGCGATGACGTTCAAGACCACCCCAGCGAGCAGGAAGGTGGTGGCCCCGCCGGCCGAGCCTGTGAGCCCCAGCAGGACGAGGACGCCCACTGCCGACCCAGCGATGGCGAAGGCCGCGGTCTCGCCCGGCGCGGTGAGGTTGAAATAGAGCGTGAGCACCGCCCCCAGCGAACCCATCGAGGAGACGCCCAACACGCCAGGATCCGCCAGCGGATTGCGTGTGTATCCCTGCAGGACGGCGCCGGAGAGACCCAGCGCCGCCCCAATGGCGAGCGCCAGGAGCGTTCGTGGGATGCGCAGCTCGGTGATGATCGCCCACTGCGGATCGCCGGGGGCGCCAAGCCTGTCGAGGGGGATCCACACCCGTCCGGCGATCAGCGAGATGGCGCACAGCACCGCCAGCAAAACCAGCAGCCCGAAAATGACGTTCAGGGGAGCGGCGCGCCTCACGAGGCGGACCCGTCAAGGGCGCCGCGCCGCGCCGCCGAGAGAGCCTGCATGGCCGGGATCATCACCGGTCCTGCGCAAAACAGCAGCGTCTGGGGAAATGTCTCGCGCTTCATGCGCCCAGCCACCGCCCGGAGCGCCGGATGGGTGATGACGCGATCGGCCCAGGTCGGCTCGCCCGGGGCAAGGCGCCCGGCGAGGAGCACCTGGGGTGGATCGGCGACGACCAACTCCAGCGGCACGTCTGCGGACTGCGTGAAGCGGTAGCGACGCAGCGCGTTGTCGAAACCGGCTCGCCGCATCAGCTCGTCCATCAAGGTGCCGGGCCCGGAGGCGAAGCCCTGGCTGACGTAGACGAGGGCGCTGAGGCGGCGTGTCCCTGGCGGCGGAGCGGCGGCGGCCAGAGCCGCCTCGATCCGGGCCACGAGCTCCTCGCCACGATCCGGATGGCCGACGAGCCGGGCGATGCGCCGGACCTGAGCCTCGCTCTGCGCCACGCTCGAGGGCACGTCGAAATTCGCCGCGGCG
>JAFANN010000224.1 GCA_019232665.1 Caulobacteraceae bacterium | reverse complement strand
TAGCCGGTGAGCGAGCCGTCGGCGCCGATCACCCGGTGGCAAGGGGCGATCAGGCCGATGGGATTGGCGCCGTTGGCCAGGCCGACGGCGCGCACCGCCTTGGGCTTGCCGATGCGGCGCGCGAGCTCGGCGTAGCTGATCGTCTCTCCCACCGGGATGTCGCAGAGGGCGCGCCAAACCGAGAGTTGGAACGGGGTGCCGGCGCTCTTCCACGGCAGGCCGTCGAGGGCGTCGATCTTGCCGCCGAAGTACGCCTTGAGGGCCTCGCGCACCTTCGGCGGCGCCGCCCCGGCCTCCAGTCGAGCGCGAGGGCCGTAATAGCGGCTGACGAGCCGGCGCAGGCGGTCCTCGTGATCGGACCAGTCGAAGAAGCGCAGGAAACCTTCCTCGTCGGTGACGACCAGGGCGGTGCCGATAGGCGTTTCGAAGCGGTCGAGGAGGAAGCGTTCAGGCTGCCGCTCGGTCATGGCGGGCTCCAGTTTCGTGGTTTGGGGTGGTCCAAAGATGCAAGGCTGCGTAGGCGCGCCAAGGTCGCCAGGCTTCGGCGCGGGCCAGCAGGGCGGCGGTCGAGGGCCGCACGCCCTCGCCGTCAGCGAGGGCGCGTTGCAAGCCGATGTCGGCGGCGGGGAAGGCGTCGGGTTCGCGCAGGGCGCGCATGGCGATGTACTGGGCGGTCCACTCGCCGACGCCCGGCAGGGCGCGGAGCTTTCGGACCGGCTCGTCAGCTTCGCCAGGCGACTCCCATAACGCCGGCTCGCGGGCGCTCTCACGCGCCACCGCCTCGATCGAGGCCGACCGCGCGCGCGGCATCGGCAGGCTGGAGAGATCTACGCCGGCAAGGGTCGATGCGGTGGGAAAGGCGTAGGTGATCCCAGGCTCTGCCGCGACGAGCGCCTCGGGAAGTCGGACGCCGTGCTCGCGTGCGATGCGACTGGCCAAGGTCGTGGCCGCCGGCACGCTGATCTGCTGGCCGAGGATCGCGCGGACCGCGAGTTCGAACCCATCCCAGGCGCCGGGGACCCGCAAACCTGGCCGGGCGGCCACGCGCCAGGCGAGGTCGGGATCGAGCGCGAGGTGGGCGCCGATCGCCTGCGGGTCGGCGGAAAGATCGAAGATCCGTCGCACCCTCGCGAGGATCGCCGGTAGGGCGGAGAGCTTCGGGAAGCGGATCGAGACGGCGAGGCGGTCCTTTGGCGCCGGACTCACCGCCAGCAGACCAAATTCGCCGTCCAGTTCGATCGCGCGCGCATAGCGGTCCGGCCGCACGCTCTCCACGCCTTCGATCGCGCGCAGGGCGAGGAAGCCGATCAGTCCGTCCCAGTCATAGGGCGGGCGGTAGGGCAGGGTGAGGCGCAGCTCCTCGCCGGCGCTGGCGGCTGGCGCCCCGCCGGCCCGGCGCAGGGCGGCCGGTGGACGGTCGAAGAGGGTCTGGAAGGTCTCGTTGAAGCGTCGGACGCTCGAGAAACCGGCCGCAAGGGCGACGTCGGCCATCGAGAGCCGCGTCTCGTGGATCAGCTGCTTGGCCAGAAGCACCCGGCGGGTCTGGGCCACGGCGACGGGCGAGGCGCCTAGGTGGGCTTTGAACAGCCGTCGGAGCTGGCGCTCGCCGACGCCGACACGCGTCGCCAGGGCCTCCACATCCGCCTCGTCCATCGCTCCAGCCTCGATCAGGCGCAGGGCCCGCGCGACGGTGTTCGACGAGCCACGCCAGGCGCCGCAATCGGGCGAGGACTCGGGTCGGCAGCGCAGGCAGGGCCGGAATCCCGCCTCCTGGGCCGCGGCCGCCGAGCGGAAGAATACGACATTCTCGCGGCGCGGCGTGCGGGCCGGGCAGATCGGCCGGCAGTAGATCCCCGTGGTCTTCACCCCCACGAAGAGCCGGCCGTCGAACCGCGCGTCGCGCGTTGCGAGAGCTCGGTAGCAGATGTCGGTGTCCAGGGTCATGAGGGGATCATCGGCCTCGAGCCGCCCCCTGTCTCGCGGTTTTCGGACTCGGTCGTCGGGATCCCACCCTGGGTCCGCCGGCCGCGCCTTCCTTTCCTTCCGTCATGTCCGTCATGGCCGGGCGAAAGTCCCACGGCTGTCCGGTTCATTTTGCTGGACGAGGCGCACGACGCTGATTCTACTCGGATTCAAACACTTGCCGGTGATTTGGACACGAGAGGAGACAACGCCGTGCGCCACCACAATAGCGTCATGCACGGGCTACTGAAGAGCGTT
>JAFANN010000095.1 GCA_019232665.1 Caulobacteraceae bacterium | reverse complement strand
AGTCCCGTGCGCGGGTCCCAGCGGAAGGCGGCGACGCCAGCCGCCTCGAGAGCCGACGCGGCGATTGCGTCTCCGTGCGAGATAACCCCAGCCGATTCGCCAGCGCCGTTGTCGCGACGTTGTAGCCGGGGCCGGATATCGCGCGAGTTCGCCAACCACTTTCCCCTGACATGGAACAGTACCGCACTATAAATCGCCCGAGTGAAGAGTTGGGCGATCGTACGCGTGGCCATTCGCCGCGTGAGCGTTGCACTTTCGGATCATGCAGTGCGCCTTAGCCGCAAGCCTCGAACAACGATTGGGGATTTCGGACGCGGAGGCGGTTAAGCTCCTGCGTCTCAACCGATCCCGACCCGGACCCATAGCCATGCGCCGCGCGATCGCCTGCCCTGTCCCCGCCCTCCTGGCCCTCCTCGTTTTCGCGCCGCTGGCGGCTGTCGCCGCCGCGCCGCCGCCGGCGGAGGAGACGGTTCCGGCCGCGGCCCTCGAGAACCAGCCCTTCGGTCCTGCCGAAAGGGCGGCGACGCTGGACCGGATCGCCGAGCTGATCGAGCGGAACTACGTCTACAAGGACAAGGCCCAGACGATCGCCGCCGAGGTGCGGGCGATGAAGAGCGATCGGGAGCTCGCCGCAGCGCCCGACGAGGTGATGTGGGCGACGATCCTGACCCGGCGCCTGCAGGCGCACGACATCCACTTCAACGTCTCCTGGTCGGCGGCGGCGACCCCGGCGTCGAACCTCGCAGGGGCCGTGCCGACCGATCCCAAGGCCCTCGAGCGGACCCTCGCGTCTGAGAACTACGGCTTCGCCAAGGTGGAGCGGCTGGCGGGCAACATCGGCTACATCCAGATGAGCTTCTTCGCCCCGTTCGATCGCAGCCTTACAGGCGACGCGACGCCGGCCGCGCGCAAGGCCGGCGAGGCGGCGCTGCAACTCGTGAGCCGGAGCGACGCGGTCATCTTCGATCTGCGGCAGAACATGGGCGGCTCGCCCGACATGATCGACCTGCTGCTCTCCGCATTCCTTGGCGACAAGCCCGTGCTGCTGAACCGCTTTTATCAGCGCCAGGGGGACCGCACGGTCGACTTCACCACCCTCCCCAACTACGCCGGCCCTCACCTCGCCGACCAGCCGGTGTTCGTGCTCATCAGCGGCGCGACGGCCTCGGGCGCGGAGGAGTTCGCCTACGACGTGCAGACCCAGAAGCGGGGGATCGTGGTCGGCGAGAGGAGCGCCGGCGGGGCCAACCCGGGCGGCGTCTTCGACGCCGGGGCGGGACTTCAGGTGTTCATATCTACCGGCGCGGCCCGAAATCCCGTGACTGGGACCAACTGGGAAGGCGTGGGGGTGAAGCCCGATGTCGAGGCGCCGGCCGACCAGGCGCTGGAGCAGGCGCACGCGCTGGCTTTGCAGGCGGTGCTCGAGAAGATCGCCTCGACCGATCCGACCGAGGCCCGCTGGACCCTGGAGCGGCTCGAGGCGCAGCGGACGGGCGCTCGCCTCACGGCTCAGGAAGAGGCGACCTACGTCGGCGTGTTTGGCGATCGCACGGTGAGGCTGGAGGACGGGGCGCTCGTCTACCGGCGCGATCGGCGCCCGCCGGTCCGGATGATCCCTCTGGGCGGCGACACCTTCGCCTTGTCCAACGCGCCGCGCATGCGGCTGGTGATCGAGAAGGGTGCGGACGGCCGCGCGAGCGTGTTGGTGACCCAGAGCGCCGACGGCGACCGCGCCAGCTTCGCGCGGACTGGCGGCTGAGCTTCAGCTCGGTCGCGCCGACTCCAGCTGCCTGCGCTGCTCGGCGACCCGCGTCCAGCTGGGTGCGAGGCGCTGCGCCTCCGCGAAACGGGAAGCGGCGCCTTGGCGGTCGCCTTTGCGCGCCAGGGCCTCGCCCCAGAGCTCGAGCGGATCGGCGAACTTCGGGCCGCCATCGTGGGCGGCGGAGGCCTTCGTGATCGCCGCGTCCGGATCGCCGGCGGCGAGGAGGACCCGGCCCCACTCCAGGTAGGCAAAGGGCAAGGAGGGGGCCTGGCGAACCGCCTCGGCGAACCACCGCTGTGCGCCGGCCGTGTCACCCGCCAGGGCGACGATGCGGCCGCGTCGAACCAGGCATTCGTAGCAGTCGAGCGGACTGGTGGCGATCAAGGCGCTCGCGCCGGCGAGATCGCCCGTATGAGCCTTGGCCGCCGCGAGCATGGGCCGGTAGAGGGTCTGGGACCGCGCGCGTAGATCCGCCTTATCCTCTGGGTCGGCCGAGGCTGCGAGGTCGCTGTCGGCAGCGGCGTTCAGGGCCTGTGCGTCGGCAAGCGCCGCAGTCCAGTCCTCGCGCGCGACGTCGAGATTGTAGCGGGCCTGGAGCAGTCGAGAGGAACTCGGGCTGCCGGAGGCCTTGGATTCCTCGATCATGGCTTGCGCGGCCGCTGGATCGTGTCCCTTGGCGGCGTCGCTGGCGGTCGCGAGCAGCCTGCCGACCCGATCTGCGTCGCTCGGCTCAAAACGGCTCATCTCGGTGGATGCGCGGGAGAAATCGCCTGTCAGCTGATCAATCGTCATTTTTGCGAAGGCACGCATCTCCGCGGCGCCCTCGCCGCGATGCTGCAGCGGTTGATCGTCGTCCCTGAGGGTCAGCATCCGACGAGACGACTCCAGCGCGTCCTCGTCGTGGCCCAGCGCGAGATCGGAGTCGATGAGGTCGTAGTGACCTGCCAGCAGTCCCGGATCGATGCCCAGCGCGATACGTGCGAGGCGCGCCCGTCCCTGCGGGCCATACGACTCGGCCCACAACGCGAAGGCGTCCGCCCGATCGAGACGGCCATGCGCAGTCGCGGCGTTTCTCGCCGCGGCGGCCATTGCGTCAGCCTTCCGCCCCTGCGACCAGTAATAGATGACGATGTTGACCGGATCGTTGGTCGCATAGAGCTTTTCGGCCAGCTGCTGCTCGAGCTGGTCGAGGTCGGCGGCCGAACCCGTGACGGTCAGAGCCTCCCCGCCCGCCACCCGAGCGGTCAGGGTGATGCTGCCGTCGGCTGTCTCCCGAACATTCCCGGAGACCTTGCGTCCGGAACCGAGCCAGTCGCGCATCAGCCGCCAGGCCTCGCCGAGCGATACTCCCGTCTCGGGGATCTCGATCTTCACCTCATGGGCGGCGTCCGTGCTCACGCCTCCGGTGCTGGAGAAACTGCGGGCGCGAGCAATGGCGACCATGGCCGAGAGCTTGTCGACGATGTCCGTCGACACGACCTCGCCGGTCACACCTCGAGTCGCGAACGAGGGCGGGACGGAGAAAGCCTCCACGACGAGGCCGCGGTCTTCGTGCGCCTGCCAGGCGAGAACGGCGAAGGCGGCGATGACGGCGACGCCCAACACGACCGCCAACCCCTGCAGAGCCAGCGAGAGCCGGTCCTTCCAGCGGCGGACCCTAAGGTGGGCGAGTTGCAGGGCGCGCTGCTCATGCAGGTGTTCGGCCTGCAGGTTGATCAACCTTCGCTGATCACCGAGGAAGGACGTCGCCTCGCTATCCAGGCCACGACCCGAACCGGAGCGGGACGCACGGCCGAGCGCCAGGGCCATGGCCGCCGGGCTGGCTTCCGCCAGCGCTTCCTCGGCGTCCGCCGCCGGCTCGTCCGCTTCCTTGACCACGGCCCCCGCCGATTGAGGGCGCATTCGCGCGCCGCTGGATCGAAGCTAGCGGGCTTCGGGGTTCGGGGGAACGGGGGCGTTCGACAGACGCGCGACCTGCGCAGGATTGAACAGCGACCGCGGCTCCTCGCGTGACAGCTGTGGCGCCCATGATCTCGATCGCGCGAGCCAGAGGTCGAGGCGGACGCCCGCGCCAGGATCGCCGGTTCGGACGGCGGCGAGGGCAGAGGCGAGATCGACGTCGGCTGAGCGGAGCGCCTCGCGCGCGTCCGCCAGCCCGGGGCCAGAGTAGCGCTCGTCGATAAGGCCCAGACGCCAGCGCGCGCCCTCGATCATCACCACGGCCGTGGGCGAATCGTGGCGTTCCAGGGCGCCCTGGGCCGTCCGGATCGCGCGTCGCGCATCATCCACTTGGTCGGCGACCCGCAGGGGCTCGCGCGGCGGCCTCGGGCACGCGACCGGATCGAGGCTGCGGACGTAGGCAGCGAGCCCGGCGAGGACCGCCGGCGGCGGCTCGGCGCCGTCAAACTCCTCGGTAATCTGTCCGCGGATGAATTTCGCGAGCGCCGGACTGTTGGCGTCCTGCGGCACTTTAAGGGCCGACTTGGGCCCGCTCAGGTCCGGGATAGGCTTGGGGTTGTCGATCCCGTCGTCGCGATGGGAACTGAACAGGGCCGTGGTGACGTCCGCCGTTCCGGGCGCGCCGGACAGATGCGGGAAGAAGAAGTCCGGATTGCGCCGCCCGGCCTGATGGCAGCTCTCGCAGGCGATGCCGGCCCGCGCCGCCTGGCCGCCGAGGAGCTCAGGCGTGCGGAAGGCCGCGCGCCCCACCTCGAACAGCCATGCCGCCTGGGGATCGGTGGGCGGACGGGCGCACTCGGCGAAGGTTGTGGTCAGCGGTCCGACCGGGTCGGCGCCCGGCGCGAGCCAGCGCGCCGGATGCAGGACAGCGAGAGGCGCCGCGGCTCCGGTAAGAACGAGGCCGGCGAGCGCGGCCCAGCAGCTTCTCCTCAAGACGCGGGCGGGCCGTGCTCGATCCACCGGCGCAGGTCCTCGCTCTCGACGCAGCCGAAGGCGCAGTCCGCCTCGAGCCGGGCGAGCATGCGCCGCGCGCCGGCGAGATCGCCGCGCTCGACCATCAGCTCGCCGTAGTACTCGGTCGCGCCCACGTGGCGCGGATCGATCGCCAGCGCCTCACGGTAGTAGGCCTCGGCCCGGGCGTAGTCGCCCAGCTTCCTCCAGACGTAGCCAGTGTAGGTGATGACGTCGGGGTGCGGGCCAAAGACCTGGCGCGCCTTGGCGAGGGCGTCGAGTGCCTCGTGGTAGCGGTGCAGGTTAATCAACCGCACCGCGTCGACATAGGAGAGGTCTCCGGCAACTGGGTCGCTCAGCAGGAGACCCATCTTCATCGGCGGCCCGGAACTCGGCGGCGCAGACGCCTGCGGCGTGGCCAATTGCGGGGCCGTCGCCGCGGCTGGAGCTCCAGAGGAGGCGGCCGCGGGCGCCGAAGGCGGCGTGATCGCCGCCTGGACCGAGCTCACCGCCGCCGAGAGATCGGCTGCTTGCGGGCAGGACGCTCCGCAGCTGGCGGCCTTCGCCTGCAGCATGGCGAGCTGGGCCTGCGCCTTGTCGGTCTCACCGAGCTTCGCCAGCGTCACGCCGTACTCGCGGCGCGCCGGGACCAGCTGCGGATCGATCGAGAGCGACTTCTCGTAGGCCTTGGCCGCGGCCTTCTCATCCCCGCGTCCGGCATGGGCCATGCCCATCATGAACAGGGTGTCGGCGTTCTTCGGATCGACCGAAAGCGCGTTGCCGAAGTCCCGCTCTGCGTCCTTGAACTTGCCGTCCTTCAGGGCCTCCACGCCCTTGTGATACTCGACGGCCGGATCATAGGAGGGTCTCGACATGCTGGGCGGCATCGAGGGCATGCCTCCGCCCATTCCGCCCCCGCCCGAGGCGGCGGCCGTCAGCGGCGTAAAGAGAAGTATCGTCGCGCCCGCCGCCAGGCTCGCGCGGAGTTGTAATGGGATAGCCATCGGCGTTGGTCCTCCCGCGCCGGATCTCGCGCGACAAGAGTACGCTTACGCCCAGGAAAATCCACGGGCGGCGTCTCTTCGCCCGTGAATGGGTCTTCTTTCACTGAAGGTTCAAACGTTAGCCCCGAGAGGCCTCACGCCAGCAGCGTCACCTTCCCAGTGTCGAGCGCGTAGTAGGCGGCCACGACTTTCAGGGCGCCCTCCTTCACCGCGCTGGCGAGGACAGGCGAGGCGGCGGCGAGGATGCCGGCCTGGATCTGGGCGTTGGCCTTTGCGACCGCCTCCTGCTCGCCCCCTCCCCGCGCCACGGCCTGCCTCAGAGGCGCATAGAGCGCGCTGATCTGGCCCGGGACCGCCTTGCCGTCGATGGCGGCGTGGACAGCGCCGCAGCCCTGATGCGCGAGCACCAGGATCGCGCGAGTTCCCAGCACGCCAACGCCATACTCGAGACTGGCGAGGATCTCGGGCGTTACGATGTTGCCGGCGACGCGCGTGACGAAGAGCTGGCCGATCCCTTCATCGAACACCAGCTCCACCGGGACTCGGGAGTCGGCGCAGGAGAGCACAGCGGCGAAGGGCTCCTGCCCCTCGACCGTCGCCTTGCGCCGCGCGTCCAGATTTTCCTTCGGCGAGTCCAGCTGGCCGCGGACGAAGCGCTCATTGCCCGCCATCAGCCGAGCGACGGCCGCGTCGGGACTGAGGGAAGTCTTCGCGCGGGCGCTCCACGGCGCCAGCAACGGGACAACCCCGGCTACGGTGGCAAAGGCCCCGGCGCCGAGGAAGCCGCGCCGGTGCAGGACGGCAGGACCACTCTCGCAGGCGCTGCATGAGCATGGGCGCAATCCAACCATCGCCTCCTCCTGTAACGTTCTCTGACGTACAGTGACGATGCGCCCGTCCGGCCGAAAGGCGAAGCAGTTTCGCGGGGCGGACGTTGATCGCGGAAGGTTTCAGGGAGGCCGTCATGGCCGCGCCAACCCACGTCGTCTGCCCCACCTGCGACAGCGTCAATCGCCTCCCGCCAGAGCGGGACCCGAAGAGCGCCAAGTGCGGGCGATGCAAGAACCCGCTGTTCCTGGGCAAGCCGGTGGCGCTCGACACCGCCCGGTTCCAGCGGCACCTGGCCCAAAGCGACATCCCGCTGATCGTCGACTTCTGGGCGAGCTGGTGCGGGCCGTGCAAGGCGATGGCCCCGTTGTTCGAGAAGGCTGCAGCGGATCTCGAGCCTGCGGCCAGGTTCGTGAAGGTGGATGTGGACGCCGAGGCCGCGCTCGCTGGCCAATACGGGATCAGAAGCATCCCCGCCCTCTTCCTGTTCAAGGACGGCAAGGTCGCCGCCCAGCACGCCGGGGTCGCTGATCCGGCCCTGCTGCGGCGTTGGACGCAGGGTTGATAGCGGCCGAGTTCCGCCGTGCTAGGCTCATCGGAGGTTTCAGCAGAGGAGCAGAACCGTGCCGTCCAAAGCCCTCGTCGAAGCCTTTGTCGCCCAGGTCGTCAGCGGGGATCACGTGGGGGCGATCCGCGACTGGTATCACGACGACGCCTGGATGCAGGAAAACCAAGCGCCTCCGCGGAAGGGTGGCCGCCAGACACTGATGAGCCAGGAGGCGGCAATGCTCGCCCGTGCCGATGACGTGCTGACCGAGTTGCTCGGCGGGCCGATGATCGACGGCGATACGGTGGCGATCCGCTGGCGGTTCACGTTCCGCCTGAAGGACGGCTCGCAGCTTCGCCAAGAGGAGGTCGCCTGGCAGACCTGGCGCGGCGACAAGATCGCGACCGAGACCTTCTTCTACGATCCCGGCCAAAGAACGCCGTCGGGATCGTCAACCGCTGCTTCCGGAGACACTCACCGATGACCGAAGCCGCCGCCAGCTCCCTGGCGCTCACCGACGAGATCAAGGCCCTGGTGAACGGCTCCCTGGCCAACGGGACGCCGATGTTGTTGGCGGCGGTTTCGCCGGCTGGCAAGCCGGTGCTGTCGTTCCGGGGATCGGTGCAGACCTACAGCGACGACCAGCTCGGCCTTTGGGCGCGGCATAGCCAAGGCGGAACGCTGGAGGCGATCGCCGCCAATCCCAATGTCGTGCTGGTCTATCGCTCGCCGACGACGCCGGTGCTCCAGTTCCACGGCCGGGCGCGGATCGCGACCGACGAGGCCGAGCGCAAGCGGGTTTTCGAGAATGCGCCGGAGCGCGAGCAGGCGTCCGATCCCGAGCGCAGGGGCGCGGCGATCATCGTCGACCTCGATCGGATCGAGGGCGTGGTCCGCGTCGGACCTGACGGTCCGGTCTTCTGCCGGCTCGTGCGAGCCGCGTCATGAGCGAGTCCGCCTTCGCCAAAGGGGGCTGCGCATGCGGCGCAATCCGCTTCGAGCTGCTCGCCGCGCCGATGTTCACCCACTGCTGCCACTGTCGGGATTGCCAGAGGCAGACCGGCAGCGCCTTCGTGCTGAACGCGCTCATCGAGACCGACCGCATCGCCTTGCTTCAAGGTGAACCGCGGCCTTTTCCCATGCCGACGCCAAGCGGCTTTCCCCACGACATCTACCGCTGCGCCGACTGCGGAACAGCGCTCTGGAGCGACTATGGCGGACGCACAGGCCTGCGCTTCGTCCGCGTCGGCGCCCTGGACGAACCTGAGCTCGTTCCGCCCGACGTCCACATCTTCACCCGCTCGAAGCTTCCCTGGATCGGCCTGCCGCCGGAAACGCCGGCCTTCGAAATCTATTACGAGAGGGAGCGGCTGTGGCCCGCGGCGGCGCAGGAGCGTCTGCGCCAGGCGACGCAGCCACCAGGAAAGGGCGTGGGTTAGCGCGGCGCCAGGCGGATCATGGACGACGCCAGGATTGAAGACGGGGCCGCCGGCGACGCCGCCCTTCTGATCGTTGACATGATCAACGATCTGGCGTTTCCCGGGGCGGAAGACCTGGTTGCGCAGATCGAGGGCGTAGCGGACGTCATCCTGAAACTGCGCGAAGCGGCGGACCGGCAGGGCGTCCCGGTGGTCTACGTCAACGACAACTTCGGCCAATGGCATTCGGAGCGCTCGCGGCTGGTTGAGCATTGCCGCCGCAAGAAAGGTCCTGGCGCTCGACTCGCGGAGAAGCTCGCTCCTCGCGACGACGATTACTTCGTGATCAAGCCACAGGTCTCTGGTTTCTACGCCACAAACCTCCCCGTCCTGCTGCCCAAGCTTGGAGCCAGCCGGGTGATCCTCACCGGCGTAGCGGCGGATATCTGCATCCTCTTCACCGCCGCGGACGCGCACATGCGCGAATACGACCTGTGGATTCCCGCCGATGCAACGGCCGCCAACAGCCCGCAACGAAAGTCCTGGGCGCTCGAGATCATGCAGCAGGCCCTGAGCGCCGAGACGCGTCCGACCGTTGATCTTGCTCTGTCCGACTGGCTCGCCGTCCGTCGCTAGCGGCGCGACGATACAGGCTTCGACGCGATCAGCGCGAAGGCGCTGAGTGAGGCGGCGAGTGAGGCGACGGCCGCGACGAGCATGGCGCCACGGAAGGCGGCGATCAGCGGCGCGCCGGCCGCAGCGAGGACGGAACCGAGTAGAGCGGTCGCGACGAGGCCGCCGGACCGCGCGACGGCGCTATTGAGTCCGGAGGCGGATCCCGTGTGGCGTTCATCCACCGAGTTCAGCACTGCCGTCGTCAGGGGCGCCACCGCCCCGCTCATGCCGATGGCGATGACAAGGACCGCCGGCAGCACCTCGGTCAAGAAATCGGCGCGGCTGTGGATCCGCATCGCCAGGAGGAAACCGGCCGCCACGATCAGGGGCCCGATCGCCAGCGGCAGGCGAGACCCAAAGCGCCCGGCCAGAGCGCCCATGAATGGGGAGGTCACGCCCAGGACGATCGGCAGGGGCAGCAGCGCTGCGCCTGCGGCGACCGCGCTGTAGCCGGCGGCCTTGATCAGGACATAGGGGACGAGGACGAAGAGGCCGCCCAGGGCGCCGTAGAGCAGAAGGGTGAGCAGGGTCAGGCCGACGAAGGTCCCCGAGCCGAACATCGCCAGCGGCATCATGGCCTTGTCTCCCCGCCGGTGTTCGACGAGCAGGAAGGCGGCCATCAGGCCGGTTGAAGCAATGGCGCCTGCGATCGCGGCCGGCGTCCAGCCGCTCCGACCGGAACCCGTCGTCAGCGCCCAGGTCAGTACGCCCAGGCCCAGGGTGGCCAGTACGCAGCCCCCGACGTCCAGCGGCTGGCCGCTCTCGTCCGGATCGCGCGGGACATGCCGCAAGGCCAGCAGGATCGCCCCGATGGCGATCGGCAGGTTGATCAGGAAAATGTCTCGCCAGCTTGCCACGTCGATCAGCCATCCGCCTACGACCGGGCCGATGGCCCCCAGCGCCGCCCCCGAAGCGGCCCAGATTCCGATCGCCCTTCCCTTCGCTTCCCCCTCGAATGTCGAGCCCAAAATGGCGAGGCTGTTGGGCATGAGAATCGCGGCGCCGACGCCCTGGAAGAAGCGGGCGAAGAGGCAAAGCTCGAGGGTCGGGGCGACGGCGCATCCCACGGAAGAGAGCGCGAAGACTCCGGTCCCGGCGATCAGAAGCCTCCTGCGGCCATAGCGGTCGCCTGCCGCGCCGCCCAGAAGCAGCAGGGCGCTGAGCGGCAGCAGGTAGGCATTGACCACCCACTGCAGGCCTTCCGATCTCGCAGAGAGGCTGCGCGCAATCGCCGGAAGCCCGACGTTGACGACCGAGCCGTCGACGAAGGCGAGGCCGGAGGCGAGGATGCATGTCGCCAGGACGAAGCCCGGCCGCAAGCACTCCGCCCGTGGGGCGGCGGACCGCGCGGACGCCGCATCGCAAGCGGCGTGGAAGGTGGCGCTCATGGGCTGATCTAAAGCCTGATCCGTGCGGGCGGAACAGCTCTACGCCCAAGCTGAGTCACATGGCGATGCCGGCTTTCTCGAAGGCGTCGACGAGCGCGAGATACATCTCGCTTCTTACCCGCACGGCCGAGCGTGGATCAGCGACGTAGACCCACGCGTCCAAGGTTGCGCCGCCGCCGGCGGTGAGGGCCTCGACGAAGACTTGCGGAGCGGGGAACTTCAGCACTTCGGTTCTGCACGATGCGAGTTGGACGATGGCGTCGCGGGCGCGGCGGATGTCGCACGGCTTGGTCACCGTGACCTGCAGCTGGATACGGGTCTGGCGGGTTCCAAGCGTCCTGTTGACGACGTTGGTGGTGATCAGGCTTGAGTTGGGAACGATCACCGTGGAGCCGTCGAGGCCACGGATGTCGGTGGCGCGGACTTTCAGCGCCTGGACGTCGCCGTCCACCCCGCCGACGCAGATCCAATCTCCGGCCTTCACCGGCCTTTCGATGAGCAGGATGACGCCAGCGACGAAGTTCTGCACGATCTGCTGCAGGCCAAAGCCCACGCCGACCGAAAGCGCGCTGG
>JAFANN010000215.1 GCA_019232665.1 Caulobacteraceae bacterium | reverse complement strand
CAGGGCACCATGTGGGCGAACACGTTGGATGGCGTGGTCAGCAGGATCACCGCGCCCACCGCCCCGCCGACGAGGCTGATCAGGACCAAGGCGCGAAAACTCAGGCCTTCGGCGCCGCTGACAAGGGACCGGCCGAACCAGCCGGTGGTTGTCTGGCCAGGGAAGAGAGCCAGGGTCGAGGCGATATTGGCCGCCCGCGCATCCAGGCCGCTGAACATCAACGCCGGCAAGGTCACGAACGAGCCGCCGCCGGCGAGTGCATTCTGCGTCCCCGCCCACACGGCGACGGCGAAGAGGAGGCCGAGGATCAGCGGGTCTGACACGATCGCCCCCTAAGGAAGGTCACAACGGGATGTTGTCGTGCTTCTTCCAGGGGTTGGAGAGCGTCTTGGACTTCAGGCTCGCCAAGGCGCGAATGATGCGCCGGCGGGTGCCATGGGGCATGATCACATCATCGATGTAGCCGTGCGAGGCGGCGACGAACGGGTTTGCGAAGTGGGCCTTGTACTCCGCCTCGCGGGCGGCCAAGCGAGTCGGATCGCCGATGTCGGCGCGGAAGATGATCTCCACCGCCTGCTTGGGGCCCATGACCGCAATCTCGGCCGTCGGCCAGGCATAGTTGAGGTCGCCGCGAATGTTCTTGGAGCTCATCACGTCGAAGGCGCCGCCGTAGGCCTTGCGGGTGATCAAAGTGACCTTCGGCACGGTCGCCTCGGCGAAGGCGAAGAGCAGCTTGGCGCCATGCTTGATGAGGCCACCCTGCTCCTGCTTGGTGCCCGGCATGAAGCCCGGCACGTCGACGAAGGTGAGCAGAGGGATGCCGAAGGCGTCGCAGAAGCGCACGAAGCGGGCCGCCTTGCGCGAGGCGTCAATATCCAGCACCCCGGCCAGGACCTGCGGCTGGTTTGCGACGATGCCCACGCTCTGGCCATCCATGCGGGCGAAGCCGCAGATGATGTTCTTGGCGTAGTCGGCCGAGATCTCGAAGAAATCAGCCTCGTCCACGACCTTCAGGATGAGCTCCTTCATGTCGTAAGGCTTGTTCGGATTGGCCGGGACAAGGGTGTCGAGCGAGTGCTCATTCCGGTCCGGATCGTCGAAGCTCTCTCGCACCGGCGCCGGGTCGCGGTTGTTGAGGGGCAGGAAGTCGATCAGCCGGCGGACCTGGGTGAGCGCCTCGAGATCGTTGTCGAAGGCGCCGTCGCTGACCCCGGACTTCAGGGCGTGCACCCGGTAGCCGCCCAGCTCCTCGTGGCTGACATCCTCGTTGATGACCGTCTTCACCACGTCCGGACCGGTCACATACATGTAGGCCGTGTCCTTCACCATGAAGATGAAGTCGGTAATCGCCGGCGAATAGACGTCGCCGCCGGCGCACGGGCCCATGATCACGCTGATCTGCGGGACGACGCCGCTGGCCAGGACATTCTGCAGGAAGATATCCGCATAACCGGCGAGGGAATCGACGCCTTCCTGAATCCGCGCCCCGCCGGCGTCGAACAGGCCGATTATCGGCGCGCCGTTGCGCATCGCCATCTCCTGCACCTTCACGATCTTCTCGGCGTGGGCCTTGGAGAGCGATCCGCCAAAGACGGTGAAGTCCTTGGAGAAAACGTAGGTCAGGCGGCCGTTGATCGTTCCCCAGCCGGTGACCACGCCGTCTCCCGGCACGCGCTGGGCCTCCATGCCGAAGTCGTGGCTGCGGTGTTCGACGAACATGTCGAACTCTTCGAAGGAGCCTTCATCGAGGAGCAGGTCGATCCGCTCGCGCGCCGTAAGCTTGCCCTTGGCGTGCTGAGAGGCGATCCGGCGTTCTCCGCCGCCGGCGCGCGCCAAAGCGCGGCGACGCTCGAGCTCCTCGAGGATGTGCTGCATGGCGGGCTCCGTTTCGCCAAAGGCTTTCGCCTAGCCGAAGCCTCGGCGCGGGCGCAAGGCGTACGCTGATCAGTTCACAGGGCGCGGAACCAGCGCTCCAGCATCCGCGCGTCGGCGGCCATGGCTTCGGCGCGCTCCCGCGACTCGGGGTCGACGCCCCACTGCTCTTCCTGGAACGCGTCATCCAGCCGCGCCGCGTCCATCGCTCCGGCAGAATCCACCCGCCCCGCGCGCAGGGCGAGGGTGATCACCGTCGAACCGAACAGCCCCGCCCCAAAGGCGAGACCCGCGAGCTCGAAGGGCGTCGCCGCGCGGGCCAGTTCAGCGAGCCGCGCCAGGGTTTGCGGCGGCTGGTCCCGGTGGATGATCCCTGTCGCCCGCTCGAACTCGAGGCCAAGTTCGCTCGCAGCCCAGTCCAGCAGCGGTCCCCAGGACCGCGCCTGCCGTTCGACCAGGGCGCGCGGCGCGTCGGCGAAGTAGCAGATGAGGTCCGAGGCGCCGTAGCGCTCGACTGTCTTGATCTGCGCCGCTCGCGCTTCCTCGCCGCCGTCCAGCGCCTGAGACGCCAAACGGGTCGCCGGCATATCCGACGGCTCGATCGAGGGCCCCTGCGCCTGCCATTCGCCGGCGACGAGTTCGGCCAGGGCGCGCGTAGGGAGGGCGAGCACCAACTTGCGAGGGGTGCGGGCGCGGCGGCCGTCGAGCAGGACCGGAAAGGCGCCGTCCGTCTCTTCGCCCGCCTTCGCCTCCTTGTAGAAGCGGCGCGCTTCGATCAGAGGGTCCGGCCCGGGCATGTCATCTCCTTGGACGGGCGTCCGACGGAACTCCGCGACCGCTCCGTGAAAAACGCATTCGGGGCGTCGGGGCCGCGCCCAGGCCTTAAGAGGTGAGAACTTGGCCTACGAAAAGGACTTGATGGCCGCGATCGCCGCCACGAGGCTCGGCTTTGGCGCGCGCACGGGGGAGATCGCGGAGGCGCGCAGCGACCCGCAAGGGTGGCTTACCGCGCCCAGGGCACGGACGTGTCAAGGGACTGGTGGTCTAACCACCGCCCCAAAAATTCTCTGTCATCCCGGGCCGTAACGAAGCGCAGCGGAGCGAGGACCCGGGACCCATATGTGGACGGCCCCCGTGTCTCAAGGGTGCGGCGGCGGCGAGGTCGATGCTGTCTTCCATATGTCCGGCCTACGGGTTCGGTGATGATCCGGGCCAAGCTGGTTTTCGCGCTGCGAGTCCGAACAGGGGAAGCGACCTCGAACGGGCCATTGGGTCCCTCGGTGTGTCTCGCAGGCTTTGGGTCGATCGTCGCCAACTGCTCCTTGCAGACATCGGCGCGCCGGCGGAGCCGGCGTGCGGGGGCGGCCCTGATCGCCTGGCGAGCTGGAGCGGCGGAGGGCTCGGCGGGTCGAGGCTGGCGCGTCAGCGCCACCGCTTTGAGCGGCGCGCAGCGGCCTCGAGGCGGCGAGAGCTCCGCCGCAGGCTCGCCTCAGGCGGTCAAGGCGCGTTGCGGGTCATAGAGCTCGCCTCGGGCCATGATCGCCCAGGCGATGCGGGCGATCTTGTTGGCCAGGGCGACGGCGGCGAGCTTGGGCGGCTTGCGCGCCACCAGCCGCAGCAGCCAGGGCGTGACGCCCTTGCCGCGGCCGCGCCGGGCGTTGCTGACGAT
>JAFANN010000126.1 GCA_019232665.1 Caulobacteraceae bacterium | reverse complement strand
CCGTGCGGAAGTTCGCCGCGTCCGCTTCCGGGTGCGCGCCGGATCGAGTTTGCAGAGTCCGCTCTGCAGTCGCTTGGGGTCAAACCACAGCGAGCGCATAGTCCGGGTGGCGACACGCCGGAGGTCTGAATGGCCCAGGCTCTGACGACGACGATCTTCGCCGTTCACATCCTTGGCGGCGCGGTCGCGATGGTGGCGGGACTGACCGCTGTCTGCGCCCGGAAGGGCGGCCGCCTTCACCGCACGGCCGGCGACGTGTTCGTGGTCTCCATGGTGATCATGGCGATCTTCGCCGCGGTTCTGGGCGTGATCCGTCCTGGACAGATCATCAACGTCTTCATCGCCGGCCTGACGCTCTATCTCGTCGTCACGGCCTGGCTGACGGCGCGCCGCCGAAACGCGGTTCCCAGCGCGCCGGAAGCGATCTCCCTGATGGTCTCGCTCGCGTTGTGCGCGCCGTTTGCGCTGGTGATCTTCCAGATCGTCACCGGCGTGAGGGTGTTCAAAACCGCCTTGAAGATCGAAGGGCCGATCCTCATCGCTCTCAGCCTCTTCGCCGCGATCATCGCGGCCGCCGCGATCGGCGACCTCAGGGTGGTGCTTGGCCGCCGCCTTTCCGGGACGCCCCGAATTGCGCGCCATCTCTGGCGGATGTGCTTCGGGCTGGCCTTGTCCCTGGGCTCCGGCTTCACCAACGGCTTCGCACGCCTTCTGCCAGGGCCCTATCACGTGCCGCCCGCGTTCCTCGCGCCGCAGCTCCTGATGCTGGTCGTCCTGCTCTACTGGCTCGTGCGCGTGCGTTTCCCGGGATGGGCCGGAAAGGGCGCAGCGTCACCATCGCGGCTGGCGGCGTTGCCTTAGGACGCTGCCCACCTCCTCGCTTTTTCTTCTGTCATCCCGGGCCTTAGCGAAGCGGAGCGGAGCGAGGACCCAAGGACCCAGGGGACTGGAACGGCTATCGCGGTTCGCGAACCGCAGCTGCTCGCCCAGTCTCCTGGGTCCCGGGTCGTCGCTTCACCCGGCCAAGGCCGGGTTCGCTACCGCCCGGGATGACAGAGAAAAATTGAGTTCCGCAACAGCGACCGCCAGGAGAAGTTCACCGCAGGGGCCGGAAGAAGGCGCGGATGTCTTCGGCCAGCAACTCGGGTTGTTCGAGCGCCGCGAAGTGGCCGCCCCGGGGCATGGGCGTCCAGCGCTGGACGTCGAAGACGCGCTCGACCCAGGAGCGCGGGGGCGTCGGCAGCTCGCGCGGGAACAACGCTACGCCAAGCGGAGGCGCCACGCGCTCGCCCGGCTCGAACACGAACGGCCGCAGCCGGCCCTCCTTGTACAGGCGCAGCGAGGCGTCGAGCGTCCGGTCGAACCAGTAGATCGAGATGTTGGTCAGAAGCTCGTCCATCGAGATCGCGCGCTCGATATCGCCGTCGCAGTCGCTCCAGGTGCGGAACTTCTCCGCCATCCAAGCGGCGAGGCCGATCGGCGAGTCGGTCAGCGCATAGGCGAGGGTCTGGGGCTTGGTTGCCTGGAGGGCTGCGTAGGCGCCTTCCTCAGCGACCCAGGCGGCCGCTCTACTCAGGTAGGCCTGCTCCTCATCGGTGACCGCCGGCTGATCCGGGCCGAGCGGCGGACGATAGCTGCCGGGGATGTAGTTGAGGTGGAAGCCGACGAGGCTCTCCGGGAAAAGGCGCGCGAGCCAGGCGGAGACGCCGGCGCCGATGTCGCCGCCCTGGGCGGCGAACCGCTCATAGCCAAGGCCGCTCATCAGACTGCGCCAAAGTTCGGCGATCCGCTTCGTGTTGAGGCCCGGTCGGGTCGGCGCCTGCGAGAACCCATAGCCGGGCAGGGACGGCGCGACGACGTGGAAGGCGTCGGCCGGATCGCCGCCATGAGCCCCGGGGTCGGCGAGGAGCGGGATGATCTGCTCCATCTCGATGAAGGAGCCCGGCCATCCATGGGTCAGGACTAGCGGCAGCGGCGCCGGCCCCTGCCCGGTCTGGTGGACGAAGTGGATGTCCAGGCCGTCGATCGCGGCCAGGTACTGCGGCAGGCGGTTCAGCCGCGCTTCCTGCGCCCTCCAGTCGAAACGATCTCGCCAGTAGTCCGTAAGCCGCCGGATGAAGGCCAGGCTCGCGCCGTCATCCCATCCGTCCGGGTCCATGGCCGCGGGCAAACGTGTCGCGCGGAGGCGTCGGTCCAGGTCCTCGAGCTTCTCCGCAGGAATCCTGATCTCGAAGCGACGCACGTCCATCGTATCGCCCTCTGCGGCGCCGCGTGACTCGACTCGGAACGGGCGGCGCTGTGAATGTAGTGCTTGCGGCGACGCTCGCGTCTGCCGGCCGATGTGGGCTTCAATCAGGAAAGCCGCTTGCCCGCGCTCAGCTCACGATCATTGAGGAAGCGTCTGGCCGCCGCCGGCGGGCTCGTCCTGACCGGCGTCCTGATCTTCGCCTTCGGCGTTGGCGTCGAAGCCTTCGCCTATCCGCGTTTGGCGCGCCTGTTCCCTGCCGTGCGCCAGGAGCTTCAGGCGGCGGCATTCATCGTCGTCGCCATCGTCTCGCTTGCTGGACTGCGGCTTGGGGTCCGCCTCGCCGAACGACGCAGGGCGGACGAGCTCTCCGGCGCCGGAGCCACGCGCTGGGCCCTGGGCGGCCTGGCGATTGGCCTTGGAATGTTCTGCCTGGTCGTCGGCGTATTGATTGTGACCGGCGCGGGCCAGGTCGGCGGCTATGCCGGACTCGCGGCCGCGCCGATGATGTTCGTCTCCAGCGTCGGCGCAGCCGTCTGGGAGGAAGTGGTCTTCCGCGGCGCCCTCTATCAGGCGATCGAGAGGCTCGCGGGACGCGGCGCAGCCGTACTCAT
Organism: Caulobacteraceae bacterium; assembly: GCA_019232665.1. GTDB lineage: Bacteria > Pseudomonadota > Alphaproteobacteria > Caulobacterales > Caulobacteraceae > Acaudatibacter. The sequence goes on along the minus strand of JAFANN010000126.1, from coordinate 7,520 downwards.
ATCGGCCGCCTTGTTCGGCCTGCTGCACGCGTTCAATCGGGGGGCCACGGTGACCAGCACCCTGGCGATCGCGGTGGAGGCGGGACTGCTACTCGCGCTGGCCTTCGCCTACGCCCGCAGCCTCTGGTTTCCCATCGGCCTGCACCTCGGCTGGAACTTCTGCGAGGGCGGCGTCTTCGGCGCTGCGGTCTCAGGGGGAGCCGCGCAGGGCGTGTTTCCAATCACTCTGCACGGGCCGGCGCTTCTGACCGGCGGCGCTTTCGGCCCGGAAGCTTCGCTGATCGCAATGCTCGTCAGCCTCGCCGTTTCGACCCTTCTGGTCGTTGGCCTGTCGCGCGGTTTTCGCCCTCCAGGAACGGAAGCGGTCACCACATCCCGGCGAGAGCGGGGGAGGCGTCCCGCGTGAAGGTCCATTCTTCTTCGGCGTGCCTGTCGGCGAACACCTGATGCTGGCCCGACCGGAGAGCCTCGAGGGCGCGCCGCACCAGCCGCCTTGCCGCTCCGGCCCGTTCAGGGCCACGCTCGCGAGGCGCAACCGCGCCGAGTTCGCCGGGATGGACGCCAAGGACCGCAGTGCCCTGGGCCTTTAGCTCGACCCGGATCGCTTCGCTCATCGCCACGACGGCCGCGCTCAAGGCGGGTGCTCGCAGGTCGTCGCCGCGATGCCCCCGTTCGGGGCTGGGGAGGACGTTGACCAGCGCTCCGCCGCCATTGCGCTCCAGCGCAGGCGCGAACGCGTGGACGAGGCGCACGACATCGTAGACCGTGGTGTCGAGCTCCCGCCGCCCAAGCCCCAGGATCGGGCGCCGCGGCGGCTGATGCACCACCAGCAGGTCGACGTCAGGACAAAGATCCACCCCCCGCGCCACATCCGCGCGTGAAGTCATGTCCAGCTTCACCGGAACGATCCGCTCGCCCTCGGGGCCTCTCCCGTGGCTCACCGCGGCGTAAACCTTGGCCGCGCCGCACTCGACCAGGCCCCTGACGAAGGCCTGCCCGAGTTCGCCCTGCGCGCCCGTCACCAGGGCGACGCGGCCCCGGATCTCGGCGAGAAGGTCCGGGGGCACGGGCGCGTCCATCCGCAACGCGCGCTCGCCCACCCGAATGATCGATCGATCCATCACGGCGGTTCAGCTATCCGTCCGCCCGCTCGTCTGAAAGCAGCATATGTTACAATTTGTGACGGTTATTCTTCAGAAGAAGCGGGCCTTCTTCTCAGAATCGACTCGCCAGACTCCTCTAAGAGAGCGGCGAGTTTCATCGAAGCCCGAAAGCGCGCTTGGCCCGGTTCAAGGTCGTTACACAGCGCGTCAATAGGACACACACGAAATCCCCGCCGGGTCCCGTCTCGGACGGCGCGCACCGGGGTCAGCCTATTCAGCTGCGGGTCGCGGTCACGATCCAGGACGCCGCCGGCATGCGAACGCCGTTCGGTCCCTCGTAGCGCGAGAGGAAATTGCGGACGGCCTGCATCACGCTCGGCGCCGCGTCCGGCGTGGCCCGCAGCGCCGCGCCCAGGGGACCCACCTTCATCGAGAGCGCCATCGTCTCGTCGACGCCGCCGATGCCAATCTCGTCATCGTGGGGCCTGATCTCGACCTCGCTCCAGCCCGCGCCTTCGAGGATCCCTCGGACTCTCTTGTCGTCAGCGAAGGCGAACGGGCCCGGCGCGTGCGGATCCTGGGGCGGCGAGGGCGGGAGGAATGGCGCGGCGGCCTCGACGGGGCCGCGCATCCAGAGGTTTTCCGCCAGCGACCTCCAGCATACGAACGCAAGCCTTCCGCCGGGGCGGAGCGCCTGGCCAATGTTCCGGAAAGCCGTCGTCGGATCGGCGAAGAACATCACGCCAAAGCGCGAAAAGGCCGCGTCGCGGCCCGCCCCAAGATCCGAGCTCTGGGCGTCAGCCTGAACGAAGTGGATCGAGTTTCTTCCAGCCGCCCGGCGCCGCGCGACGGTCAGCATGGGTTCGGAGACGTCGACGCCGAGGACCTCGCCTTCCATCCCGACGGCCTGCGCCAGGGCGAGGGTCGTGTGTCCGCACCCGCAACCAATGTCGAGCACGCGGTCCCCCGGACGAACGTCGAGCGCTGACATCGCCGCCCTGCCCAACGGGTCGAGCTGGCGGTCCAGCTTATCCTGGAACTCGACCCAGACCGGGCCGGCTCCGGTATTCCAGTATTCGACCTGCGCCTCGTTGGCCGCCTCTGCGAACATCCTCGCCCCTCCCGCGCCTGTTGACCCTCAAGGTAAAGGCCTTGAATGGCGCGCGCCAGGAGCTCGGTTCAAGAGCGGGCGGCGTGCTCGGGCTTACCCTTGCGCTTGGTGGAGGCCATCTTCTCGAGCTCCTTCTCGCTCATCGAACTGGCCATCGACTTCGAGGCGCCCTTGAGGTTGCTCTTGGACGTGTCGCCGCGCTTTGCCGAAAGGGCGGCGCCCGCCGCCTTCTGCTGAGCCTTGGATTTCGCCGGCATCTGGAAACTCCTTCGCGTTAAACGGGCGAGTCAAACAACCGCCTGGCGGCGTCGTTCCATTCGCCTCACCGGCGGCGGACGGGAACGATCCAGAGGAGCGCGAGGGCGTAGGCGAAGATCGCCACGTAGCCGGCGGCGAAGACCCAGATCGGCAGGCGCCAGTACAGGACGTGGTTCACGAAACCCATGATCAGGGGCGCGCGAGTCACCGTCCCCGCGGCCTCGTCCTGCCAGACGGTGAGGAAGCAGGCGCGGCCGGCGACCGCCTGCACCGCCACCAGGGCGAGGCAGGCGACATGGGCCAGGCGCCAGATCGGCTCACGCACGAACCGCCACCCGCGCCACGCGCCGATTGGAGTCGCCACCAGGCCAAAGACGTTGAACCCGATGATCGCCAGGTGGACCACCAGGATGGCGGCCGCGAGCATGTCAGCGGACCCTCGATCCTCCCCCGCATGCGGGGGAGGGGGACCACGAAGTGGTGGAGGGGGCTGCCGCGGCTCGGGCGTTGGTCAAAGCATCTGGCGCTGCTCGGAGCGGAACCTGGTCACGAACCCTGCCCCCTCCACCGCTTCGCGGTCCCCCTCCCCCATTCCGCTTCGCTCTATGGGGGAGGATCCATCTCACGGCAGGACGATCTCGAACCAGAAGTCGAAGCGGTCGAGCAGGGGAAGCAGGCGGGCGAGCTCCCTCAGGCCCGCGCCGTCGGCCCGGCCTTCGGCCTCGGCCGCCTGCAACTCCGTCTGACCGATGACCAGATCGACCAGAAGGTCACGCGTCAGGCGCACCTCCAGGCCGCCCGCGCCCGGCTTGTGCCGAAGCACGGCGTTCTCGACCTCCACTGCGAAGCTCTCGCCCGTGTCCTCGAAGACGGCGGTGAAGGAGATCCGCTCGGCCCCCGCTTTCTCGCCGTTGAGCCGCACCGAAAGCGAGTCGAGCAAGGCGTCCGCAGGGAGGGCGCGAAGCTGGCCGGTCGCGCCTTGCCGTGGCGCCGCGGCTGACGGGCGCGGATTGCGAAGCTCCTGCGCCCCCGTGAGGTAAAAGGCGCGCCAGGGGCCGGACTCGGCCTGGTAGCCCATCTGTTCGAGCGCGTCGGCCTGGAGTTCCCGCGCCTCAGCATTCGCCGGATCGGCGAAGACCAGATGGTTCACGACTTCGGCGACCCAGCGGTATTCGCCCCGCTCGAAGGCTTGCCTGGCGTGGGCGAGCAGGGCGTCCGCGCCGCCCGCAAGCTCGACGTACCGGGGCCCAACCTCTGACGGCGGCAGCTTGTGCAGATTTGCGGGATTGCCGTCGAACCAGCCGAGGTAACGCTGGTAAACGGCTTTGGCGTTGTGATTGAGCGTCCCGTAGTAACTCCGTGTGTGCCACTCTGCTTTCAGCGGCGGCGGCAACTCCAGGACTTCCGCGATCTCCAAGGCCGTCAGACCATGATTGGCGAGCCGCAGAGTCTGGTCGTGTATGTATTTGTACAGATCGCGCTGTTTGCACAGGAACGCCGACGCCGCCTCGCCGCCCCAGCGCGGCCAGTGATGGCTGGCGAACAGCACGTCCGACTGGGCGCCGAAGAGATCGAGCGCCTCGTCGATGTAGAAGCTCCACGCCTTGGCGTCGCGCACCTGCGCCCCGCGCGGGGTGTAGATGTTGTGCAGGTGGCAGGTGCAGTTCTCGGCCATGCACAGGGCCCGGAACTTCGGGAAGAAGAAGTTCATCTCCGCCGGCGCCTCGGTGTCGGGCGTCACCTGGAAGACGATCTCCACACCGTCCAAGGTGAGCCGCTCGCCCGTCCGGCTGATCGAGCGGGTCGGCGGGACCAGGCTGACAGAGCCCATCGAGACGGTCTTTCCCAGACCGGCGTCGATGTGCCCTCGACCGTCCCGCGGCAGCAACGAGCCGTACATGTAGGTCGCGCGCCGTCCCATGGCGTTGCCGAGGAGCACGTTCTCGCTCACCGCCGCCTCGAGGAATCCCTCCGGCGCGACGATCTGCAGACCGGCCGCAATATCGGCGTCGGAGATCACGCCGCGCACGCCGCCGTAATGGTCGACGTGACTGTGGGTGTAGATCACCGCCGTCACCGGCTTGTCGCCCCGGTGCTCGCGCATCAGGGAAAGGGCCGCGGCCGCCGGCTCGGCGGAGATCAGCGGATCGATGACGATGTAGCCGCGCTCACCCTCGATGAAGGTGATGTTGGAGAGGTCGAAGCCGCGGACCTGGTAGACGCCCGGCGTGACCTCGAACAGCCCGTGGAGGGCGTTGAGCTTGGCCTGACGCCAGAGACTGGGGTTGGCTGTGTCCGGCCGCTCGCCGTTCAGAAAGGCGAACGGGGCCATCGACCAGGCGGAGCCGATGGTCGCGTCCTTCACAGTGCCGATGAAACCGCGACGAGCGAGCTCAAAATCGCCGCCGTCGTCTGGCGGGAGAGCGGCGAGCAGCCGGCCGTGGGCGGCCCTGGTGGCGGTGGTTGCGGGTTTTCGATCGCTCAAGTCGGGTCCTCAGGCAGGAACGGGAGCCAGACTGACGTGCGGCCCCATCAGCCACACCGCAAGCAGGGCGGTTATGACCAGACGGGTGAGCCATCCCAAGGCGTGGGACACGCCGATCAGGGGATGCAGATTCATCCACATCACCATCTGGGCCAGGATCACCACCATACCCGCGAGCCACACCAGCACCGCCATCGTCAGGGCGGAGCGCAACGTCAGGGTGTCGAGGGTGAGGCAAAGGTATGCGAAGGCCGCGCAGGTGATCAGGCCGATCACTTCGGAATAGAAGATGCGCCTGGCCCCGCTCAGCTGGGGGTGTTGTCGCCAGATCTCGGGGGCGTGCAGGTACTTCTCGTGGAACAGCACGCCCATGAAGAGCCAGTCCGTGAACGACGTGATCAGGCTGGCGCCCACGACAACCGCCAAGAATCGCCCGTCCATCTTCGCCTCTCCCCCAAGGCCCGCCACTACACTCCAGCCCGGTGGCGGGGCCAAGGGGTCGCAGCGGTCGCTCTCGCCCTCCGCTCGCACCGCTCTCCCGTCCACGGCTGCGTTTTACGGCCGAGCTGCGGGACGGGCGGTCGCGGTCATCGGCTAAATCAATGAGCGACCCAAATTCAATCGATTGGCATCTCCGGCGCCTGCGGCGCTAGAGCGCTCGGCCGCACCGCGGCTGACCTTTTTCGGCCCCTTCAGGTCCTCTGCGTTCTCCATAGAGCATGGATATTCGAGATGGAGCTGCCATCACTCAGACAGCTGCAATACCTGGTTTCATTGCACGAGCATCAACACTTCGGCCGGGCGGCGGACGCCTCCCACGTCACCCAGTCCACTTTGTCCGCCGGCCTCAAGGAGCTCGAGACCATACTGCGCATGCGCCTGGTCGAGCGCACGCGGCGGGTCGTGGTGTTCACGCCCGTGGGCCTCAGCGTCGTGCATCGGGCGAGGGAGCTGCTGCTGCGGGCCCGAGAGCTCGCCCTCCTCGGCACGGCGCCGCTGGCCGGCGGTTTGCGCGTGAGCATCATCCCGACCATCGCCCCGTTCCTGCTGCCTCGTATCCTGAACAAGGTGCGTGAGCTCCATCCGGAGCTGGAGATCGAGGTCCATGAGGAGATGAGCCACGAAGGCTGCGCCAACCTTTCGAACGGCACGCGCGACTGCATGCTCCTCGCCCTGCCGTATGATTGCGGCGAATTCGAATGCACCCCGCTCTTCGAAGACCCGATCGTCGTGGCCGCCCGGGCCGACGACCCTCTCGTCTCAGCGCCGACCATCGATCCGCTGGAGTTGCCCGAGGAGAAACTCCTGCTTCTGCATGAGGGGCACTGTCTGCGGGACCATGCGCTGAAAGCCTGTCGACGCGCCGATCGGGGCGCAAGATCGGCGCCTGGGGCCTCGATCCACACCCTGGTCCAGCTGGTCCACGCCGGGATGGGCGTCACCCTGTTGCCGAAAATGGCAGTGGACGCCGGCGTCACCGCCGGAACTGACGTCGTCACGCGGCCGCTGGCCGGCGAAGACGCCCGGCGGGTCGTTTGTCTGGCGTGGCGGCGGAACAGTCCGCGCGCCGAAGGCCTCGCCCGGCTCGCCCTCACCATTCGGGACATTTGCGACGTCCGGGCTTCGACGCTGCGCGAGCGGCAGCTGGAGGCTTGATCGAAATCCTTCATCAAGAAGATCAAAATAGCTCATTTCTTCTGTGCGCGAGGTGCGGTTAGGGCTTCAGCTGGTTTCGCGACTGCGCGACAAGAGGATGCTGAAGTCAGATGCAAGTGAGATATAAACGATATCTTCTGATGGCGGTCGCCGCAGTTGCGATCGGCTCCGAAGCGTTTCCGGTTTGGGCCGATGGCTCACCGCGGCCGAACAGCTTCTGGTGGCCCAACGTGTTGGACCTCTCGCCGCTTCGGAGTCACGACATTGAATCCAACCCCTACGGCCCGAATTACGATTACATCCAGGAGTTCAACACCCTGGATCTCGAGGGGGTCAAGAAGGACATCAAGGAGGTCCTGACAAAGTCGCAGCCCTGGTGGCCTGCGGACTATGGCAACTATGGACCGTTCTTCATTCGCATGGCGTGGCACGGCGCCGGCACCTATCGCGTGTTTGACGGTCGCGGCGGCGCCGACGGCGCCCAGCAGCGCTTCGAGCCGCTGAACAGCTGGCCGGACAACGTCAACCTCGACAAGGCTCGGCGTTTGCTATGGCCGATCAAGAAGAAGTACGGCCGGAAGCTCTCCTGGGGGGATCTGATGGTGCTGACGGGCAATGTGGCCATGGAATCCATGGGCTTTCAGACCTTTGGCTTCGCCGGCGGGCGCCAGGACGACTGGCAATCCGAGTTGGTTTACTGGGGCGGCGGCGACAAGCTCATGACGAGCAACCGCGACAAAGACGGCAAGTTCGAGAAGCCGCTGGGGGCGACACAGCAGGGCCTCATCTACGTCAATCCCGAAGGGCCGATGGGCAACCCCGATCCGATCGCGGCGGCGAAGGACATTCGTGAAGCCTTCGGCCGCATGCAGATGAACGACGAAGAGACCGTCGCGCTGATCGCGGG
>JAFANN010000316.1 GCA_019232665.1 Caulobacteraceae bacterium | reverse complement strand
GCGCCGAGCGACTTGGCCTCCTCCATCATCGCGGTCTGACCGGAGAGGGGATCCTCCGCGCCGAAGACCCAGCCGTCCCTGTGGTTCCCGCGGATCACCCATTCGTCTGGGTGGCGGGCGCCCGGCATGACGGCGATCACGTCGTAGATCGTGGCCTGGTTCCAGTCGGACCGCACGACCAGTCGTGCTTCAGGACCGTTGGCGGCGCCGCCGACGTGATAGGTGATCGGCAGGGCGCCGCGCCAGCTCTTTGGCGCCACTGGACCTCCCAGAGGCGCGAGGAAGCGGACCGCATCGCCCCAGGAGATCGGGATCGCCGGGATCTTCAGGATCATCGGCGACTGAGAGCGATCGATCCGCGGCGCGCCAGCGACCGATCCATAGCCCGGCGTAAGCGGATCGCCTGATCCTAGGGTGGAGTCCATCACCGAACCGCGCTGGATCCCGCGTTCCGGCCGCGAGGGCCCCTTTGGATAGGGGTCTGCGGTGGCGTAACCGTCGTCGGCCGGATCCGAATAGATGATGCAGCCGACGGCGCCGTGCTCGAACGCCAGCTTCGGCTTGAGGCCGCGCCAGCCATTTCCATAACGGGCGACGACGATCTTCCCTTTCACGTCGACGCCCATCCGCCGAAGCTGCTCGTAGTCTTCAGGCATCCCGTAGTTCACGTAGACCAGCGGCGCCGTGACATCGCCCTCGCCGCCGTAGGCGAGATAGGCGGGCAGGGCGCCGGCCTGCCGATAGCTGGTGGCGTCCCCCGGGATCGGCGGCTCGGTCAGGGTGGCGGAGTAGGGATTCGGGCCCAACAGCTGCAGCGATTGCTCGCGGGGCGTGGGATAGAGGATCTGGAACGTCTCGATGTGGGCGTCCCAGCCCCATTCCTTGAACTTCTGCAGGGCGTACTCGGCGTTGGCCTTGTCATGCGGCGAGCCGACCTGGTTCGGCTCCGCCGCCATCAGGCGCATCCGCTCTCGGATCTCTGCAGCTGAGAGGTTGGAGTCGAAGCGCGCCTCCAGGTCGCGCTCCGCTGCGGCCTTGTCCGGCGGGAACCCTGGGATCCCGGCGGCGAACGCAGGCGTCGCGAGGATCGCCACAAACGCCGTGAGGGCGCGCGCAAACAGTGAAGTCATTCCAGCCGGCCTTCCGTTAGTGCGCCAGCAGGCGTGTCGCGTCGTCGAGGCGCTGGCTCAACGCGTCGAGGGCTGTGGCCGTGCGCCGGATGTATTCGCTTGCTTCGGTCCAGCGTCGTCCCTCGATAGCCTCGCGGACACCCGGGAGGGTCTTTGCGCCGTACCCGGTGAGCACGCCGGGAGCGTAGATCAGGTTGATGTACCAGGGCCGATTGGGCAGGCCGCGCGGGTCGGTGAGGGCCTGCTCGGTCTGCTGGAGGATCGCGTCGGCCTGGGCGCGGCGATCGGCGGGCGCTGGCTTCGTCGCGGCCGCGTCATAGGCCTGGGCGCTCGCCTTCAACCGGGCGACCGCGGCGTTGAGTGGGGCAAAATCCAGGGCCGGCGCGGCTTCCCTGGCTTCGGGCGCTCCCCATCGTTCATGCGGGTCGGCCGCCAGGTGGTAGGCCTTTTGCTGGAGCAGGCGATCGACGGCCTGATCCTGGTCGCGCTCGGTCGAGACGAGCTTCTCGAGGTCATCGATCTCGCCGGACACGGTGCTCGCCACGCTGCCGAAGGCGAAAGGCTCGAGGTCCGCATCCGCGGCGCGCAACACCAGACGTCCGCCGGTCTGCGCGAGCGCGACCCCATAGACGAGGCCCGGATCTCCGAAGCGCTCGTAGTGGGTGAAGGTGTCGTAGGCCGAGTGATAGACGCCGCCGGACGCGCCCTCACTGCCGTAGCCGAGGTTGATCGACGCGATGCCGAGGTGCTGCACGAAAGGCGTGTAGTCCGACCCCGACCCCATGGCTCCGATCGGATACTGCCCTGCCTCGCGCTGGCTCTTGGCCATCTCCTTGGCCTCGGGCGTGGCGTCTGGCGCCGCCGCGCGCACGTCGGTCGCCGCCATGCCGCGCTGGCGGACCGAAACGCCGGTCTCCGGGTCACGCACATCGGCGGCGGCGCCGTCGACGAGGTTCCGGAGCGAATAGCTCGCCTCCACCCGCAGGAAACCGCGGCCGTTGCCGTCGGAGTTGATGTAGACGACCGCCTTCTTCTTCAGCTCCTTGTCGTGCGCCTCGGCCCACTCGGTGGACCCCAGTAGACCGGCTTCCTCACCGTCCCAGCTGGCGTAGACGATCGTTCGCGCGGGCCGCCAGCCCGACTTGGCCAAGGCGCCCAGCGACTTGGCCTCCTCCATCAGAGCCGTCTGGCCGGAGAGCGGATCCTCGGCGCCAAAGACCCAGCCGTCCCGGTGATTGCCGCGCACGATCCACTGGTCGGGCTCGCGCGATCCGGGCATGACCGCGATGACGTCGTAGAGCGGCTTCGTGTTCCAGTCCGACCTCACCACCAGGTGGACCATCGCCGCCTGGTCGCCGCCGACGTGATAGGTGAACGGAAGGGCGCCTCGCCAGGACTTCGGCGCGACAGGTCCGTCGAGGGCCATCAGGAAGTGCTGGGCGTCTCCCCATGAGATCGGCAGGGCGGGGATCTTGAGGATGGTCTTGGCGTCGGCGCGCGGGATGCGTGGCGCGCCCTCGACCGCCCCGATCCCTGGCGTAAGCGGATCTCCGGACTGGATGGCCATGTCGATCACCGAGCCGCGCTGCAGTCCGCGTTCCGGACGCTGCGGGCCCTTCGGATAGGGTTCGGCGGTGGCGTAACCGTCGTCGGCGGGATCCGAATAGATGATGCAGCCGACGGCGCCGTGCTCGTAGGCGAGCTTGGGCTTGAGACCGCGCCAGCCCGCGCCGTAGCGGACGATGACGATCTTGCCCTTCACATCGATGCCAAGCCGCCGGAGCTCCTCGTAATCGGCGGGCATGCCGTAGTTCACGTAGACCAGCGGCGCGGTGACATCGCCCTCGCCGGCGTAGGCGAGATAGGCCGGCAGACCGCCTTGCTGGCGGTAGGTGCTCGGGTCGCCCGGGATCGGCGGTTCGGTCAGCGTCGCCTGGAACGGCTGCGCCCCGAGCAGGCTGAGCGACTGTTCGCGAGGAGTCGGATAGAGGACCTGGAACACCTCGATGTGGGCGTCCCATCCCCACTCCTTGAACTTCTGCAGGGTGTATTCGGCGTTGGCCTTGTCGTGGGGAGAGCCGACCTGGTTGGGCTCGGCGGCCATCAACTCCAGGCGCTGGCGGATGTCGGAAGCCGACAGGTCCGAATCGAACCGAGCCTCCAGGGCGCGTTCGGCTGAAGCGCGGTCGGGAGAGAAGCCCAGGATCGGCCGTTCGCCTTGGGCGAAAGCTTGGCCAAACGCCAGCGCCGCGCTGGCGGCGCCCGCCAGCAGGATCGACAACTTCACGCCCCTGACCTCCGTTGTGGTTTGCTCCGGCGCCTAGCATGAGCCTTTTCGCGCGCCAAATCGGCCACAGTTCCAAGCATTTGGAGTTCGGTGCGAAACGGCGCTCCTGACGCATTGCCGCCATTGCTCGTTTTGCTATAAGCCCGGCTCCCGCAGTCCGCTCGGCTGCGGCGGGGGTGGGCACAGGTGAGGCGTGGATGCAGGCGTCTTCGGTTCAGTTGATAGAAGAAGAATACGTTCCGTCTGAGGACGAGCCGTTCATGAACGATCGGCAGCTTGAATATTTTAAGAGAAAGCTGCTGAACTGGAAGGAGGATATCCTCCGCGAATCGCGAGAGACTGTTACCCATCTTCAGAAGGAAACCGAGAACCACCCGGACCTTGCGGATCGCGCCTCTTCGGAAACGGATCGTGCGCTTGAACTGCGCACGCGAGACCGCCAACGCAAGCTGATTTCCAAGATCGACGAGGCCCTGCGACGAATCGAGGACGGCGTGTACGGCTACTGTGAGGAGACCGGCGAGCCCATCGGACTGGCCCGGCTGCAGGCGCGTCCGATCGCCACGCTCGCGCTCGAGGCGCAGGAGCGCCATGAGCGACGGGAGCGCGTTCACCGCGACGACTGACGCGTTCCCGGCGATCGACCGGCCGCTGCGCCGAAACGCGAGGCGGCGTTCGCTTTGAGGCGACAGTGCGCGGTTCAGGCCGCGAGGAGCGCGCGGGGGAGCCCAACGCCGAACCGCTTGTCGATGGCGCTGGCGATCGCAGCGCGCTCGTCGGCGGAGAACATGGCGCGATCGCGAACGCGACTCTCCAGCTTGGCTGCGACAGCCGGCGTGAGTTGGCGCAACGCCCGCTCGACGTAATTCGCCTGGACCACATCGTGAGGCAGGCGACCGTTGCGGGCGCCGGTCGAGGGCAGCGCCCTTATGGCCTCAAGAACTCCCAGGTCGGCGAAGAAGCGACTACCGAGGAAGGTGTCGGCCTCATGATAGTCGTAGACCCGGGTCGCCAACTGATTGCCGCGGCGGTCCCGCCTGAGCGCTTCGTGGAAGCGTGGAATGTGGGTCCCGTGATCGAAGCAGAAGTGCCAGTACGGCGTCTTCACCGTTCTCGAGTTGGGTCGCTCGACATAGAGATATCCAAGCCTCAGCACGTCCGAGAGCATGGATAGGCCGTCCATGTACACGTGCTTGCTGATCTCGGAGTAGATGCTCCAGAACGTCTCGCCAGGATTGCGGACGAACATGGCGAAGACGACCTGGTCGTAGTCGGCGTCGAGGAGGCGGTGCGCGACTTCGATCGCGATGTCCGGCCGAAAAACGAGACTTTCAAGGTCTTCGGAAGAGATGAGCAGGTCGCTCACCCCGGCGATCTCGGCCTCTTCGATGATCTTATCGAGGCCCGAGAAATCCCGTTCGAGGATGGACCAAGCCTGGGGATGATGGGCTGGATATCCAATCTGGGGCCTGAAATACAAATTATTATCAAGTAATGCGCGAAAATTTTTATGGGCTATGGATTGGATGAAGGTGCTGCCGGTCTTGTGGAAACCAAGATGGACCGTCGCGGTCTTCAAACTACCTTCCCTATTGGCCGGGAAAAACGCGCATCGCGGTCCGGTCGGCCGCAGTTGCACCAAACTCTAAGTAAATCGAGTCAAGGGTATCTGGCTGATCTTGTCGTTCTATGTCAGATTATTACAGCTTAGACGCCGAACTACCCCCTCTCAAATCCGTGAGGCGAACCGACTGGTCTCGCCGCTTCAGGCCAAGGTTCGAGTTCAGGTGCGGGCCGCCATGTGCTGATCGACACGTACGTCGGTGGGCATGGCCTGCAGGGCGGGAAGCAGGTGATCCACCTCGCCAACAGTCATCCAGCAGTCGCGGAAGCCGGGCGGCACGAGACGACGCTCGACGAAGCTGTCGAACAGGGCGATCAGCGGCTCCCAGAAACCGTCCGGATTCCAGAACGCGATGGGCTTGTCGTGCAGACCCAGCCGCCGCCAGGAGATCAGCTCGATCGCTTCCTCCAAGGTTCCGATCGCGCCCGGAAGAACGGCGAAGGCGTCAGCCTCCTCGAACATGCGGATCTTCCGTTGATGCATCGACTGCACGACGATCGTTTCCACACCAGGAACGGCGCCTTCGCGGTCGAGCAGGAACTCCGGGATGACGCCGAGGACTTTCCCGCCGCCGGAAAGGGCGGCGCGTGCGCAGGCGCCCATCAGGCCCACGCCCCCGCCGCCGTAGACCAGACGGATGTTGGCTTGCGCCAGAAGACGGCCGAGCTGCGCGGCCGCCGAGAGCCACGCCGGATCGGCGGCGTCGGAGGACCCGCAGAAGACGCAGATTGAGCCGATGCCCGAGGTGGCGGTCGACATAGTTGACGAATTTCTCCAGAAAGCCGTGTTGCGGCGATGTGCTAACTGCTTCGCCGTAACGCGTCCCGCGACGCTGCGTGGCGCGCAGGACGATCGAAAAGAAGTTGGCCGTACCAGACACCATCGCTCTGACGCTAGCCCTCGCGATCCTCGTGGGGTGCTCGCCGGTCGGGCCGGTGCGGCCTCCCTCCGCATCGGCGAAAGGTCCGAGCGCGGAGGGGGAGGCCGCTTATGGCCGTCCTCCCGTCGTGACTACCGCCGCGATCGCCTGGACGGGCCGCGTCAGGCTTGAAGGGGCCGCCGATCCGGATTCGCGCGTCCGCCTCGCGACGCCCGCTGGCCAGGCCCTGTTCGCCGACGTCGGCGCCGACGGGCGGTGGCGGCTCTCGATTCCGGAAACGAACGGGGTGAGGCTGTTCGGCCTGTCGATGGCCAAGGACCACCGGGTCGTGCAGGCTGAAAGCTACCTGGCCGTCGTTCCGGCCGCTCTCGCCGTGCAACTGAGATCGGGCGCCGGGGCGGTCGTCCTGGGAGCGGGCGTCCCACGGCTCGCGGTGACTGCGCTGGATGTGGATCGCAAGGGCGGCGCCGTCCTGTCGGGGCGAGCGGCTCCCGGAGCCATGGTCGACCTGCTCGTCGATGGCGCCCCGCGCGGACGCGCCATGGCCGACGCGGCCGGACGATACGCGATGGACCTCGACGAGCCGCTGCAGCCGGGGAACCATGAGCTGAAGGCCG
>JAFANN010000267.1 GCA_019232665.1 Caulobacteraceae bacterium | reverse complement strand
CCATAGGAGATCCCCCCGGAGTTGTTGTTCGAACGCACGCTAGCAGCGCGACCCTGGATGCAAGAAGAGGTCAGCGCCAAGCTCGACGCCGGCTTTGGGATAGTCGGGAATCCGACGGAGCATCCAAGCGGGTTTCTGCTAGGCAGGCGAGTCGTGGCCGTGGGTCACTAGCGCTGGCGAGAGCTTATCCGAGCCCGAGTAGACGGCGCAGCCGGCGGTGACGGATCGGCGCGCGATTTTGTTCGTTTCCTACCGCGGCGACAGCGGCCGCGCTTTATCCGGCTAACGATTCACGGATGGGTCGGCGCCGGTTCGGCCCGTCCCCGGCAGCCGGTCGAGTCGCTAACGCGGGCGGAACGCCTCACGATTGAAAGAGAGGGCATTCTTGGCGGACTCAACTTCTGTCAGTTTGAACATCAGGACCGGCATCGAAGGACTCGACGATGTTCTGGGCGGCGGCGTGGACGCTCGCCGGGTGTACTTGCTCGAAGGAACGCCGGGCACCGGAAAGACGACGATCGCGTTGAATTTCCTGATAGAAGGCGCGCGGCAAGGCGAGCGATGCCTTTATATATCCCTCTCCGAAACGGAGGATGAGTTACGCGCTGCGGCAGGCTCGCACGGCTGGGACCTGAACGGCATAGATATCTTCGAGCTGATCCCTCCGGAGAGCCTTCTCGACGAGGAACAACAGCAAAGCCTGCTCTATTCGTCGGACCTCGAACTTGGCGAGACCACGAAGCGGATCTTCGGGGAGATCGAGCGGCTCGAGCCGGCACGCATTGTGGTCGACAGCCTGTCAGAGATACGCCTGCTGTCCCAGGGCTCGCTGCGCTATCGACGACAGCTGCTCGCCTTGAAACACTACTTCGCAAGGCTCGGCGCGACGGTCTTGATGCTCGACGACCTGACGAGCGACGCGGAGGACAAGACCGTTCACTCCATTGCGCACGGGGTCATACGGTTGGAAGAACTGGCCCCCGACTACGGGGCCGAACGTCGACGGATGCGCGTGGTCAAGTTTCGGGGCCGCAAATTCCGTGGCGGGTTCCATGACATGGCGATCACGACCGGCGGCGTGGAGGTGTTCCCCCGGCTTGTCTCGGCCGAGCATAGAAGCTCGTTCTCCCGGGACATGCTCAAGACCGAGAGCGAGGAGCTCGACGCGCTTCTCGGCGGCGGCATCGAACGCGGCTCGAGCACACTGATCCTGGGCCCCGCGGGAGCGGGCAAGTCTCTCCTCGCCTTGACCTTCATCCAGGGAGCGATCAAGCGCGGCGAACGCGCCGCGATGTTGATCTTCGACGAGGAACGGGACCTGCTGATCGAGCGGGCCTCGGGTCTGAACATCGACCTTCGAGGCATGATCGACGCCGGCAAACTGATGCTGAAGCAGGTGGACGCGACAGAACTGACGCCCGGCGAATTCTCCTGGGAGGTCCGGCGCGCCGTCGAAGCGGACTCCGCCAGGACCATCGTGATCGACAGTCTCAACGGCTACCAGGCCGCCATGCCCGGCGAACAGGCCCTCGTCCTGCACATGCACGAATTGCTGCAGTACCTGAACCGCCTGGGCGCCACGACATTCCTCACCGTCGCCCAGCACGGCCTGGTCGGCGACATGAAGGCCCCCGTCGACGTGACCTACCTCGCCGATACGGTGATCCTGTTGCGTTACTTCGAAGCGTTCGGCCGGGTCAGGCGGGCGATGTCGGTCGTCAAGAAGCGCACGGGCTTTCACGAGGACACCATCCGTGAATATCAGATCGGAAGCCGGGGCATATCGCTCGGAAAGCCGCTGGCCGATTTCCAGGGCGTGTTGAGCGGGGTCCCGAGCTTCCTCGGAGAGGCGGTGCTGCTCGACCGCAAGGACGCATGAACGACACCTCGGTCTCCGAACGCGGGCTTGTCCTCGCCCCCCGCGGGCGCGACGCGGTCGTGGCCGTCGCCATGCTGAGTGAAGCAGGCCTCGCCGCTACGGCGGTCGCTCACCTGTCGTCGCTCGTGGCCGAGCTGCAGGCCGGGGCCGGGTTTGTCGTCGCCACCGAAGAAGCCCTGGCGACGGCCGACCTGCACGCGCTATCCGGCTGGATCGACGCTCAGGAAGAATGGTCGGACATGCCGTTCATCCTGCTCACGACCCGTGGGGGCGGCCTCGAGCGCAATCCGGCCGCTTCGCGCCATCTCGACCTCCTCGGCAACGTCACCTTCATCGAACGCCCGTTCCACCCGACGACCCTTGTCAGCCTGGCGCAATCGGCCCTCCGGGGGCGACGCAGGCAGTACCAGGCGCGCTCCCGACTGGAGGACCTGAGGGAAGGCGAGGCCCGGTTGCGGGAGCTCAACGAGACGCTCGAGCGTCGCGTCGCCGACGCGCTCGCGGAGCGCAAGCTGTTCGCCGACATGGTGGCCACGACGGAAGGCGCCTTCCTGATAATGGACCATGACTTTCGCTACCTGGCGATCAATGCAGCGGCCATGGCTGACTACCGCCGGATCTTCGGGGTCGAGCCGAGGGTGGGCCAGACGATACATGAGTCGCTCGCCCATGCGCCCGACCAACTGGCCCGCGCCCTGGCGGTGTGGCGCCGTGCCCTCGCGGGCGAGAGTTTCGCCGAAACCAGCTGGTGGCACGCCCCCGGCCTGCCAGAGCGCGCCTATGAGATGCAGTTCCGCCCGCTCCGCGACACGCAGGGCCGACAAATCGGCTCCTTCCTCTTCGGCCAGGACGTCACCGAGCGCGTGCGCGACCAGGAGCGGCTCGTGGAGGCCAACGCAAGGCTCCACGAGGCGCAGAAGCTGGAAACCCTCGGCCAGCTGACCGGCGGCGTCGCGCACGATTTCAACAACCTCCTCACCCCGATCGTGGGCGCGCTGGACCTTCTCAGGCGCCGCCTCGACGGCGATCCGCGCTCAGCCCGCCTGCTGGACGGCGCGCTGCAATCTGGCGAGCGGGCGAAGACGCTCGTGCAACGGCTGTTGAGCTTCGCGCGCCGCCAGGCGCTGGACACCTGTCCGATCGACGTGGCCGAGCTTGTCATCAACATGCGCGATCTGATCGCAAGTTCGATCGGCCCCACGATCGAGTTGCGGATCACCACGCCCGAGGGACCCGCCGCCTTCGCCCTGGCCGACCCCAATCAGCTGGAGCTTGCGATCCTCAACCTGTGCGTGAACGCCCGCGACGCCATGCCCGCGGGCGGGGTCCTGACGATCGCGGTCGATGAGGTCGCCATCGAAGCTCATGACTCCCGAGGACTCCCGCCGGGCGACTATCAGCGCCTGTCGGTCATCGACACCGGCGTCGGCATGGACCCGGCGACGCTCAGCCGCGCGGTCGAGCCGTTCTACTCGACCAAGGGCGCTGGCAAGGGCACGGGTCTTGGCCTGAGCATGGTCCACGGTTTCGCCGCACAGCTGGGAGGAGCGTTCGTGCTGACGAGCGAGCCCGGGAGGGGCACGCGCGCGGATTTCTATCTGCCGCGGACCACCGAAGAGGTCGCGTTTCCGCTCGCGCGGCCGGACACGCCGGCGCCGGCAGGACGCCATCTGCGACTGCTCCTGGTCGACGATGAGGATCTCGTCAGGATGGGGACAGCAGAAATGCTTCGCGATCTCGGCCATGAGGTGACCGAGGCGCGGGGCGGCAGCGAAGCGCTGAGACATCTCGACACCGGCCTCGAAGTCGATGCTGTCGTGACCGACTACAAGATGCCGAACATGGACGGGGCGGCCCTGGCGGAAGCGGTCAGCGAGCGATCTCCCTCTACCCCCGTGCTGGTCATCACCGGTTACGCCGGCGGCGGCGTGCAGGGCGGTCTGCCGACACTCGCCAAGCCCTTCCGTCAGGCCGACCTGGGACGGGCGTTGCAGGAGGCGGTGGAGGGCCGCTCCTCCACTGTGGTCCCGATCTCGCGGGCGAGGAGCTAAGGGGATCGCGGTCGTGGCGGGGGTGAGGGACGCACTCCACCGACAGCGGAACGCGTTGGAGACGGGCGAGAACGCTCGCCAAGCTGCTTGACCGCCCTGGCGGCGGAGGCGCATTCGACGGGTTCGCGGGCCTCGACTTCCGCGGAACGTCGCCATCGGCCGACGCCCAGAACCCCGGTGGGGGCGTCCGGCGGGGTGAGCGGCGAGATTACAGAACGCGACGTCGTGGGAGGAACTTTAGATGACTTTCCAGGGCTGGAACTACGGCGACATGTTCGACGCCGTGGCGAGGGCGGTTCCGTCGGACCGACCCGCCCTGATATGCGGCGAACGGGTCGTCACCTGGAGCGAATTCGACCGCCGGACCAACAGCCTCGCCCGAAGCCTACTGGCCGGCGGCGCTCGCGCCGGCGAAAAGCTCGCCCTCTACATGCGCAATCACCCCGCCTACCTCGAAGGGGTGGCCGCGGGGTTCAAGGCGCGCCTTGTCCACGTGAACGTCAACTACCGCTACGTCGCCGATGAGGTCCGCTACATCTTCGAAAATTCGGACGCGGCGGTTGTCATCTTCGCTCGCGAGTTTTCGCCCATTGTCGAACAGATCCGGCCGGGCCTGCCGCTGGTGCGCCGCTGGCTCGTCGTCGAGGACGGCTCGGAGGAGGCGATCCCGGATTTCGCGGAGGCCTATGAGCCCCTGGCCGCGGACGGCGAGGGCCGCGCTCTCGAGATCGAGCGCTCGCCCGACGACCTGTTCTTCATCTACACCGGCGGGACCACGGGCATGCCCAAGGGCGTGATGTGGAGCCATGACTGCCTCCGCCGGGCGCTCCTCAATCCGGCCCTCGTCGCGCGCGTGCCGGAGAATCTCGGGGAACATGTGGAGATCGTGGCCGAGGGCCCTGGGACGATCACCCTGCCCGCCTGTCCCCTGATGCACGGGACGGGGCTCTTGACGAGTCTTTCGGCCCTGATCGGCGGTGGGACCGTCGTACTCCTGGCCTCGGCGCACTTCGATGCCGACGAGATGTGGGCGGCTGTCGACCGCAGCCGCGCCCAGCAGATCATCATCGTCGGCGACGCGTTCGCGAAGCCCATGCTCCGTTCGCTCGACCACGCGAACGGCCGCTACGATGTCTCCTGCGTCGCCTCGATCGTCTCGTCCGGAACGATGTGGAGCACCGAGGTGAAGCAGGGCCTGCTTAGGCACATGCCGCAGGTCGCGCTGGTGGATTCCTTCGGCTCGTCCGAGGCGGTGGGGTTCGGCCTTTCGGTGATGACGGCCGAGGGCGAGGTCGAGACCGCCAAATTCCAGATCGGGGACAATGTGAAGGTCTTCACCCCCGAAGGGCGCGAGGTCCGGCCCGGCTCGGGCGAGGTCGGCCTGATCGCGCGGGGCGATCCGCTTCCGGAGGGCTACTACAAGGACCAGGCGAAGACCGACTCCACCTTCAAGGTCATCGGCGGCGTGCGCTACTCCATCCCCGGCGACTTCTGCAGCGTCGAGGCGGACGGGACCATCACCCTGGTGGGCCGCGGCAGCGGCTGCATCAACACCGCCGGCGAGAAGGTCTTCCCGGAGGAAGTCGAGGAAGTGCTCAAGCTCCATCCGGACGTGGAGGACGCCCTGGTCGTCGGCGTGCCCGACGAGCGGTGGGGCCAGGCGGTGACCGGGCTGGTGGAGCTGCGCGCCGAAGCGGCCTTCGACGAGGCGGCGCTTCGCGAACACGTGCGCACGCGCCTTGCCGCCTACAAGACGCCCAAGCGCCTGATCCCGGTGCCCCGCATGTTCCGGGCGCCCAACGGCAAGGCCGACTACAAGAGCGCGCGAGACAGGGCGCTCGAGGAACTGGGCGCCAAGCCCTGAAGGCGGCGTGGGTTGCGACGCCGCGGACAGGTGTCGTTAGGACTGCGGCGTCTATACCGGGGGCGGGCCGAGTCGGGACGCAGGTCGCCGCCTCGATTCGGGGGCGAACCCGAGGAACGACGAGCTCATGCTGAGTTGGATCGCGGTCACCTTCGGCCATGTGTGGGGGCCGCTGCGGCTGCTGAACTCGTTCTTCTTCCTGGCCGCGGTCGGCTATGCGTTCGCGGCCGCGGCGACCTTCGTCATGCTGCCTCGCTTCTGGGATCAGCTGGCCAGAGATAGAGGTCGGGCGTTCGCGGTGAATGCCGACCAGAGCGTCGGCAAGCCAGTCGGTGCGGGGCTGATCTTCGTCGCCATCTTCTGCGTCGCGGCGGTGATCTTCGTGCCATTCGACGCCGCGTGCCTGCGGGTCCTGCCCCTCATCGCGGCGGCGACGCTCGTGGGATACCTCGACGACCGGCGCGGAGGGTTCAACGAGTACCAGCTGGCGGTGATGGACGCGGCGATCGCCGTGGGCGCGTCGATCGCCATCATCGGCGTCCATGGCTGGGTGATGTGGCTGCCGGGCTGGAAGGCGGCGATCCCCCTTTCGTCGTGGCTCGCCATTCCGCTGGCGAGCGGGGTGATCTGGCTCTCGATCAACGCGACAAACTGCTCGGACGGTGTCGATGGCGTCTCGGGCAGTCTCACGGGAACCGCGATCATGATCCTGGGCGGCCTGCTCTACGCGGTGATCGGCAACGGCGTGGTCGCCTCCCACCTCAGCATCCCCACCAACCCGCAGGGCGCGGACTGGGCGATCCTGGCCTTTCTGATGGTGGGCGTCGTCTCCGGCTATCTCTGGTACAACGCCCCACCCAGTGTCGTCCTGATGGGCGACGCCGGATCGCGGCCGCTGGGTCTCTTGATCGGCATGCTCGTCGTGGCCACGGGCAACCCGCTCTTCCTGCTGCTGGTGGGCTCGGTGATCGTGCTCAACGGCGCCACAGGTCTGGCGAAGGTGGCGATAACCAGGTTCCTCAAGATCCGCGTCCTCTCGAAGATCCGCTTTCCCCTGCACGATCACTTCCGCAAGGAGCTGGGGTGGTCGAACAGCCAGGTCCTGGTGCGCTTCCTGCTTTTGCACCTGGGCGTCTCGGCCCTGCTGGTGATCCTGGTGCTCAAGATCCGATAGGGATTCACAGCGCCCTAAACGTCAGCCTCCCGTCAAAAGAGGGAGCTTTGCCTTGCCTGGCGTCGATCGGGTGTTAAGAGGCTGACACGGCTACAGATTTGTAGCGAAGCGGGCGGGGGCTCGGGTGGCGTTACTTCGCGTACTGGCGGTTGTGGCGGGTCTCGTCGCGATCCTCTTCGTCACGGGAGTCGTGCGTCCCCCCGAGGGCGGCCAATATCCGCGATACGAGCATGATCATGATGAGGTCATGGTCTCGAAGACGCCCCATGCCGCGAGAACCGTCACTGTCGCCCTCGTCGGTAACAGCATCACCTTCCACAACGACCTTGCAGCGATGCTGGTGAACCTGGCGTCGTCGGACCCGGGGAATACGACACGTCTTCAGGTGAAGGGTCTGACCTATCCCAACGCCACGCTGGACGAACTTCGGATGCAGAGGGGCGCGCTTTCCTGGATCCAGTCTCATCACGTCGACTACGCCGTGCTGCAGGAGCACAGCATCTGGTACGACTTCCCTCACAGCTACGACGCCCTCGGCGCCTTCACGGCCTGGGATGAAGCGCTGCGGCCCCAAGGCGTGACGCCGCTTCTGTTCGAGGATTGGGCCGACGGCGATGGGAGTGGAGTCTACACGGACGACAAAGACCCCACCTTCGGCTCCAACTCCGAAAAGGACGCGGCGAACTCGGCCAATGCGACGGCCGCCCTGGCGAAATCGCTGGGTCTTCAGGTCGTCTCGGTCGGCGACGCCTTCGAGGCCGCGCGCGAGACGAGCGGGGCGCCGGACGTCTGGGGGCCGGATCACCATCACGCGAGCGTCGCCGGGACCTACTTGGCCGCAGTCGTCTTCTATCACTTCCTCACGGGCCGCACGGCAGCCGAGGCGACGTACCGGCCCAGCGGGCTTAGCGCCCGGGACGCCGCGACCTTGATCCGACTGGCCGGATATTGATCGCCCCGCGCGAGATGGATTTGTCGTACAACCCCACCGGATAAAGCAGCGGAGGAACGAGATGGGCGAGTTGGTCCTGACCACCTACGACTGGGTCCCGGAAATGCCGCGCGGCCTCGTGCGCGACCTGCGCGTGCGCTGGGCGCTGGAAGAGGCCGCTCTGCCCTATCGGGTGGCGACGACGCCATTCCATGACCGCGGGGCGGACCACCTCGCGCATCAGCCGTTCGCCCAGGTCCCCTGGCTGACAGACGGCGATCTCTCGATCTTCGAGAGCGGGGCGATCCTGCTGCACCTCGCGGGGCTCAG
>JAFANN010000090.1 GCA_019232665.1 Caulobacteraceae bacterium | reverse complement strand
ACCGCGGGCCTGCTCGCGATGACCCTTCGCAACATGGGTGTCCCGGCCCGCAGCTGGCTCGGATGGCAGATCCCCATCCTCACCGACGAAGCCCACGGCAAGGCGCGCATCGACGAGATCCCCCCCGAGCGGCTTGGCGGAGCCCTGGACGGGGGCGAGGTGGCCGTCATCGCCGGATTCCAGGGGGTGACCCGCGACGGGCGCCTCTCGACCCTCGGGCGGGGCGGCTCCGACACCACGGCTGTGGCCATCGCTGGGGCGATCGGCGCCGAGGTCTGCGACATCTATACGGACGTCGACGGCGTCTACACCACCGATCCCCGCATCGAGGCCAAGGCCCGCCGCATCGAGCGGATCAGCTATGAAGAGATGCTGGAGATGGCGTCCCTGGGCGCCAAGGTGCTCCACACCCGCTCGGTCGAGATGGCCATGGCGCACAACGTGCGGGTCAGGGTGCTGTCCAGCTTCGTCGAACCCGGCGAGAGCGAAGGGGCGGGGACCATCGTCTGCGACGAGGAGGAGATCGTGGAGAAGCGCATCGTGAGCGGCGTCGCTTTCAGCCGGGACGAGGCCAAGATCAGCCTCTTCGGACTGCCGGACCATCCGGGCGTCTCATCCGAGATCTTCGGCCGGCTCGCCGATGCGAACGTCAATGTCGATATGATCGTCCAGAGCCACGCCCGCAGCGAGGGCGCGGCGAACATGGAGTTCACCGTCGGCAAGCGCGACGCCGCGCGGGCCGTTGAGATCGTGCGCGCGGCCCAGGACCAGATTGGCTTCGCCGATCTCGCGGTCGACGAGGACGTGGCCAAGGTGTCGGTGATCGGCGTGGGGATGCGCAGCCACGCCGGCGTCGCCAAGACGATGTTCGGAGCGCTCGCCGACAAGGGCGTCAACATCCAGGTGATCTCGACCTCGGAGATCAAGATTAGCGTCCTGATCGAGGCGGCCTACACCGAGCTGGCCGTCCGCGCGCTGCACTCCGCCTACGGATTGGACAAGGTCTGACCTTCCGAGCGCCGGCCCGCGCGCATCAGGCTGAAGCCGGCCGCGACGATCGCGAAACCCGCGGCGACGAGCAGGGCGACGATCTCGCCCCGGCTGCCGAACAGGTGCAGGAAGATGGCCGTCAGGACCGCGCCTGAGGTCTGGCCGGTCAGCCGCGCGGTGCCGAGCATGCCGCCGGCCGCGCCCGCTCTCTCCCGCGGGGCCGACGAGAGCATCATCCTGTTGTTGGGCGCCTGAAAGACGCCAAAGCCGGCGCCGCAGAGGGCCATCCGCCAGCCGATGTCGATGATCGCAGGGTGCGGCGGCAGGAAGGCGAGGGCGAGAAGGCCCGCAGCGAGGAGCAGCGATCCGATCGCACACAAAACGGCCGTGGAGAGCCGGTCGGACAACCACCCCGAGATCGGCGCGAGGACGCCCACCGCCACTGGCCACGGCGTCATCAGCAGGCCCGTCTGCACCTGATTGTAGTGGAGCGTGTTCTCGAACCGAAACGGCAGGGAGACGAAGGCCAGCAACTGGGCCACGAACGAAGCGATCGACGTCGCCACCGACAGGGCGAAGATCCGATCGCGTAGCAGGTCGAAGGGCACGAGAGGGCGGCGCATCGGCCACTCCCGCCGGACCAGGATGAAGCCGCAAATCAGGCCCGCGCCCAACACTAGCGCTCCGGTCAGCTTGGCGCGCGTGCGACTGACCATGTCCACCCCAAGGATGATCAGACCGAAGGCGCCGGCGTTGAGGAGCGCGCTCACCCAGTCGAAGGGCCGTCCTGACCTCGGGTTCTCGGGCAGGGCGCGGGAGGCGAGCGCAAGGGCGGCGAGGCCGATGGGGATGTTGACGGCGAACAGCCACGGCCACGGGCCGAGCGCCAGGATCGCCGATGCAACGCTCGGCCCCACCGCCGCCGACACCGAGATGACCATGGCGTTCAGGCCGATGCCGCGTCCGAGCATGCGGGTGGGCCAGATGAAGCGGACCAGCCCGCCGTTGACGCTCATCACTCCGGCCGCCCCGAACCCCTGCAGGGCGCGGGCCGCGGTGAGCTGGCCAAGGCTGTGCGAGAGCGAGCAGGCGAGGGAGGCGATCGTGAAGACCGAGAGGCCGATGAGGTAGACCCGGCGGAAGCCGATCTTCTCTCCGATCGCGGCAAGGGGCAGCAGGGTGGTGACGATCGCCAGCTGATAGGCGTTGACGATCCAGATCGATTCCGCCGGAGGCGCACCAAAATTGCGGGCGATCACGGGCAGCGCCACGTTGGCGATCGCGCTGTCCAGGACGGTCATGAAGAGGGCGAGGCCCACCGACGCGACCGCCCAATAGCGAGCGGGCGTCGCCAGGCCGTCGGAAGCCGCGACCGTGGCTGTCATGGATTACGCGGGGCCGCCGGCGCCGGGCGCGCGGGATAGAGGCCGGCGGATTGCGGCAGGGTCCACCCCGGCCTCCAGTGCGTCGCGGTCCCGGCCGTGACGTACCACGTCACCACCAGAGCGCAGATGAGTCCGCCGGCCAGGTAGCCTCCCGTCTGCCGCCACGCAAAGACGGTGACGAGGCCGACGAAGGCGAGCACCGGGACAAACTGTATGGCGATGATCGTGTTCAGCGCCTCGCGCGGGCTCAGCAGCCGTCCCGTGATCCGCAGAGCCGCATATTGCGAGACCAGAAGGACGACAAAGCCCAGGCATGGAGCGAAGACGAGGGCGAGGTACTGCGCCGCGGGCCCTTGGGCCGGGGTGATCAGGCTGGCGAGAAGGGTGCGCGACATGAGGATAAACACGACGGCGAAGATAGGCAGATAGGCGACGGCGTAGGCGGCGTGGCGAGCGTCGAGCGGCTTGAGGCCGACCACCCAGAAACGGAAATCCACTTTGAACAACGCGTCCACGATCGCCAGGGCGACGTATCCGATTGCGACGCAGGCGCCCGCAAGGAACGCCGCTCTGATCCCGCCGTCGCTAAAGCGCGCCCGTCCGCGTCGGGTGAGGACATAGGCGAGCAGGCTCAGTGCGGTGGCCCCGAGCGCCCAGACGGCCAGCTGGTTGGCGACCCACTCCGGGAACAGGCGCGAGGGCAGGAAGACGAAGCCCGCGTCCATCAACGGATAGAAGCTGACAGCTGGAATGGCAGCCGCGAGCAGGAAGGCGAGCCACCAGCGTGCGGGCGCCGGCCGTGCGCCGCCCACGGGCGGCCGTGCCTGTCCTCCGGCAGGGGAGAGCGAGGCGAAGGCCGGGGTCGACGTCAGCCCCTCGCAGGCGCCAAGGACGATCGCCACGAACCCGGCGAGAGCGACCAGAGTCCCGACCTCCTTCCAGATCCAGATCTGGTCCGAACCTGGCAGAGAATTCGCCGCGCCCGGGTTGGTGGCCTCGATCCAGTCCACGGCCGCGGCGACCCCGGCGCGGGAGAAATGCTCCCAGGGATGGGTGACGGGCGGGATGACCAGGCGCCTGGCGTCGCCTTGCGCGACGGATCCGTAGATCCTGTCGACCCTCACAGGGTCCGATGAGCCGAACACCGCTTCCAGCTTGGGCGAGGACCCCACGTCGGCCCCTCTGGCCTCATGCCACATCAGGGGCGCGAACTCGTCGTAGCGGCCGAAGACGACCTCGAGGTTCCGTGGGAAGCGCCGGTCGCCCGCCCCGACCTGCCCGGACTCCGGGGTCGTCGAGCCCTCGAGCACCATGGATCGATAACCGTCGGGCTGGGCGATCGCCGCGCCGACGACGGCGACGCCGCCCATGCTGTGACCTTCGAGGGCGATGCGCGAGCGATCGACGAAGGGTTGCGCCTGGAGGTAGCGCAAACCGTCCGGGCCGCCCGCGTCGTCGAGGCCGAGCCAGCCGCCGCTGTAACCGTGACCGGCCATGTCGATCGCCAGGACAACGTAGCCGCGGCGCGCAAGTTCGATGGCGAACGGGCTCTGCATTTCGCGGGTGTTGATGTAGCCGTGGCTGACGAGAACAGCGGGCGCCGGATGGCTCGCCGTCGCCCTGGGCGGAACGTAGAGCAGCGCCGAGAGGGCCTCGCCGCTCGCCCCGCGGTAGCGGACGTCCTCGATGCTGACGCCCCCGGAGGTCTGCACAAGATGCCCGAGCAGTCCTCCCGCAAGCACCAGCGCCCAGCCGAGCGCGAACAGTCTCCAGCGACGTGCCAACGTGGCGCTCCCCGCCCATTCCGCGCCCTCGAGGCGCTTCAGACTTAGCCAT
>JAFANN010000063.1 GCA_019232665.1 Caulobacteraceae bacterium | reverse complement strand
ACGTGCTCCAGCCAGTGCTTCGAGTCCGCCGGCTGGCGGTCATAACCGACCTGTAGACCATCGAGCGTCCCGCTGGTGAGGATAAGGCGGGCGCCACGCCTGTTGCCGTTTTGATCAGCCGACGTCCCGACCAGGGTTCGACCGTGTATTGTGATCTTGACCGTGCGAGCGATGGCGTAGTCCGCCGCATGCAGACGCGTCACCGTGCAGGCTTCGACACAGGCCTGGATGGCGGGCTGGCAGTCGAACCCCTGATCGTTTGGACGCGCGCCCCACCACTCGGGAAAACCCTCGATGAGGCGTTCGGGATTGATCGCGACGCGACCGGACGCGGCGACGTTGAAGATCTGCCAGGTCCCCGCCGAGAGGCCGGCCTGGAAGCTCACCGTCACGCCGGGATCCACGACCAGCATCGCGCCAATGTCAAAGGCCACGGGTGTCTTGAACTCGATATCCCGCGCGATCCGGTAGGAGCCAGGAGGTAGTGTCAGTCCGCTACTGGCCGTCTCCGCGGCGCGGGACAGGGCCGCGGAAGCATCGGCGACGCCATCCGTAGGTCCTTGAAATGCAAAGGGCGGGGCGGACCCCGATTGAGGATTCGGCGCCGCGGTCGCGCCCTCCGCAGCCGCCGCTGCGGCCGCGACGGCGACCCCACCGATCAATCGGCGTCGGGATGGAATCACGGCGAAACGTCCGTTCAGACGCTCATTCGTCTGCCGCGGGGATCAGCATGTTCTGAGCCATTTCTTCGCGGGTGAGGAAGGGCGCGAGATCCTCCAGGGCCGAGGTCACCATCCGCCCGTCCTCGAGGCGGCGGGAGCTGAGCTTGGGCGCGAACGGCTGCGCCTTGTCCAGCATCACCTCGCATAGCTGCGGTCCTGGCGCGTCGAGGACGGCCTTGATCGAGTCTGCCATCCCCGCGTGGGCGTCGATCCGCGTCGTCGGAAAGCCGAAGGCGGCGCCGAGCTTCTGGAAATCGGGGAACGTGACGCCGCTCTCCGGCCCGCAGCCGACGACGTTGTCCGGGAAATAGTTCTGCTGTGTCTGACGGATGGAGTGGTAACCGTCGTTGTTGAGGACGAATAGCTTGACCGGCAGACGTTGGCCCGTGATCGTCTGCAGCTCCTGCAGGTTCATCATCACGCTGCCATCGCCGGCGATGCAGACGATGCGGCGCGCATTGGGAGCGGCGTGCCAGGCGCCGATCGCGGCTGGAACGTCATAGCCCATCGAGGCGGAGCCGGAGTTGGAGAAGAGCCGCTGGCCCTGCTTCAGGCGAGCGGCCTGAAAGGTCACCACGCAGGCCGTCCCATCGCCCGTGACCACGATATCGTCGGCGTCGAGCTGGTCAAAGAGGGCGCTGGCGAAACAGTAAGGGTTCACCGGCGAAGGCTTTTCCCAATACTCGGGCAGCGTCACCGGATAGCGCGCGTGCCGGTCTCGGCACCACGTCAGGTAATCCAAACTCGCCGGTGTCCAGCGCCCGGCATCGAGCTCCGCTTCGAGCTCCTGTTCGAGGACGGTGAGGAACTCGACGAGGTCGGCCTGGATCGGCAGGTCGATCGAGAGGGTGGGCTTGGTCAGCTCGGCGCGATCGATATCGACCATGATCCGATACGCCCCGCGAGCGAAGGATCCCCAGTTGTAGCTGATCTGGCGGATATTCAGGCGGCAGCCCAGGACGACCAGGCAATCGGCGTTCTGGACGGCGAAGTTGCCGGCACGATCGCCAACCGTGCCGGCACGGCCGGCATAGAGCGGATGGTCGTCCGCAACCAGGTCATGGGCGTTGAAAGCGGTGGCGACTGGAGCGCCGATCCGCTTGGCCACGCGCAGGAACAGATCCGCCGCACCGGCGATGCGCACGCCCGTCCCGGGGAGGAGGCAAGGACGTTTGGCCTGGCGGAGGTGGTCGAGGAGGTTGCGGGCTGCTTTCCTCAATGCGGCGCCGCGGAGACGGCCGCGCTCGGCGGGTACGGCCAGGGGTTCGCCGGCGCCTTCGGCCAGGGGATCGAATGGCGCCAGCGAAGCGGGATCCACATAGGATCCCTGGATGTCGATCGGAACGTCGACCCAGGTCGGCCCGGGGCGACCCGTGACAGCAAGGTGGTGCGCCTTCTCGATCTCGTAGCGGATCCTCGTGGAATCCTGCACGGTGACAGCGGACTTGGTGATCCCGCCGACCATGCGGACGATATCGACCTCCTGGTCGCCCAATTGGCGAAGGTCGCGGGAGAAGTTGGGCGCGATGGTCTCACGGCGAACCTGGCCGGAGACCACGACCATGGGAATGCTGTCGGTATAGGCTCCAAACACGCCGTTGAGGGCGTTGATGCCCCCCGGGCCGGTCGTGACGTTGAGGATGGCTGGACGCCCGCCCAACCGGGCATAGCCTTCGGCGGCCATCGCGCACGCCTGCTCATGGTGACAACAGACGACCGACAGGCCTGCCGCACGGCCGAACGCATCGTTCAGGTGCATGGCGCCGCCGCCGGTGACGAGAAAGGCGTGGGTGAGGCCAAGCTCGGTGAGGCGGGTCGCTATGTAGTCGGCGACCCTTACACGCACGGGTGCTTGCGCCGGCGCCGCCGAGGCGTCGGCGGGGCTGGCGGCTGAATCCCTTGGAGTCACGTCAGACCGCGCCGACCCGGATGCGATCCGCTTCCTTCGGCGCAGGCGCGCGGACGACGCCGCGGCCCTCCACAAGTCTCTGAAGGCTAAGGTCGTTGGCGTATGCGCAGTCGATCTCGCGCAGGCGGACCACGCCATCCTTCGACACTGGGGACTTGAGAACCTCGCCGCCCTTGAACTCGCGCACCGAAATCTGACCGTGGACCAGCGGCACAGCGAGGTACACGTCGTCTGGCGTGAGCACGTGGCCGGCCGGAAGGTCGCGGACGGCGTAGACGCCCCTCACGAGCTCGTCGAGATACCGGACTTCCTTCTCCGGCGGGATGCGCTTCACCGCGCCAGAGGCTCCGCACATCTCCACCACCTTGTGGAACGCCTTGAACCACGCGTCCGCCTGGTGGGGCAGGGTGCAATAGGGGGAGACCGGGATGCCGTCTTCGTCGATGTCGATGTGGCGCTCGAACGTGCGTGCGCCCTTGGCGTAGGCGATCATCACCGAGGATGCCCAGTCCGTCTTCTCGTGGGTCGAGAAGCCGATCACGAGGCCAGGAAAGCGCGTACGGAGGAAATCGATCTGGTTCATTTCCAGCTCGTGATCCTCGGAGGGATAGATCGACACGCAATGATTGAGCGCGAAGGGAACGCCCCGGTCGCGGAAGAAGCTCACCAGCCTGTCCACATCCTCGAGATTGGATCCGCCGCTGGAAGCGATGACCGGCTTTCCGGTCGAAGCGATCTTCTCGATCAGGATCCGATCTCGGATGTCCGAGCTGGCGATCTTGAGGATCTCGACGCCAAACTCGACGCACTTGTCGACGGACACCTCGTCGAACGGCGTGACCATCGTCACCATGCCGGCGTTGCGGACCGCCTCGACCATGCGGGCCTGTTCGGCCCAGGTCAGTTCGGTGGCGCCGACCTTCTTGATGTAGCGGACGTCGCCGCGGTCGCGATGCTGACGGTGGATGAAGGAGGGAACGTCGCGGAACTGAAGCTTGATTGCTGCATGCACGCCGTTGCTGTGCACCACGCATCCGAACTGATCGATGATCCTGAGGCCTCGCTCGAGGCTCCCCCAGTGGTTGTTCGCCAACTCAAGTACGAACAGGTTATCGAAAATCGCGTTCATGATCCGCCTTTGGACGCTACTTGTTGCTGTTTACGCTTATTGCATTTTTATTTTCAATTTGTTGCCACTTAGCGGGTACTCTCAAGTTCGATAACTGGCTAACCTGCCGTTTCGCCGATCGGGAAGGCCCAGTCAAGCTACCTGGGGTAAGCTGAGCAGTCACCCCACCCCCCGCGTAGGACTTCAGCCCTCCTATTCGGCTATCCCCCACATCAGGCCGCAGCCGGTTACATCCCTTAGTTTTGGCATCGGAAACTCCCGATCCGGTTCGTCTCCCCTGCGCGTCATAGCATGCGGCAGAAGGAAGCACGGAACAATAAGTCGCCCCCCATGCGTCCGAGAATGGACTCCTCGATGACATTGAGGCGCTTCCTTCACCGTTCAGCGGCGACGGTTAGATCATCCGTCTGACCACGGCGGGATTACGGCGAAAGGGCCTCATCGGCCCAACTTGTTGGTTTAGGACCCTCTCCAGGACGTACGGATAAGCTCTTTCACCACATCGTCCACCTCTGAAGCCGCCGTCAGCGCGAGGCGAGCGCCGAGTCGCTCCGACCAGGATTGGGTTCCACGGGGCTGCAGGCGCGAATCGGCGTCCACGGATATCGCCAGTCCAAGGATGACTCCGCCCTTGCCCGGGCGGGCCGCGGCGAATTGCACGCGGCGGGACCACGCGGTGTAGCCCTTGCGGGCGGTGCGGATGGCGCCCTCGAGGGCGAGAGCGGCGGCGTCGATCGCCTGGTAGACGGCCCGCGCCTCAGGTTCCGTCCACAAGGCGTCGACGAGGGCGTCCGGCGCGCTCCACGGACTCTGGCTCTCGAAAGCCTCGGACAGGACCAGGGAGGCGCGGTTCTGCAGCAGTCCATGCGTTTCCTTGAACCATCGCAGGCGCGCGCGGTGGCCGACCTCGGGGCAGGTCCTGGCGATCGCCACCCATTCCGCAAGGCTTCGGCCGGTGTCGCGTTGCAGTCCTTGTCGGACCGACTCGAACCACTTGCGCTGGCGTTCCGTGAGGTTTGCGTCAGCCATGGCTAGCGTGCGCGCTCCTTGCTAGGGAAGTCATCCTACCAGAACCGGGAGGAAGGGACGCTCATGAGCCTTAGCGGCGCTTATGACGACGACAACGTCTTCGCCCGAATCGTTCGGGGCGAAATCCCCAAGGCCCTGATCGCCGAGGACGAAGCGACGATGGCGTTCATGGACGCCTTCCCACAGAGCAGGGGTCACAGCCTCGTGATCCATAAGTTCTCCAGGGCGCGCAACCTGCTCGAAGCCGAGCCCGGCGTCGCCGAGGCGCTGATCGGAACCGTCCAGCGTCTGACACGCGCCATTCGGGCCGCGCTCGAGCCCGACGGAATCGTCGTGACCCAGTTCAACGGAAGCGCCGCTGGCCAGACCGTCTTCCACCTGCACTTCCACGTCATCCCGCGTTGGGAAGGGGTCGCGCTTGGCCGCCACGCAGCCCATACGGCCGATCCCACCCAGTTGCAGGACCTGGCGCGGCAGATTGGGGAAAAATTCAGGGATTGACGGCGGATAGCCCAAAGGCCCGTCCTCCCCCGCCACGGGTTGCGTGACAGGGGAGGTTAGGAGGGGGCGCTATTCGATGAGCGCGGGTTCCTCGGCGCCCGAAGCGTCTTCGTCGGGATGGATCGTGATCTCCCGCGCGTCGTCCGGCAGTCCGGCCTTTGAGTCGAACTCGAAGGCCAGCTTCCCGTCCTTCAGGATCACCTTGACGTGACCGCCTTTGGCGAGCCGGCCGAACAGGATGTCGTCCGCCAGCGGACGCTTGATCTGTTCCTGGATCACCCGCGCGAGCGGGCGGGCGCCATAGAGCTCGTCGAAGCCGTTCTTCGCCAGCCAGTCGATTGCTTCATCCGAAGTCTCGATCGTGACGTGGCGATCCGCCAGCTGGGCCTCGAGCTGCAGGACGAACTTCTGGACGACCATCCGGATCACGTCCGGCGTGAGCGCCTTGAAGGCGACGATGG
Source organism: Caulobacteraceae bacterium (assembly GCA_019232665.1). Classification (GTDB taxonomy): domain Bacteria; phylum Pseudomonadota; class Alphaproteobacteria; order Caulobacterales; family Caulobacteraceae; genus Acaudatibacter. The sequence goes on along the minus strand of JAFANN010000063.1, from coordinate 26,073 downwards.
CGTCTAGGCGGTTGCGGAACTCAGGCGTGAACAGGCGCTTGATCGCCTCCTCGTCCTGGTTCTCCAGCTTGCCGCGACCAAAGCCGATGGAGTTGCGCTGGGCGTCCGAGGCCCCAGCGTTGGTGGTCATGATCAGGATGACGTTCCTGAAGTCGACCTTCTTGCCGTTGGCGTCGGTCAGGGTGCCGTGGTCCATCACCTGCAGCAGGATGTTGTAGACGTCCTGGTGCGCCTTCTCGATCTCGTCGAGGAGGACGACGGCATGGGGATGCTGGTCCACCGCGTCGGTGAGCAGGCCGCCCTGGTCGAACCCGACATAACCGGGAGGCGCGCCGATCAGGCGGCTCACGGTGTGGCGCTCCATGTACTCGCTCATGTCGAACCGCAGCAGTTCGATCCCGAGCGTGGAGGCCAGCTGGCGCACGGTCTCGGTCTTGCCGGTCCCGGTCGGGCCGGAGAACAGGTAGCAGCCGATCGGCTTATTCGGCTCGCGCAGCCCGGCCCGGGCCATCTTCATGGCCGAGGACAGCTGCTGCAGGGCGTCGTCCTGTCCGAAGACGGCGGCCCTCAGGTCGGTCTCCAGCTGGCGCAGGGCCTCGGTGTCCGACTTCGAGACGGACTTCGGCGGGATACGGGCGATCTTGGCCACCACGGCCTCGACCTCCTTCACGCCGATGATCTTCTTGCGACGGCCTTCGGGCAGCAGCATCTGCGAGGCGCCGGCCTCGTCGATGACGTCGATCGCCTTGTCCGGCAGTTTCCGGTCGGTGATGTACTTGTCGGACAGCTCGACCGCGGCGCGGAGCGCCTCGCCGGTGTACTTAAGCTTGTGGAATTCCTCGTAGTAGGTCTTCAGGCCCTTGAGAATCTTCACCGTGTCTTCGACCGACGGCTCGTTGACGTCGATCTTCTGGAAGCGCCGGACGAGCGCCCGGTCCTTCTCGAAGTGCTGACGGAACTCCTTGTATGTCGTGGAGCCCATGCACCGCAGAGTGCCCGAGGCGAGCGCTGGCTTGAGCAGGTTGGAGGCGTCCATCGCCCCGCCGCTCGTGGCGCCCGCGCCGATCACCGTATGGATCTCGTCGATGAAGAGGATCGCGTTTTCGTGGTTCTCGAGTTCCTTGATGACCTGCTTCACGCGCTCCTCGAAGTCACCGCGGTAGCGGGTGCCAGCCAGGAGCGAGCCCATGTCGAGGCTGAAGATGGTGGCCTTGGCCAGGACGTCCGGGACCTGGTGGGTCACGATCTTGCGGGCGAGGCCTTCGGCGATGGCGGTCTTGCCCACGCCGGGATCACCCACCAGCAGCGGATTGTTCTTGGTGCGGCGGCACAGGATCTGGATCGCCCGCTCCACCTCGTTCGTGCGGCCGATCAGCGGATCGACCTTTCCCTGCCGAGCCTTCTCGTTGAGGTTGATGCAGTAGGACTCGAGGGCTTCGCCGCCGGTCTTGACGACGGGCTTCTCCTCGTCCTCGCCTGCGCCTTTCGCCGGCCGTGCTTCCGACGCTCCGGCCTTCTTGGCGATGCCATGAGCGATGAAATTGACCGCGTCGTAGCGGGTCATCTCCTGCTGCTGCAGGAAGTAGGCGGCGTGGCTTTCCCGCTCGGAGAAGATCGCCACCAGCACATTCGCGCCGGTCACATCATCGCGACCGGACGATTGGACATGGATCACCGCGCGCTGGATGACGCGCTGGAAGCCAGCGGTCGGCTTCGCGTCCTCGCCGTCCTCGACGACGAGCGACTTCAGATCCGTGTCGACGTAGTTGGTGAGGGCCTTCTTCAGCGCTGCGAGGTCGACGTCGCAGGCCTTCATGACAGCCGAAGCGTCGGCGTCATCGGTCAGCGAAAGAAGCAGGTGCTCGAGCGTGGCGTATTCATGCTTACGCTGGTTGGCGTACGCGACCGCCCGATGCAGGGACTCTTCGAGGTTGCGCGAGAACGATGGCAATGAGGGCCTCTCAATCCTTTTCCATAGTACATTGGAGGGGATGCTGGTGACGTCTAGCTGTTTCGATCACCTGCGCCACCTTGGTTTCAGCGACCTCGTAAGTGAACACTCCACAGACTCCGACGCCATTCTGATGCACGTGCAACATGATGCGCAGGGCCGTCTCGCGCGATTTGTTGAAAAACCGCTCGAGTACGTAGGTAACGAATTCCATCGGGGTATAGTCGTCGTTCAGTATCAGGACGCGATACATCGACGGCTTCTGGGTCTTGGTCTTCGTCTGCGTGACGACGGCCGTCCCCGTCCCGATGGTCGTATTTCCCTGCTGTTTGTCCGCCACAACGGCTCTCCAACGCGGGGGCCTCCACCCGCGATCCGATTAGATATGGAAACTGAGGCCGTTTGGAAGCCCCATTCGCCGGCTCTGCCGCGTCTCCGCACAATGAACGCACGTAAGGCGCGGTCGGCTGTCTTTCAGGCGCAAAACGCGTCGCTGACGACCCGAACTCGGGTTGCAGAGGCCGGCGGCGGCCATAGCAAACTCCAAACAGACGGAAGCGTCTGGTTCGCGATGCTTTGCTCTAGCTTCAAAAAACCTGAGGGACGATTGGTCGCCCATCCGATCGCACTTGGGCGACCGGCGCCTTAAGCGAGAGGCCAGAGCCAGGCTGCGCCCCTGACTCCAGACGAGTCGCCGTGGAGGGCGGGGACGACCCGTGTGGCGAAGCTGTCCGAGAACAGGTAGCGCTCCATCACCGGTAGCACGGCCTCGTAGAGCGCCGCCACATTCGACATGCCGCCGCCGCAGACGATGACGTCTGGGTCGATGATGTCGCAGATGACTGCGAAGGCGCGGCCAAGCCGGTCCACATAGCGATCGAGCGCCGCCTGGGCCTCGGACTCTCCTGCGGCAGCCGCCGCCACAATGGCCTGGCCGTCCAGCCTCAGGCCGGTGGATCGTTGATAGTCCTCCCGAAAGGCGGTGCCGGAAATCCAGGTCTCGAGGCAATCGATGCGCTCGCACCAACAGGCATGGGTTCCCCGCTCGGTCTCGCTCGGCCAGGGAAGAGGGGTGTGACCCCACTCGCCTCCGATCCGGTTCACACCCTCGACGAGCTCGCACCCGACGACCACGCCGCCGCCACACCCCGTGCCCAGGATCGCGCCGAACACGACGCTGGCGCCGGCCGCCGCGCCATCTGTCGCTTCAGAGAGAGCGAAGCAGTTGGCGTCGTTCTGCGCCCGAATCGGGCGCCCAAGCGCCGCAGCGAGATCACGATCGAACGGCGTGCCGTTGAGCCACACGCTGTTGGCGTTGCGGACCAGCCCGGTGCGCGGTGAGATCGACCCGGGCATGCCGAGCCCTATCGTGCACCCCGTGACTCCGGCCTCGCGTTCCGCTTCCGCGACAAGTCCAACCACCGTCTCGATAGCGGCGCTGTATTCTCCCGGATTAGGGGCGCGAACCCGCGCCACGTAGTCCCCGGCAGGGTCGAGGGCCGCGGCCTCGATCTTGGTGCCCCCGAAGTCGATCCCGATCCGGATCATGCGCGCCTCTTCAGATGCCCAAGCTGGCTGCGATTGCGGGCCCAAGTGCGCTCCATTCGTCCAATCGGGGGTGCCTGTCGGGCGCGCAGGGGGCGAAGGGGCGGAGCCGGTGATCGGCGACCATCTGGAACGTGCGGACGGTCGGCGCCTCCTGCGCGACCGAGTCCAGATTCGGAAGCAGGTCGTCGACGAAGGCCACTGGGCCGCGGGTGCGCTGCGCAAGCGCGGATACGGGCCTCCCCTTGGGACCGGCCCCGACGACAAGGGCGTACGGGAGATCGTTCTCGATCAGCCATCGCGCGCGCGCCGGCCGGCTCTCGGCCGGCGCATTGGTGAGGATGACCACGCTCGCCTGACGCGCGAGGTTCTGCAGCGCCTCTGCGGCGCCCGGCGCGACATCGATGTCGTGACGGTCCAGCCTGAAGAAGGCGTCGAACAGCTTGCGTCCGGCGGCGACATCCAGGTGCTGGTCCTCACCGGGTCGATAGATGTTCTGGAACAGCGCGAACCTGTCGATCCGCATCTCCAGGCCGTGAGTGCGGATGAACCTCTCGAAGCCGCGCATGAACAGCGCCAGCACCTCGTCGACATCGACGATGACCAGCGGCGCCACCGGATCGATGCGCAGATCGAGAAGCTCGGGCGGCAGCGCGTCGGTCAGCGGATCATCCCCTTTAAACGCGGCTTAAGATTCTTGCGGTGTCTAGTGGGCCTTGTGGCCACGGGGTAGGGGCTTGCGTTTCGCTTTGTTGCGTCCCGACGTGGCGCCGGATTGTCAATGGCCAAGACCGTGCTGATCGTCGAGGACAACGAGCTGAACATGAAACTGTTCGGCGACGTCCTGGAATCTCACGGATATCGCACGTTGCGCACGGGCGAAGGCCTCGAGGCGCTGGAGTTGGCCAGGGCGCATCGCCCGGATCTGGTGCTGATGGACATCCAGCTGCCGGCGATATCCGGTCTCGAGGTGACACGCTGGATCAAGGCCGAGCCCGAACTGACCGAGATCCCGATCATCGCGGTCACCGCTTACGCCATGGCAGGGGACGAGGCTCGCATCCGCGAAGGTGGCTGCGAGGCTTATATAGCTAAGCCGATTTCGATCGTCAGTTTTCTACAGACGATCGATAGTTACTTGGGGAATGCCTAGGCTACTTAATCTTGCCTTCGACGAATTCGACGTGCTTGCGCGCTACGGGGTCGTACTTCTTCACGCGCATCTTCTCAGTCATGGTGCGGGCATTCTTCTTCGTGACGTAGAAGTAGCCCGTATCGGCCGACGAGTTCAGGCGGATCTTGATCGAGGCCGGTTTAGCCATGGCGAGGAACCTGGGTGAAGGGCGAGCGGCCGCAGGGCCGGATTAAGGAGCGGGGGAAAATACGGTTGCGCGCGCGCAAGTCAATGTCCCTGCGCATGCATCCTGAGCTCAGAGGTGGACCAACTGCTGCTTGCCGCGGGTGAAGCGCAGGGATGGGACCGGGTGGCGAGGATTGGACAGTCTGGCGGGGATTTCGTGGAGGACGAACCGCGTGACGCTGGGCAGGTCCAGTTCGAGCGCCTCGTCGAGGGCGAACCAGGCGATCTCGTTGAGCTCGCCGCAGTCGCCCTGTCTCTCGAGGCTGATCAGGCGATCTGCGCTGGCCATGAAGAATCGCGCGTCGAAGCGTTTGGGGGAATTCGGCGGGGTGACGGCGCGCGCGACGAACTCCATGGCCTCCAGGTCGGGCAGGGCGCCTTGGGCGAGGAACTCGCGCCAGGGTCCGGCCCCAGGGCGCGTTGGCGCCGCCTTCGCAAGCAGGAGCCCAGCCTCCTCGAACGTCTCGCGGATCGCGGCCATGGCCAGGGCTCGGGCCCGGGCGGGCGGCGCCGTTTTTTGCAGGCGCTCGGCGGTCTCAGGCCGCAAGTCCGTACCGTGCGGCGTGCGGAAATCGCTGGGATCGATCCGTCCGCCCGGGAAGACCCATTTGTCGGGCATGAAGTCGTGCCGGCCGTTGCGACGGCCCATCAGGACCTTGGGACGGCCAGCCTGACGATGATCGACGATGATCAGAGTCGCTGCGTCCCTGGGGCGCACCGGGCGGGGGCGGGGGGATCCATTCCCGGGCGTTGCCGGGCCCATGTCGTCGTATGCGCCTAGAGTCATTCCCCGACCTTAGGGACCATGTCCCTTCCGTCAATCAAGGCGATGCGTTCGGGGTGGGAGGTGCGACGACGCATTGACAAGCGCGCCAGACCCTCTAGCTGGAACGTGAGTGCGACGCATTCGCATAAAAAGAGTTCGAGACCCGGCCTTTGAGAGACCTGCAGAGCGATACTCCTGCGGCGACGTTCGCGGCCCCAGCCCCAGGCGCTCTGGGCCGCTTCGTCGCCGTTCTGGGCCCGGGCCTGGTCGTGATGCTGGCCGACACGGATGTCGGCAGCATCATCACTGCCGGCCAGAGCGGCGTGCAGTGGGGCTATCGCCTGCTGCTCCTCCAGGTCGTCCTGGTCCCGATCCTCTACATGGTCCAGGAACTGACTGTCCGGCTGGGCATCTTCACCGGACGAGGTCATGGGGAGCTGATCCGCGACACCTTCGGCAAGTTCTGGGCCTGGGTTTCCGTGATCGGCCTGGCGATCGCGACGGGAGGGGCGATCCTCACCGAGCTTTCCGGGGTGGCCGGCGTGGGCGAGCTCTACGGCGTTCCCCGCATCGTCAGCCTGGGCCTGGCCGGCCTCACCCTCCTGCTGATCGTGATGACGGGGTCCTATCGGCGGGTCGAGCGGGCGGCGATCGCCGTCGGCCTCTTCGAATTCGCCTTCTTCGGCGTCGCCTGGGCCGCGCACCCTCATCTGAAGGCGATGCTGGCGCAATCGGTCCAGATCCCATTCGCCGACAAGCGTTACATGTACCTTGTCGCGGCCAACATCGGCGCGGTGATCATGCCTTGGATGATCTTCTACCAGCAATCCGCGGTCGCCGATAAACGCCTGCGACCCGAGCACTTCGGAGCAGCGCGGATGGACACGGCGGTGGGCGCCCTGGTTACCCAGCTTGTCATGGCCGCGGTCCTGGTGGCTGCCGCAGCGACCATCGCGACCAATGGCTCTCATCCCGCCCTCGATACGGTCGGGGAACTGAGCGCGGCCCTGACACCGTTTCTCGGCGTGGCGGTCGGCAAGGTCGTGTTCGGCCTGGGGATCATTGGAGCGGGGATGGTGGCGGCCATCGTCTCCTCCCTGGCCCTCGCCTGGGGTCTTGGCGAAGTCACGGGCTACAAACATTCGCTGGAACACCGGCCGTTCGAGGCCCGCTGGTTCTACGGCGTCTACGCGTTCTGCGTTCTCGCCGGGTGCATCGTCGTTCGCTTCTCACCCAACCTCGTGAGCCTCAACATCGGGGTGCAGGTGATGAACGCCCTCCTGCTGCCCGTCGTCCTCGGCTTCCTCATCGCCCTGGCGGTGCGGGCCCTTCCCCCGACCGTGCGGCTTCGCGGCTGGTATCTGTGGGTGGTGGCGGCGGTGGCGACCGTGACCTGCGCCCTCGGCGTCTTCGGGGGCCTCCAGGGCATCGGAGTCGTCTGACGGATTCGGAGGGTTGCTATCGGCCGCGACGGCGGTGTCCGGCGCGCCCGCGCTGGAACGTCCGACGCCTTGGCGAGGCGTGGTTCCCGGCCTCCGGCTCGCTGAGCATCTCGAACAGCAGGCCGCCGGTGATCGGCGTGGCCTCGCGCAATCGGACTTCGACGGGCCTTCCGAGACGCCAGAGCGCGCCCGTGTCCTGTCCGACGAGGGCATGAGCCTTCTCGTCGTGGATGAAGAATTCGCCGCCGAGAGTCGAGATCGGGACGAAGCCATCCGCGCCGGTCTCCGCCAGGCGCACGAAGAGGCCAAAGCGGGTGACGCCGGTGATGCGTCCGGCGAAGTCCGCGCCGACGCGGTCGGCGAGGAATGCCGCGACGTATCGGTCCGTGGCGTCGCGCTCGGCGGCCATCGCTCGCCGCTCGGTCATCGTCACGTGTTCGGCGGTCTCGCCAATGGCGCGGACATCGGCGTCGGCGAGGCCGTCGTCCCCCAGGCCGAGCGCGCGGATCAGGCCGCGATGCACCACGAGGTCGGCGTAGCGCCGGATGGGTGAGGTGAAGTGCGCATACCGGTCCAGATTGAGCCCGAAGTGCCCAATGTTCTCAGGCGAGTAGACCGCCTGCATCTGGGTTCGCAGGACCACCTCGTTGACGATCTCTGCGTTTGGCCCCTCCCGACTCTGGGCGAGGAGGCGATTGAAGCGCTCCGTCCGGGGAGGCTCCCCCTTGTTCCAGGGAATTCCAACGCTCTCGAGGAAGTCGGCCAGGGCGTCCATCTTGTCCGCGCTCGGCGAGTCGTGGACGCGGTAGATCAACGGCGTGCGGCGCCGCTCTAGGGTCTCGGCCGCGCACACGTTGGCCTGGATCATGAACTCCTCGATCAGCCGATGCGCCTCGAGCGAGGCGCGCGGGGTGATCGAGGCGACCTTTCCGTCGACTCCCAGGACGATGCGCCTTTCGGCGGACGCGATCTCAAGGGGAGAACGCCGGGCGCGGGCGTTTGCGAGCGCGCGATAGGCCGACCACAACGGACGCAGCACATTATCCATGAGCGGCCCGGTGGCGGCGTCAGGCGCGCCGTCGATCGCCGTCTGGGCTTGCTCGTAGGACAGGGAAGCGGCCGAGCGCATCAGCCCCCGCTCGAAGCGATGGGCGCGCTTGGCGCCGTCCGCGCCGAACACCATTCGCGCGGCCAGGCAGGCGCGCAGCTCGCCGACCTTCAGCGAGCATAGCTCCGCCGACAGCGCCTCGGGCAGCATGGGCTCGACGCGGTCGGGGAAGTAGACGCTGTTGCCTTTACCCCGCGCCTCCTGGTCGAGGCTGGAACCCGGTCTCACCGCCGCGGCGACGTCGGCGATGGCGACCCAGACGACCCAGCCTCCGGGGTTCTTGGGGTCGTCGTCAGGTTCGGCGAAGACCGCGTCGTCGTGGTCGCGTGCGTCCGCCGGATCGATGGTGATGAGCGGCAGGCGGGTCAGGTCGACCCGGCCGCTCGCGCCAGGCACGCGGGCGGCTCTCGCTTCGGCTTCTGCGTCTTCGGAAAAACCGGTCGGAATTCCATGGGTGTGGATCGCCAGGAGCGAGGCGGCGCGGGGATCGTCCTCGCGTCCGACGGTTTCCAGGACGCGCGCGGGCTTTGGGCCATAAGGCCGGCTCCGGGCCGGATCGACCTGGGCGAGGACGAGGTCGCCTTCGGAAAGCGCGCGGCCTTCCCCAGGTGGGATGATCAGGCTCTCTTTGGAGCGGCGATCGACCGGCTCGATCCGGATTTCGCCGCGTCCTTTTCGCACGACGCCGAGGACCCGGTGCGCGCTCTGCCCCAGACGCTTGACGAGCCGCGCCTCGACCGTGCCATCCTCGAGGCGTTCGAACCGGACCAGCAAACGATCGCCAAGGCCCGGAGCGCCTGCCGTCTGCTCCTCCCGCGAGGGGGCGAGCCGGATTGGTGCGCGACCCTCATCATCCTTCACCAGGCGTACGAACAGATCTCCGTCGGCGTCACGCTCGGCGACCTCGACGACGCCTACGGGAGGAAGCTCCGTCTCGCGCCGACGGCGGCCCCGCGGGGCCGTGCGAGCCCGCCGGTCTCCGCCGCGCGGCGGTCGCTTCACGAGGCGCTCTTTTTCGGAGCAGCCCTCGGTCGCGACTTGGCGGCAGCCTTCTTCGTCCCGGCGACCGGCTTCGTCCCCGTCGAGGTCTTCGCCGAAGCCGCCTTAGGCCCGCTATTCGTCCGGCCCGTCGACTTTGCCGACTTCCGTCCCCTCCCTGCGCCCCCTTGGGCGCTCCGCGCGGCGACCAGGGCCACGGCCTCGGCCAGGGTGAGCGCCTCGGGATCGGCTCCCTTCGGTAGGGTGGCGTTGACATCCTCGTGCTTCACGTAGGGGCCGTAGCGGCCCGCCATCAGCTTGACGGGCTTGCCGGTCTCGGGATGGGCGCCGAGGTCGCGGCCGGGCGTGGCCGCGGCCCGCCCGCGAGCGCCGCCCGCGCGCTTCTCCGCCAGCAAGGCCACGGCGCGGTTGAGGCCGACGTCGAACACCTCATCCGCGTTCGGAAGATTGGCGTAGGTCTTCTGGTGCTGGACGTAGGGGCCGTACCGGCCGATCCCGGCAAGGATCATCTCGCCGTCCTCGGGGTGCGGCCCGACCTGCCGCGGCAGGCTGAGCAGGCGAAGGGCCTTGTCGAGATCCATCGCGGCCGGCGGCCATTCCCGCGGCAGGCTCGATCTGCGCGGCGGGTCGGCCGCCACTTCCACATACGGGCCAAAGCGCCCGATCTTCAGCCAGACCGACTGGCCCGTGGCCGGATCGATCCCCAGTTCGCGATCGCCGGCGGCCTCGCCATCTTCGGCCTCGGAGGCGGCGATGGGCCGCGTGTAGCGACACTCGGGATAATTCGAGCAACCGATGAAGGCCCCATACCGCCCGGTCTTCAGCGACAGCCGTCCATTTCCACAGTTCGGACAGGCGCGCGGATCGAGACCGTCGCCCCGGTCAGGAAAGATGTGGGGGCCGAGCGCCTCGTTCAGGGCGTCAAGGATCTGGGCGGTGCGTAGTTCGCCGATCTGGCCGACCGCGGCATAAAATTCACGCCAGAACTCGCGCAGCAGGGCTTTCCAGTCCAGTTCGCCGGCTGAAACCAGGTCGAGCTTCTCCTCCAGCGCCGCGGTGAAGTCATACTCGACGTAGCGGCCGAAGAACTGCTCGAGGAAGGCGGTGACAAGCCGGCCGGCGTCCTCGGGCACGAAGCGGGCCTTGTCCATCCGCACATAGCCACGATCGCGAAGGACGGAGAGGATGGCGGCGTAGGTGGAGGGTCGGCCAATGCCGAGCTCCTCCATTTTCTTCACGAGGCTCGCTTCGGAGTAGCGGGGCGGAGGTTCGGTGAAGTGCTGATCGGCGCGCACGGCGCGAACCTTCGCGTCAGCGCCGGCCTGAACCTGCGGCAGGCGTCCGGACTCCTCGTCCGTCGGATCGTCCTTCCCTTCCTCGTAGAGCGCCAGATATCCGGGGAAGAGCACGACCTGGCCCGTGGCCCGAAGGCCCGTTTGGCTGTCGGCGCTTTCGATCTCGATGGTGGTGCGCTCGATCCGAGCGCCCTCCATCTGGGAGGCGACCATCCGTTTCCAGATCAGCTCATAGAGACGGCCGAGGTCGGGATCGATGCGCAGCCGTCCCGGATTTCGGGCGAGGCTGGTCGGACGGATCGCCTCGTGGGCTTCCTGGGCGTTCTTGGCCTTCGTCTTGTAGATGCGCGCGGCGGGAGGGACGTACTCGGGCCCGTAGAGGCTGCCGATCACGGACCGGGCCTCGTCCAGGGCTTCGGGCGCCGACTGCACGCCGTCGGTCCGCATGTAGGTGATCAGGCCGACGGTCTCGCCGCCGACATCGACGCCTTCATAGAGCTTCTGCGCCGCCTGCATCGTCCGCTGGGCGGAGAAGCCGAGCTTGCGGGCCGCTTCCTGCTGAAGGGTCGAGGTGGTGAAGGGCGGCGGCGGCATGCGGCGGGCGGGTTTCTTCTCGACGCCGGCAATGGAGAACCTGCCGGCCTCGATCGCCGCCTTCGCCTCGCTCGCCTCGGCCTCGGTCGTAAGGTCCAGCCGCCCCAGACGGTTGCCGCGGTGCTTGACCAATCGCGCCGCGAAGGGGTCGCCGCCAGCGGCGACGTCCGCCTCCACGGTCCAGTATTCCTGTGATCGGAAAGCCTCGATCTCGATCTCGCGATCGACGATCAGGCGCAGCGCCACCGACTGAACGCGCCCGGCGGAGCGGGCTCCGGGCAGTTTCCGCCACAGCACGGGCGAGAGGGTGAAGCCCACGAGATAGTCGAGAGCCCGCCGGGCGAGGTAGGCGTCGACCAACTCCATGTCGATCGCCCGAGGGTGCTTCATCGCCTCGGTCACCGCGCTCTTGGTGATGGCGTTGAAAACCACGCGCTCGACCGCCCGGTCCTTGAGCGCGCGCCTTCGGGTCAGGTCCTCTAGGACGTGCCAGCTGATCGCTTCGCCCTCGCGGTCCGGGTCGGTCGCGAGAATGAGGCGTTCGGCGTTCTTCAGCGCCGTGGCGATATCGGCGAGGCGTTTGGCCGACTTCGAGTCGACCTCCCAGCTCATCGCGAAATCATCATCCGGACGGACCGAGCCGTCCTTGGACGGAAGATCGCGGACGTGACCGTACGACGCCAGCACGGTGTAACCCGGGCCGAGGTAGCGGTTGATGGTCCTGGCCTTGGCCGGGCTTTCGACGACGACAACGTTCATGGACTGCAAATGCGTCGGGCTGTTCTGTTATTTGACGGGCCAGGCCCGGACGGCGGCGCGGAAAGTGGGGGCGCGCCCGGGGCCGTGTCAACGCCGGCTGCGATCGATATTCGCCGATTGGCTCTCAGACGCGCACCGCCAGGCCGCCGCCGACGAGCTCTGCGCGGCCGGCCAGGCTGAGCTCGACCAGGGCCGCGGTGACCGCCGCGATCGGCGCGCCGCTGGCTCGCGCCAACTCGTCGGTCGAAACGGGCGTGGCGGAAAGCAGGGCCTCCAGCATATCTGGAAGGCCGTCAGGCGATTCGGCGATCGGGGGAGGCGGCGGGCGCGCCGGACGAACAGCGGCGCCTGGGGCCTGCAGGGTATCGAGCACATCCTCGACGCTTTCCACGATCGTCGCGCCGTGGCGGATCAGGTTGTTCGTCCCGCGCGACCGAGGTTCGAGCGGCGAGCCGGGCACGGCGAACACCTCTCGTCCCTGCTCGCCCGCATAGCGGGCGGTGATCAGGGAGCCGGAGCGCAGTTCGGCCTCGACGACGATGACGCCGAGGGAGAGGCCAGAGATGATGCGGTTGCGACGGGGAAAATCGGACGCCCGAGCCTCATGACCCATTGGCCGCTCTGAGACGACGCACCCGACGCCGATGATCTGGCGGTACAGGTCCTCGTGCTCGGGCGGGTACGGGCGGTCCACGCCGCCCGCCAGGACGGCCACGGTTCCGGTTTCGATCGAGCCCGCGTGCGCCGCCCCATCGATGCCTCGGGCGAGGCCGGAGACGACGACGAAACCGGCCTGGCCGAGGCCGACGGCCAGCTCGCGGGCGAATCGTCGCCCCGCTGCAGATGCTGTCCGCGCCCCCACGATGGCTAGGCAGGGGCGCAACAGAAGGGCCGGATCGCCGACGGCCCAGAGGAAGGGCGGCCCTCCGTCCGTCGCGGCGAGGGCCTGCGGGAAAGCGGAATCGATGGAGAGGAGGAGACGCGCCCCGGCAGAGGCGCCCCGTAATAGCTCGCGTTCCGCCTCCTCCCGGGAGGGGATTCGTGGTGGGCTCGCCCGTCCGCCACGACGAGCAAGATCCGGGAGCGCCTCCAGAGCCGCTTCCACCGAGCCGAAACGCGAGAGCAGGTGGGCGAAGGTCGTCGGGCCGACGCCCTCGCTTCGGGCAAGCCTGAGCCAGGCGAGTTGCGTCTCGCGCGGCGCGCCCTTTGCGTTGCTCACGAGGCGGGCTTGGCCCGACCGATCCGAGGCTCCTCGTTGCGCAGGAGCCGGCCGATGTTTTCCCGGTGCCGGATGACGATGAGGACGGCCATCAGCGCGATCACCGCAAACCGCGCTGGCGTCGCTTGGTGGAAGAGGAAGAGGAGGAGGGGCGCGAGAGCGGCCGAGGTCAGGGCGGCGAGGGAAGAGATGCGGAAGATCGCCGCCATCGCGATCCAGACGGCGCCGGCCGCCAGCCCCAGCGGCCAGGCGATAGCCAGCAGGACGCCGAAGAAGCACGCCACGCCCTTGCCGCCGCGAAATCCAAGCCAGAACGGGAAAAGGTGGCCCACGAAGGCCGCGCCGCCGGCGAGGGCCGCGCCGACAGGCCCGAAGGCGAGTCCCCCCAGAACAACGGCGGCTGCAGCCTTTCCCATATCGCCGACCAGCGTCAGGGCGGCGAGACCCCGGCGACCGGTCCGAAGAACATTCGTCGCGCCGATGTTGCCGGAGCCGATCTGGCGAATGTCGCCGGCCCCGCCGAGGCGGGTGATGATAAGGCCGAAGGGAATCGAGCCGAGCAGATAGCCGAAGGCGACGCAGAGACCTGCCAGGACACCCTCGGGGGCGTGAAGCTCTGCCATGACCATGGTGGGAGCCTAGGCTAAGGGCCGGCCGGGAAAAAGAGCCTTCATGGGGCGCCGGCGGAAGCTTCCCAGACGATCCGTCCATCGACGACCGTCATCAGCACACGGCCCTGCAGGCGGCGGCCGTCGAAGGCCGAGTTCTTCGACTTCGACAGCAGGAGGTTCGCGTCGATGATCCGCGGCGCGTCGATGTCGCAGAGGATGAGGTCGGCGGGCGCGCCGACGGCGAGGCGGCCGGCTTCGCTGCCGATCGCTCGCGCCGGCGCGAGGGTGACCGTCTCGAGGAGGCGGAGCAGCGGCGCCTGTCCCTCGTGCCAGAGAGTGAGAAGGGCGGGCAGGAGCGTTTCGAGCCCGACCGAGCCTGGCGTCGCTTCCTCGAAGGGCAGGCGCTTGTCCTCGGCGGGAGCGGGGGCGTGCGCCGAAACGATTATATCGATCAGGCCCGAAGCTACGGCGTCGACGAGGGCCGCCCGGTCCGCCTCTCCGCGGAGAGGCGGGGTGAGTTTCCAGAACGTGCGGTAGTCCCCGATGTCGAGTTCGTTGAATGTGAGATGGTTGATCGAGGCGGTGGCGATGACCGGCAGACCTCGATCCTTCGACTTGCGGAGGGTTTCCAGCGCCCCTTCGGCGCTCACCTGGTCGACCATAAGCCGGGCGCCCGTCGGCGCCGTCAGCTCCAGCAGAGCGAGGTCCCGCTCGAGCATGATGGTCTCGGCCGCTGGAGGCTCGGAAGGAAGCCCCATGCGCCCGGCGAATTCGCCCTCGCTCGCCGCCGCGCCTGCCGTGAGCCAGGGGTCAGCGGGGCGATGTGCGACCAGGACGCCAAGTCCGCCGGCATAGGCGAGCAGACGCCTCATCACCCGCGAATCGACGATCGGGCGATCGGCGTCGGTGACGAAGACGCAACCTGCCTCTCGCATCAGACCGATCTCCGCCAGGGCCTTGCCCTCCAGTCCGCGCGTCGCCGCGCCGGCGGGGTAGACGTGGACGAGTTCGATGTCGCGGGCGCGGCGAAGGACAAAGTCCACGACCGAAGGCTCGTCCACGGGCGGATCAGTGTCCGGCATGACGACGATGGATGTCACGCCTCCGGCCGCCGCGGCGCGGGAGGCCGACTTCAGGGTCTCCTTGGGCTCGGAGCCCGGCTCGCCTGTCTTCACCCGAAGGTCGATCAGGCCGGGACAGAGGAGCGCGCCGACCGCGTCGATGACGCGCGCGTCGCCTGGCAGCCCGGGCAGAGTGTCGCCCCGGCTGACGCGTGCGATGCATCCGTCGGCGGTCAGCAGTGAGCCGGGTCCGTCGTAGCCGGTCTCGGGATCGACAAGGCGTGCGCCGATGAACGCGAGGGGCTGACCGGTCATCGGTTGTCGAGCCGGGCGGAGAGCGAGGCGAGAACGGCCATGCGGACCGCGACTCCCATTTCGACCTGATCCTGGACGAGACTGACCGCAAGGTCGTCGGCGACTTCCGAGTCGATCTCCACCCCGCGGTTCATCGGTCCGGGATGCATGACCCGGGCCCCCGGCGCGGCGCGGGCCAGCTTCTCGCGATCGAGGCCCCACAGGCGGAAGTATTCGCGGGTGGAGGGGACCAGGGCGCCCTGCATCCGCTCGAACTGCAGGCGCAGCATCATCACCACATCGGCGCCGCGGATCCCCGCCTTCATGTCGTGGACGACCTCGACGCCCCATCGGGCGGCCGAGGCAGGCATCAGTGTCGGCGGCCCGACAAGGCGAACGCGCGCGCCCATCATGGTGAGCAGGGCTACGTTGGAGCGGGCGACGCGGCTGTGCAGGACGTCGCCGCAGATCGCGACGGTCAGCCCGTCGATATGGCCGAAGGCCCGGCGCATGCTGAGCGCGTCCAGGAGCGCCTGGGACGGATGCTCATGCTGCCCGTCTCCGGCGTTGACGACGCTGCAATCGACCTTTTGCGAGAGGAGGGAGGCGGCGCCCGAGGCGGCGTGCCGGATGATCAGGATGTCCGGCTGCATCGCATTGAGGGTCACGGCCGTGTCGACGAGCGTCTCGCCCTTGGAGATCGACGAGGCGCGCGGGCTCATGTTGATCACGTCCGCGCCAAGGCGCTTGCCGGCTAGCTCGAACGAGCTCTGGGTGCGGGTCGAGGCCTCGAAGAAGAGGTTGATCTGAGTGCGGCCCTTGAGCAGGTCGATCTTCTTGCTCGGCTGGCGGTTGAGCGCGACGAAGCCCTCTGCCAGGTCCAGGAGCTCGCCGACGCGGATCGGATCGAGGTCGGTCACCGAGAGGAAGTGGCGCTTGGGAAATGGCTTCGCCCGCGCGCGAATCTCATCCAGTCCAGGGGCGACGCTTGCCATGAGACAGGGTCTCTAGGCCGAAGGGCGATTCCCTTCAAACCCACCCGCACGGATCCGGTCGAGGGCGCCCTGCAGGATCCAGGCGGCGGCCATGGAGTCAACGAGTTCGGCGCGCCTGGCTCGGCTCCGATCCGCCTCGTCGATCAGCACCCGGTTGACCGCGACTGTGGAAAGCCGCTCGTCCCAGAAGGCGATCGGGAGGTCGCGCAGTCGAAGGAGGTGGCGCGCGAACGCGCGGGCGGACTGGCAACGCGGTCCCTCGGTGCCGTCCATGTTCACGGGCAGCCCGATCACCAGGCCAGCGGCGCCCCGGCTACGCATCAGCTCGAAAAGCTGTTCGACATCGGTGGTGAACTTACGCCGCTGAATGGTGGCGACGGGCGAGCCGACCATCAGTGAGGCGTCGGACACGGCCACGCCGATCGTCCGCGTCCCCAGGTCGAGACCCACGATTGGGGATCGCGGGGGCAGGGCGGCGGAAAGTTCGCTCAGATCGACGACGGTCATTGGCTGGACCTAGACGCGCGGCGCCCTGAGCTTGTCAAAGGGGGAGCGCGCGCCTAACCGGGCGACCTTCTCACTCGCCGTGCGCCGCCGCCCCGAAGGAGCGACCATGACCATTGATAAAGCCACCGTGCGCAAGGTGGCCAAGCTTGCCCGGATCCGCGAGGATGAAGGACGCCTGGAAAGCCTTGCCTCCGAACTCAGCGGCATCATGGACTGGATCGACCAGCTGAACGAAGTGGACACCAACGGCGTCGAACCCATGACCTCGGCAGTGGCCGCGCGCCTGCCGATGCGCGATGACATCGTGACGGACGGTGGCGATCCGGAGGAAATCCTCGCCAACGCTCCGGCTGCGCGCAACGGCTTCTTCGTCGTGCCGAAGGTGGTGGAATGATCGACCTGAAGGGCCTCACGCTCGAGACGGCGCTGGACGACCTCAAGGCGCGGCGGGTGTCGGCTGTTGAGCTGACGCGCGCGCACCTGGAGGCGATGGAGCGCGCTCGGCCCCTGAACGCCTTCGTTCTGGAGACGGCGGAGCGGGCCATGGAGATGGCCCGGATCAGCGACGAGCGCATCGCCGCGGGGACCGCCGGTCCGCTGGAAGGTGCGCCGATCGGAGTCAAAGACCTGTTTTGCACCCGCGGCGTCCGCTCGACGGCGGGTTCGCGGATCCTTGGCGAGTTCGTTCCGGCCTACGAGTCGACGGTGACCGAGCATCTCTGGCGCGACGGCGCGGTGATGCTGGGCAAGCTGAACATGGACGAGTTCGCCATGGGCTCGTCCAACGAGACGAGCGCTTTTGGCCCTGTGGTCAATCCCTGGCGCTCCGGCGCGTCGAACCGGTCCCTGACGCCCGGCGGGTCCTCCGGCGGATCGGCGGCGGCCGTCGCCTCGGACATCGTGCTGGGGGCTACCGCGACCGACACCGGCGGCTCGATTCGCCAGCCGGCGTCATTCACCGGAACAGTTGGGATCAAGCCGACCTACGGGCGCTGCTCACGCTGGGGCGTCGTCGCCTTCGCGTCCTCGCTCGACCAGGCGGGACCGATCGCCAAGACCGTCAAGGACGCGGCCCTGCTGCTGCGCTCGATGAGCGGCCATGATCCCAAGGACTCGACCAGCCTGCCGGCCGATGTCCCCGACTTCGCCACCGCCGTTGGCCGCTCCGTGAAGGGCCTGCGCATCGGCGTGCCTCGCGAGTACCGCGTGGAGGGGATGCCCCCGGAGATCGAGGCGCTTTGGCGGCGCGGGGTCGAGTGGTTGAAGGAGGCTGGGTGCGAGCTCGTGGACGTGTCACTGCCGCACACCCGCTACGCCCTGCCGGCCTACTACATCATCGCCCCCGCCGAGGCCTCGTCGAACCTCGCCCGCTATGACGGCATGCGCTACGGCATGAGGTCAGAGGGTGAGACGCTGAGCGACGTCTACGAGGCGACCCGGGCCGACGGTTTCGGCGAGGAGGTCAAGCGCCGGATCCTCATCGGCGCCTACGTGCTCTCGGCTGGCTACTACGACGCCTACTACCTCAAAGCTCAGAAGGTTCGGCGGCGCATCGCTGACGACTTCGACCGGGCTTTCGAGACTGTGGACGCCCTCCTGACTCCGACAGCACCCTCGGCGGCCTTCGGTCTTGGCGACAACACCTCAGATCCGATCGCCATGTACCTCAACGACATCTTCACGGTGACGGTGAACCTCGCCGGTTTGCCGGCGATCAGCGTTCCCGGCGGAACTGACGCGACAGGACTGCCGCTTGGGCTGCAGTTGATCGGGCGGGCCCTGGACGAGGAGACGATCTTCTCCCTTGCCGGCGTGCTCGAAAAGTCCGCGGGAGTCACCGCACGGCCCGAGCCCTGGTGGGTGGCCTGATCCGATGGCCGACGCCCCGGGCCGCAGACAGCGCTTCTGGCTCACCGCTGGCGAGATCGTCGGCGTCCTGGCGCTGGTCATCGCCGGCCTGAACTATTGGGAGGGCCGCCAGCAACACGCTGAGGCGAACCGGCAGGCTGAGAGTTCGGCCAGGGCGGAGGCCGCCTTCGTCGCGGTAGGAGCGGCGGATCGCGAAGGCCGCAGCATCGTCATCTCGCCGCTAAAGGCCGCGCAGGCGATCCAGACCCAACGGTATCTGTTCCCGAAGGATCTCTCGGCGTCACCGCACGAGATCAACGCCGCGCGGCCCGAAATCGACGTCGGATGGATCGCCGAAGGCCTGCGCGCGGCGCTCGGCGCCGCCCACGCCAAGGGCGCCGGCGAGGGCGTGATCCCCGTGGCGGTCGAGACGACCTACGTCGAGGAAGGGGATGAGCGGACCGACCTCTCCCTCTATCGTGTGGGCTATTCCTGGAAGCCCCGACTGTTCGGAGGGGAGCAAATCCGCCTGCGGGGCCTCGCTCTCGTGCGGCGCGGTCTCACCGGAGACGCCCAGAAGCTGGTGGACGCGCGCTGGGAGGCCGAGCGGCCGAAGCCGCCCGCCTGAGACTCAGGGCTTGGTCGCCGCGGCGCTGTTGAAGTCGGTCTGGATCGCCTTCAGCTTGGCGTCGTCGAGTTGCGCTTCGGGATAGACCGAGATTGCGCGCAGGGTCATGTCCTTGATCTGGTCCAGGCCGGGATAGGACACCAGCTGGGGCATGTCCTTCTGCAGGACCGCCTTGGCCGCGGGATTGGCCATCAGGTCGCCGATCGTGGTCGACTCGACCGAGGGCGCGCCCGGCGCAGCGGGGATGGGAGCGCTCGCCGGAGCCGGGGCCGACTGCGCGAGGGCCTGGGAGGCGGTCGCCAAGATGACGGCGGTGGCGCCTGCGGCAAGCGTCCTGAGGATGGGTCCGTTCATCTGATTGCTCCTCCCTGCGGAATAAGGTTCCGCATGCGCGGGATTAGTGAGGGCGCCTCGGGCGTTTGTCCAGCGGCGCGGTCGCGGTGTAGAAGCCGGCCATGAGCGAGGCGTCCGCAAAGCATATCGAAGGGGCCACCGGCCCGTGGGAAGTGGTCCTGGGCCTTGAGGTGCACGCCCAGGTCGCCTCGAAGGCGAAGTTGTTCTCCGGCGCTGCGGTCGGGTTCGGCGGCGGCCCGAACAGTCAGGTGAGCCTGGTGGACGCGGCGATGCCGGGCATGCTGCCGGTGATCAACCGGCGCTGCGTCGAGCAGGCGGTGATCAGCGGTCTGGGGCTCAAGGCGAAGATCAATCTCTGGTCGCGTTTCGACAGGAAGAATTACTTCTACCCGGATCTGCCGCAAGGCTATCAGATCAGCCAGTACAAGGATCCGATCGTCGGCGAAGGCGAGATCGAGGTCGAGCGTGACGACGGCTCGACCTTCACCGTGCGGATCGAGCGGCTCCACTTGGAGCAGGACGCCGGCAAGTCGATCCACGACCTCGATCCCGACGCGACCCTCGTGGACCTCAACCGCGCCGGCACGGCCCTGATGGAGATCGTCTCCTACCCGGACATGCGCTCGTCCGAGGAGGCGGCGGCCTACGTGAAGAAGCTGCGCAGCATCCTGCGTTACCTTGGGACCTGCGATGGCGACATGGAGAAGGGCAACCTGCGCGCGGACGTGAATGTCTCGGTGCGACGCCCCGGTGGCCCGCTCGGCACCCGCTGCGAAATCAAGAACGTCAACTCCTACCGCTACATCCAGCAGGCGATCGAGTTCGAGGCGCGCCGGCAAATCGCAATCCTCGAAGATGGCGGCGCCATTCTCCAGGAGACCCGCCTGTTCGATCCGGGAAAGGGCGAGACGCGGTCGATGCGCTCAAAGGAAGAAGCGCACGACTACCGCTATTTTCCCGACCCGGACCTTCTGCCGCTCGAACTGGATCCCGACTGGGTCGACCGGATCCAAGGCTCGCTTCCCGAACTGCCGGACGCGAAACGCGCGCGGCTCGTCAGCCAGTACGGGCTGTCCGCCTATGATGCGGGCGTGATCGCCATCGAGCGGTCGCGCGCGGACTACTTCGAGCGTGCGGCGCAGGGGCGGGACGCCAAGCTGACGGCCAACTGGGTCACCAACGGCCTGCTGGCGCGCCTCGCCGAGAACGGTCTCGAGATCGAGGAGAGCCCGATCTCCTCCGACGACCTCGCGGGACTGGTGCAGCTGCTCGAAGAAGAGGTGATCTCCTCCAAGATCGCGCGCGAGGTATTCGAGCACATGTGGGCGGGCGAGGGGACCGCGCCTCAGATCGTCGAGGCGAGGGGGCTGCGCCAGGTGAGCGACACCGGCGCCCTCGAAGCCCTTGTCGACCGCCTGATCGAAGCCAACCCCGGCCAGGCGTCGGCCGTGAAGGCGAAACCGCAGGCGATCGGGTGGTTCGTCGGGCAGGTCATGCGCGAGACGGGGGGGAAGGCCAATCCCGGAGCCGTCAACGCCTTGCTCAAGGCAAAGCTTGGCGTGGACTAGGACTCTGCGGCGAAGCTGTTTGGCCGAGGCGCCCGAATTCTGTCGATCCGTGCGTTAAATCAGCCACTCGAACATTAAATGCGACACCGGGCCGCTGCGGATTCACCCCCCGTTCAGCATCTAAGAGCATAATATCTGCATCGTTCGGTGGCGGTCCTCGGATGCCGGCCACGGACGCGATGAGGAATGGCGTTGCGATGAGCCAAGCGGTTCTCGAATCAAGGCTGCCTCCGCCCAGCTCGCGGCCTAGCGGCGAAGAGCTGTTCCGGCTCGGTCTTGCCTACGCTACAGGGCTAGGTTCGCCGGTGGATCTTGTCGCATCCCACGCCCTGTTCGACCTTGCCGCGCGGTTCGGCTCGCTCGAGGCCAAGATCTATCGACGTGAGATTGGCGACGAGATGGATCCCGGTGATGTGGCGGAGGCGCAGCGCCTTGCCCGCGAGTGGCTCGCCCGGCTCTAGGCCGCGGTTTTCCCTCGGCCTGTACTAGCACTAAGCTTCGCAGTTTCGGGTTTCTACTTAGGTGGCGGGCCTGACAGCGCCCTGCTCAGCGCGTGGGCTCGGCTTCGGCGATGCGCTGAACCGCGACGTAGTCGGTCTTGCCCGAGCCGAGCACGGGGATATCGATCGTGTGGACGATGCGTCGTGGAACCGCCAGTTCTGGCGCGCCATGACCTTGGGCGTGGGCGAGCAGCTTACCGACTTCAGCTTCGTGGCAATCGGTGACGAGCACGAGCCGCTCACCCTTGCGGCCATCCTGTAGCGCAACGACGGCGTGGCGGAAGTGCGGCCAGACCGCTGTCGCAAGGGACTCGGCGGCGGTTAGGGAGATCATCTCCCCCCCGACCTTGGCGAAGCGCTTGACCCGCCCAAGGATCGTCATCCATCCGTCCGGGCCGATCTCCACCACGTCGCCCGTGTCGTGCCACCCGTCCACGGGCGGCTGCAGGTCCCCGCGATCGCCGAGGTAACCGGCCATGATGTTGGGTCCTCGAACGAACAGCCGGCCGCCGCGCGGTATGCCGGGAACTGGTTCGAGCCGCGTCTCGATTCCGGGGAGGACGCCTCCGACAGTGCCGCGGCGGTTGTCCTGCGGCTTGTTCACGGCGATGACCGGCGAGGCCTCGGTCGCGCCGTATCCCTCGAGCACGGGGACCGGTCCGCACCGTTCGGCGATCAGGTCGTGGGTCTCGTCGCGCACGCGTTCTGCGCCACTGACCATGAATTTGAGGTTGGAGAGATCGCCCGGCGAGGCTGCGCGGGCGTACTGGTTGAGGAAGGTGTCGGTCGTCAGCAGGACGCTCGCCTTGGACTCCCGCACCAGCTCCGGGATCTGCTTGATGTGCAGCGGGCTGGGGTACTGGAAGGCTTTCAGCCCCGTGAGGATCGGCAGCATCGCCCCCGCCGTCAGTCCAAAGCAATGGAAGACCGGTAGAGGGTTGAAGAAGACCCAGTGGGGATCCAGGTCGATGTGGGCCGCGACCTGGGCGACGTTGGCCATGATGTTGGCGTGGGTGAGAACCACGCCTCTTGGCGCGCCGAAGCTGCCTGAGGTGAAGAGGATGACCGCCGGGTCGTCGGGCCTCGCCTTGGCCGCGAACTGGCGGGGCAGGAGGGAGGCCACGAGGGCGTAGACCTTGTCGACCGTCCCGATCGAATTCCGTACGTCCTCGAGGTAGGTGATCTTGCAACGCTCCTCGAGCGCGTCGACGACGTCGTGCAGCTTCGCCTGTTCGATGAAGCGATGGGAGGTGAAGACCCGGGTGACGCCTGCGAGCCGCGCCGCTCCGCGAAGGTTCCGAAGGCCGGCTGTGAAGTTCAGCATCGCCGGGATGCGTCCGGTGGCGGCGAGAGCGAAGAGCGTCACGACGGCGCCGGCGCTGGACGGCAGCAGGACGCCCACCGTCTCCCCAGGCGAGGTCATCGCCGCAATCTTGCGTCCCAGGGCGAAGCTGCCGCGAATCAAGTCGACGTAGGTGAGCGGGCGGCGCTCCTGGTCCTCGAGGATTGGCTTGCGCCCGCCGTGGCGAGAGGCCGCCTCCAGGAGCGCTTCGAAGAGGGTGGTTCTCGGCGCGATGAAGCCGGCGTCCTGCGCCATGGCGTCCCTCCCTTCGACTTTCTTCTGCGCCTCTTGGGGCGGCCCGCGGGGCATGTCCAGGATTACGCACGAACCACCTTGGCCGTGGTGAGACATTGTCGCACGCTTGATCGTTGGCCCGCGAACGCCGATCTAGCGGTCCGTGGCGACGGTCATCGACAGAACTGCGGCGCGCGACGCGCGACATCCTGAGAAGCGGGAGCGTCCGGAATCCCCCGTTCTGCCGAAGCCCCCATGGCTTCGCGTGCGCGCTCCGGGATCGCCCGGCTGGGCGGCGACCCGCAAAATCGTCAAGGAGCACGGACTTGTCACCGTCTGCGAGGAGGCGGCGTGCCCCAACATTGGCGAGTGCTGGAGCGTCTCCCACGCGACGATGATGATCATGGGCGAGACCTGCACGCGGGCCTGCGCCTTCTGCAATGTCGCCACGGGGATTCCAGGCGCGCTTGATCCAACGGAGCCGGATCGGGTGGCCGACGCTGTCGCGCTGATGGCGCTCAAGCACGTTGTGATCACATCGGTCGACCGGGACGATCTGGATGACGGCGGAGCCGAGCACTTCGCGGCCACCGTAAGGGCCATCCGCGCCCGCGCTCCCGCAGCGACGGTCGAGATCCTGACGCCGGACTTCCTGCGCAAGCCGCTATCGGCGGTCGAGCAAGTGATCGACTCGCGGCCGGACGTCTTCAATCACAACCTCGAAACGACCCCGCGGCTGTACCTCACGATCCGTCCGGGGGCCCGGTACTACCACTCCCTGCGACTGCTCGAGCGGGTAAAGGAACGCGATCCGGAGATCTTCACCAAGTCAGGCCTGATGGTCGGACTTGGCGAGACCAAGGCCGAGGTGATGCAGGTGATGGACGACATGCGCTCGGCCGGCGTCGACTTCATCACAATCGGCCAATACCTGCAGCCGACCCGCAAGCACGCACCGATAGATCGCTTCGTGCCACCTGAAGAATTCAAGACGCTCGAAACGATCGCCCGGTCTAAGGGCTTCCTGGTGGTCTCAGCCAGTCCGCTTACGCGCTCGTCCCATCACGCCGGCGAGGACTTCGAACGCCTGCGCGCCGCCCGCGCCGCCGCGGCCTGACGATTTGAAAGTCCCTTGCGCCACGGCATAACGCGACGCCTGCACTACACGCCTCGCCAGCTGTTCGATCTGGTCGGGGACGTCGAGCGGTATCCGGCCTTCGTGCCCTGGGTGACGGACATGCGCACCTGGGGCCGGCGTGAGTGCGCTCCGGGTGTGGTGACGTTCGATGCAAAAGCCAAAGTGCGCTTCGCCATCATCCGCGAGCATTTCAGCACCCGCGTTAAGCTCGACGAGCCGAACCTGACGATCGACGCCAACCTGATCTCGGGCCCGTTTCGACGCCTCGAAAACCACTGGCGTTTCACGCCCGTCGAGGACGGCACAGAACTGTCCTTCGGCATCGACTTCGAATTCGGCTCAAGGTTCCTGGAAGGGCTGCTGACCGCCAACTTCGAACGCGCCGTCGCGCGCCTGGTCGGGTGTTTCGAGCGCCGCGCCCAGGCACTCTACGGAAAGTAGGACGTAGAACGTAGGACGATAGGACGACAGGACGTAGGGGGCGCGGCTGGATGGGGCTGCATTATCGAGATCTGATCGCCTGGAAAAAGGCGATGACGATTGCTCGGGAAGTCTATCGGTTGGTTCCGAAACTGCCGCGTGAAGAAACCTACGGTATGCGTTCGCAACTGACGAGAGCGGCCATCTCGATACCTTCCAACATCGCGGAAGGCTGGCGTCGAGAGAGTCGTCGGGAGCGAGCCCACTTTCTGGCGATCGCGCACGGCTCACTCGCCGAGACGGAAACTTTGGTGACACTGTGCGAAGAAATCGGTTGGTTTTCCGCGACTGATACCCAGGAGCTGAATGACCTGCTCTCCGAGGTCGGCCGAATTCTGAGCGCCTTTCGCCGCCAGCTGCGCTCCCGTCTCAAACCCGAACCGGCGCCGTAGGACCTACGTCCTATCGTCCTATCGTCCTATCGTCCTATCGTCCTACCTCAATCGATCCCTCAACATCTCCAACGCCGTTTGAACCGCGGCCATCTGGATTTCCCAGCGGGTCTCCAGTTCGAAGAGTTCCTGGCGGTGATGGACCGACTGATTGGCGCGCGCGGTGGCGAAGTGGACGGTGCCTACGGGCTTCATCGGCGAACCGCCGCCGGGGCCGGCGACGCCCGTGATGGAGACGGCAAGGTGGGCGTGGGAGTGCTCCAGGGCGCCCTCGGCCATCATCCTCGCCACCGGTTCGGAGACGGCCCCTAGGTCGGCGATAAGGTCGCCGGACAGCCCCAGCTGCTCCTGCTTCGCCCTGTTGGTGTAGGCGACGAACCCCCTCTCGAAGACGTCCGACGCGCCTGGGATGGAGCAGATCGCGCCCGCGACCAGGCCCCCCGTACAGCTCTCGGCCGTCACGATTCGCAGGTGGCGCTCGCGGGCGTCGTCGATCACCAGCCGGGCGAGAGTCTCGATCTCGAGCGAAAACATCGGAAGTCCTTCTACAACGGCCTTGGCCGTCGGCTATAGTCGAGGAACGCCGAGGCAGACCAACATCGCCCGGCAGGGAGGTTCAAGGGGGGCAAGCCATGGCGACGCTCCTGGCGGCGAGTGTCCGGCGCGAAGCGCGGGCTGGCTGGCTGTTTCCTTTGGCGGTCTTCGTCAGCGCCGGGCTCGTCTTTAGCCTGGAGCCGCTGATCGGCCGGCTGCTCCTTCCGGTGCTTGGCGGGTCACCTTCGGTGTGGAACGCCAGTCTCGCATTTTTCCAGGCGGCGCTGCTCGTCGGATACCTCTACGCCCATCTGCTTCAGAGAATCGCCTCGCTGCGCACCCAGGCACTCGTCCACCTTGCCGTCCTGTTGAGCGCCGCACTTGTGCTGCCTGTCCAGATCACAGGACTGCTCGGTCCGCCCGACGTGCAGGCGCCCGCGCCCTGGCTGCTTGGCGTTCTCGCCCTTTCGATCGGCGCGCCGTTCGCCGCCTTGTCGGCCACCGCTCCGCTCCTTCAAGCTTGGTTCGCGCGATCGAACGGACCGACTC
>JAFANN010000304.1 GCA_019232665.1 Caulobacteraceae bacterium | reverse complement strand
AAGCCGTTGACCAGCAGCTGCACCGCCTCCTCCTCCGAAAGCCCGCGCTGCATGGCGTAGAACAGCTGGTCCTCGGAGAGGCGTGTGGTGGTGGCCTCGTGCTCGAAGTGGGCCGAGCCATTGCGCGCCTCGATGTACGGCGTGGTGTGGGCGCCGGAGTGCTTGCCGATCAGCAGGGAGTCGCACTGGGTGAAGTTGCGCGCGTTCTTGGCCTTCGGATGGGCCGAGACCAGGCCGCGATAGGTGTTGGTCGAACTGCCGGCGGAGATCCCCTTGGAGATGATCCGCGAGCGGCTGTTGGCGCCCAGGTGGATCATCTTGGTGCCGGTGTCGGCCTGCTGGCGGTTGTTGGTGATGGCGATGGAGTAGAACTCGCCGACCGAGCTTTCCCCGCGCAGGACGCAGGAGGGGTACTTCCAGGTGATCGCCGAGCCGGTCTCGACCTGGGTCCAGCTCACCTTCGCCCGCGCTTCGCGGCAGTCTGCGCGCTTGGTGACGAAGTTGTAGATGCCGCCGCGTCCCTCGGCGTCGCCGGGGTACCAGTTCTGCACGGTCGAATACTTGATCTCGGCGTCCTCGAGGATCACCAGCTCGACCACGGCGGCGTGCAGCTGGTTCTCGTCGCGCATCGGCGCGGTGCAGCCCTCAAGGTAGGAGACGTAGGCGCCCTTGTCGGCGATGATCAGGGTGCGCTCGAACTGGCCAGATTCGGCGGCGTTGATCCGGAAGTAGGTCGACAGCTCCATCGGACAGCGCACGCCCGGTGGCACGTAGACGAAGCTGCCGTCGGAGAAGACGGCGCTGTTGAGAGTGGCGAAGTAGTTGTCTGACACCGGCACCACCGAACCCAGGTACTTGCGCACCAGGTCCGGGTGCTCGCGGATCGCCTCACTGATCGGGCAGAAGATCACGCCGGCCGCGGCAAGCTCCTTCTTGAAGGTGGTGACCACCGAGACGCTGTCGAACACGGCGTCGACCGCATAGCGGGGCGCTCCGGCGACGCCGGCCAGCACCTCCTGCTCCTTCAGAGGAATTCCGAGCTTGGCGTAGGTGGCGAGGAGCTCGGGATCGACCTCGTCCAGACTGGCGGGACCGTCCTTGGCCTTGGGCGCGGCGTAGTAGTACGCGTCCTGGTAGTCGATCGGCGGGAACTCGACGCGCGCCCACTTCGGCTCTTCCATCGTCTGCCAGCGGCGGAAGGCGTCGAGGCGCCACTCCAGCATCCACTCCGGCTCGTTCTTCTTGGCCGAGATGAAGCGGATCGTCGCCTCGCTCAGCCCCTTGGGCGCAAACTCCTGGTCGACCTCGGTGACGAAGCCGTGCTTGTAGCGCTCCAGCTCGAGCACCTGCTCGGTGGTTTCGCGGACGGCGGGCATTCAGGCGAACTCCTTCTGGCGCGCGGCGTGGCGCGCTTGGATCTGCGACCAGGCCTGCGCGCAGCGCGCCCAGTCGTCGGGCGTGGTGGCCCAGCCCCCGCTGACGCGGATGGCGCAGGCGGCGAGATCGGGCCGGCCCATGGCGGTCACCACGTGGCTCGCCTTGACCTTGCCAGACGAACACGCGGCGCCGGCGCTGACCATCACGCCAACGAGGTCGAGGCCGATGACCTGCAACTCCGCCGCAAAGGCGGGCATGGCGAAACAAAGCGTCTGAGGCAGACGCGGAGCGCCCCGGCCAAGCACCTCGGCGCCCGTGGCGAGGACGATCGCCTCAAGGCTGTCCCGGCCGGCGCTCTCGATGGCGAGACGCGGCAGATCGAGAGTTGCGGCTTCGGCGGCCGCGCCGAAGCCGGCGATTCCGCTGACGTTCTCGGTTCCGGCGCGAAGGCCGCGCTCCTGTCCGCCGCCGTGGATCCGTCTGGTTAGGCGCGCCCGCGGCCCGGCGATAAGAGCGCCGACGCCCTGCGGGCCGCCGATCTTGTGCGCCGAGAGCGACAGGGTGTCCGCGCCGAGCCCTTCGAAATCGATGGCGAGCTTGCCGGCCCCCTGGATGGCGTCGACATGCAACCAGCCACCCGCTTCGCGAACTCGCCGCGCGGCTTCGGCGACGGGCTGGATCACGCCGGTCTCGTTGTTCGCCAGCATCAGGCAGACCAGGGTCCGCCGCCCGGCGGCGAGACGCGCATCGAGCCATTCCAGATCGGCCACGCCGTCGGAACTCACGGGCCACTCGGCCACATCGACGCCTGCAGCGGCGGCGGAGGCGCGGATCGTGTCGTGCTCGGTCGCCCCGACGATGATCTCTTCATAGCCGGCGGCCACGGCGCTCTCGATCGCCAGGGCGTTGGCTTCGGCGCCGCCGCTTACGAAAGTCACCGCCCGCGGGGCCGCGCCGACCAGAGCCGCCACCTGCGCGCGGGCGGTTTCGACGAGATTGCGAGCTGTGCGGCCCGCCGCATGCACGGAAGAGGGATTGCCGCCGACCTCGAGCGCCCGCGCCACGGCGGCCGCCGCTTCGGGGCGGATCGGCGCGGTGGCGTTGTAGTCGAGATAGACGGCGCGGACCTGGGTCATGCCACACGCTGCTCCGCAGGCGGCGCCGAGAGCCGACGCTCGCACACGTCCTCCAGGGTCACGCTGGCCAGGTAGTCGTGGATCCGCTTGCCTGTCTCTTCCCATAGGTCATGGGTGAGGCAGCGCGCTCCGCCCTTCATGCATCCCGGGCCGTGGCCGATGCAGCGGGTGGCGCGCAAAGGCTCGTCCACCGCCGTTACGACGTCGGCCACGCTCAGCTCGGAGGCCGGGCGCGCGAGGCGATAGCCGCCTCCAGGGCCACGCACGGAACTCACAAGACCCCCTCGGCGAAGGCGCGCGAAGAGCTGTTCGAGGTAAGGCCGCGAAATCTGCTGGCGCTCGGCGATGACCGCGAGCGGCACCGGGCCCCCGGACGCTTCGCCCGCGAGGTCGGTCATCGCCATCACGGCGTAGCGTCCTTTTGTGCTCAGCTGCATGGGAAAGGCCGGTGCAATTTTCTCGCATTCCGCGGCGCGGGTTTGATACAAGCCGCGGCCCAGAAGGCGGGGCGGGGATCGCCCCACCCTTCGCATTTGCATCTAGGAAGACCAACCCCAGCGGTCAAGAATTGTCCGCAGCGGTTCCGCAGGACCCATATTTGAACCATGCCTGAAATTGTCCTGGCCGGCAGCGCCGGCCGCATCGAAGCTCGGTACTCTCCCCGCAAGGACGAGACCGCCCCCATCGCCCTGATCCTGCACCCCCACCCTCGCGCGGGGGGCCATATGAATCACCCCGTCGCGGTGCAGCTGTTCCACCTTTTCATGACCCGCGGTTTCAATGTCCTGCGTTACAACTCCCGCGGCGTCGGCCGCAGCCAGGGTGAGTTCGATTCCGGCATCGGCGAACTGGCCGACGCGGCGACGGCGCTCGATTGGCTGCAGTCGACCCATCCCGCGGCCTCGCAGTGCTGGGTGGCCGGCTTCGACTTCGGCGCCTGGGTCGGCATGCAGCTACTGATGCGCCGTCCGGAGACCGACGGCTTCATCTCCGTCTCGCCGCCGACCAACATGTACGACTTCAGCTTCCTGGCCCCCTGCCCCGCCTCGGGCCTGATCCTGCACAGCTCCGGCGATACCGTCGTCCCCTACACCGAGGTCGAGCGCGTGGTGGCCAAGCTGCGCACCCAGAAAGGCATCGTCATCGACTACGAGCTCGTCGAGGGCGGCAACCACTTCTGGAATGAGAACCTGCCGGAAGTGGAACGGCGCGTCGGGGCGTATCTCGACAAGCGGCTCGCGGCCGAACCGATCTGATCGTCTCCGAGCGCTCTCCTTCCCCTTCACGGGGAAGGTGGCTGACCGCCAAAGGCGGGCAGACGGATGGGGAAAGCCGCCGCCTCGGCGCCCGCGGGCTGATCCCTGCGACAAGCCCGCCGCCGTTCTGAGAACCCTTTCCCCATCCGTCTCGCGACGCTGCGCGTCGCGATCCACCTTCCCCGGGAGGGGAAGGAGAGCGCGGTTACCCCTCGAATTCCGCCCTCGTCTGCTCCACCACAGCCT
The DNA here is from genome assembly GCA_019232665.1 of Caulobacteraceae bacterium. Lineage (GTDB taxonomy): Bacteria > Pseudomonadota > Alphaproteobacteria > Caulobacterales > Caulobacteraceae > Acaudatibacter. Next base: position 8,728 of record JAFANN010000304.1, on the reverse strand, counting down.
GGACGGACGTGACTTCCCGCACACCAGACACGCTGTGCCCGGCGCTCCAGATGTCGGTCCAGCGGCGGGGGCCGGCGGAGGCGGGGCCGAATTGGTCAAGGGAGCGGGCCTCGGTCATTTGTTCGTCAAGACGCTTCGGGTCGAGGCCGGCGGCCTCGATCGAGGGCTGCAGCATGTTGGTGGGCAAGCCGGTGAAGGCGCTGGTCAGCAGCACGTCGTCCATCGAGGCGTCGACCAGCATGGCGCGGTAGCTGTCGGTGGCCATGCTCTCGCGCGTAGCGATGAAGCGGGTGCCCATGTAGGCGAGATCGCAGCCGAGCGTGATCGCCGCCGCCAGGGCGCGGCCATCGCAGACGCCGCCCGCCAGCACGACGACGCCGTCGAACATCGCGCGGACCGCCCGGACGAAGGCGAAGGGGTTCAGCCAGCCCGTCTGCCCTCCCGCGCCCGCGGTCAGCAGGATCAGGCCATCGGCGCCCGCCGAGATTGCTCGCTCTGCGTGCCTGAGCGTCGCCACGTCCGCCAGGACCAGGGCGCCGGCGTCATGCAGAGCCGCGACGGCCGGCGCCGGCGAGCCGACGCTGGTGATCACCACCTCGACTCCGTGCCGAGTCACGATGGCGAGATCCTCGGCCAGTCGACTGTCGCGCATGATGAGGTTGGGACAGAACGGCGCGGCGTCCGGTCCGAGGCGACCACGGATGTTGGTCAACCAGAGATTGAGATCCTCGGCCGTGCGCGCGTTCTTGGTTGGAAAAGCCCCGATCACCCCGGCGTTGCAGGCGGCGACGACAAGGTCCGGCCCGGAGACTCGCAGCATCGGCGCGGCGATCAGCGGCAGGGTCAGCCGCCGCGCGATCGCCTCGGGAATCCGGCTCATCGGCCCTTCCAGACCGGCCGCCGCTTCTCGGCGAAGGCCGTGAGGCCCTCCTTGCGATCCTCCGACTGCAGGGCCTTCTGGGCGAAGACCATCTGCGCGCGCCAGGCCTCCTCGTCGGTCCAATCGGGCGAGTGGAACATGATCTCCTTGGAGGCGGCGAGCGCGGTCGGCCCGTTGGCCTGCAAGGCCTCGGCCCAGCGCACCGCCTCCTCCACCGCCTCGCCGGTCTCCACGACCCGGTTGACCACGCCCCAGCGGTGCATGAACGCCGCGTCGCGGAACTCGCCGGTGAGAGCCAGCTCCATGGCGAGGTGGTAGGGCATGCGGCGCGGCAGCCGGAAGAGGCCGCCGCCGACCGCCACCACGTTGTGGCGCACCTCCGGCAGGCCGAACTTCGCCGTCCTGGCCGCGACGATCAGGTCGCAGGAGAGGCAGAGCTCGAAACCTCCGCCCACCGCATAGCCCTCCACCGCAGCGATCACCGGCTTGCTCGGCGGCTTGCCGAACCAGCCGAAGCCGCCGCGCAGCGTCGTCGCCCGCTCACCGCGCGCTGCCGCCTTGAGGTCCGCGCCGGCGGAGAAGTTGCCGCCGGCGCCGGTGATCACGGCGACGAAGATGTCGTTCTCGGCGTCAATCCGGTCGGCGGCGGCCTCCAGCGCCTGGGCGCTGGCGGCGTCGAAGGCGTTGCGGGCCTCGGGCCGGTTGATCGTGACGACCAGCACATGCCCACGCCGCTCGGTGAGGATGCGCTCCTCGCTCATCGCGTCCGCCGGTTCAGAGTGCGAGGGTGAAGCCGCCGTTCACCGGATAGACCTGTCCGGTGATCCACGGCGAGGCGTCGGAGGCCAGGAACAGCACCATGTTGGCGATGTCCATCGGCTGGCCCGGGCGGCGGATGATGTACTTCTCCATCTGCCGCTTCAGCCGCTCCTGATCTCCCTGCAATGTCCGCTCGACCGCCGGCGTCGCGGTAAGCGCGATCGCCACCGAATTGGCGGTGATGTTGTAGCGGCCGAGGGTGCGGGCGACCGAGCGCATGAAGCCCGCCGCGCCGGCCTTGGACGCCGCGTAGATCTCCATGTTCGCATCGCCCCACCGTCCCGCGTCGGAGATGATGGTGATGATCCTTCCGGGGGCGTTCCGCTCGATCATGCCCGGGATGACGGCGCCCGTGCAGTTGATCACGCCGTAGAAGTTGACGCCGATGAAGCTCTGCCAGACGTCGGGACCGGTCTCCCAGAACGGCTTGCGCAGCTCCGGCGAAGGTGTCGCGCCGGCATTGCCGGCGTTGTTGACGAGCACGCCCACGGGACCCAGCTCGGCGCGTGTCTTGGCAACCATTGCCTTGACGCTCTCTTGGCTTGAGACGTCGGCCTGCACGGCGATCGCCTTGCCGCCGGCCTTGCGCACCTCGTCGGCGACGGCTTCGGCGCGCTCGAGCACATAGTCGTTCACGGCGACGCCGCCGCTGTTCGTGGCCGTGCCCAGATGCAGGGCGATCTGACGCCCCACCCCTTGTCCCGCGCCGGTCACCAGGGCCACGCGGCCGCCCAGATCGAGGATGTCGGTCATACGTTTCTTTCCCGTCCCTTCCAGTATGGGTCGCGAAGCTCCCGCTTGAGGAGCTTGCCCATGGTGTTGCGCGGCAGCTCGGCCACGATCTCGATGGTCCTTGGCCGCTTGTAGGAAGCAAGCGCCGTCTTGCAGTGCTCGGCGATGTCGTCCGGAGCGGCGGCCTGACCCGGCTTCAGCTCGCAGAAGGCCTTCACCTCCTCGCCGAACTCCTCGTTCGGGACGCCGATCACCGCCACGTCCTGCACCGCCGGATGGGTTAGGATCGCCGCCTCGATCTCCGCCGGATAGATGTTGACCCCGCCCGAGACGATCATGTCTTTCGCCCGGTCGGTGATGAAGAGGTAGCCCTCCTCGTCGAGCCGGCCGACATCGCCGGTGCGGAAGTAGCCGTCTGCGTCGAGGGTGTCAGGCCCGAGCGGCTTGGCGTTCAGGTACTGGCGGATCACCACCGGCGTCTTGACCCAGATCTCGCCTTCCTGCCCGGCGGCCAGCTCCGCGCCATCCCCGTTGCGGATGCTGATATGGACGTGGGTGTGCGGCAGGCCACTGGAGTCCGGCTTCCTGCGCTGCATCTCCGACGACAGCGCCGTGAGCATGCCAGTCTCGGTGGTCCCGTAGCCTTCGGAGAGCACCTCGCCGAAGGTGGCGATGATCCACTCCTTCAGGGAATAGGGCACCGGCGCCGCCCCGACGCCGAGCGCTCGGATCGAGGAGACATCGTACTTTGCGACCACCTCCGGCGGCAGGCCAGCGATGCGCTTGTACATCGTCGGCACGCCGGTCCAGGCGGTGACCTTGTGGCGCTCGATCAACCGCAGCGCCTCTTCAGGATCGAACCTGCGCAGGAACACCATCGGCGCGCCCCGCGCCGTCGCGCCCCAGATCGCGCCCGGCCCCGCCCCGTGGTGCATCGGCAGGACGATCATCATCACGTCATCGGGGCGTGGAGAGCGGCTGCCGGCGACGCTCTGATGGTATTCGGCCAGGCGCCGGCGGGCCTCGGGATCTTCGGCGCCGGGTCCGCCCATGACGACGCCCTTGGGCAGGCCGGTTGTGCCGGAGGTGTAGAGGATCAGGGGTGGATTGCGCGCCGCGAACCGCGGCTGGGCCGGCGCCTGGGCGCTCAGCTCTTCAAAAGTGACGAAGCCGTCGGCGGCCACGTCGACAGAGCCCGCGAGTTTCAGCGGCAGCCCCTCGAAGGCCGGCGCCAGGGCCGCCGGATCGGCGTCGTCGCAGAGGATCGCGTGCGCCCCGCTGTTGGTCAGGACGTAACGGGTCTCGGCCGGCGTCAGGCGCCAGTTGAGGCCGAGTAGGCGGAGCCCCAGCTTGCCGGCGGCGGCGCTGGCGATCGGCCATTCGGGGCGGATCTGCATGCGCGTGACGAGCACGTCGCCGGCGACGAGTCCGCGAGCGGCGAGGCCTTCGGCCAGTCGGTTGGCGGCGTCGTTCCATTCTTTCCAGGTGATGACGCGATCGCCCTCGATCATCGCTGGCGCATCGGGCTTCTCGCGCGCCCAGTGCTCGAGGCTGGCCGGCTGCGGCTCGGTCATGCGGCCAGACTCCGCTTCAGGCTGGCGACCATCTCGTCGCGGACCCGGGCGAGGTCGATGCGCCCCGGCGCGAGCTGCCATTGGCTCACCGCGCCGCGCAGGGTGGCCAGGATCAGGATCGCCTGGGCGCGCACGTCGATGTCGGCCCGCGCCTCGCCCTTCTCGATCGCGGCGGCGAGGTTGGTCTCGAATGCCTTGACGCTGCGCGCGTTGAGCGCGGCCAGCGGTTCGCGGACGAGATCGTTGTTGAGACCGTCTCCGAGCAGCACGAGCAGAGCCTTGGCGCCGACCGGATCCTTGCGCGCGCTGTCCAGATAGAAGCGGACGATACCGGTAAGGCGCTCCAGCCCCGGCGGATGCCGCTCGACGCGCTCCAGCGCCTGGCCGAAACCGCCGACGAGCCGCTGCGCCAGGGTGACGATCAGGCCAGCCTTGCTGCCGAAATAATGCGCCGGCAGGCCACGGCTGTAGCCGGCCGCCTCGCCGACGTCAGCCAGCGTCACGCGCTCGAGCCCGCGCTCGGCGACGAGCGCGATCGCGGCCTGCAGCAGCCGCGTCTCGGCTTCCTCCCGCCGCTCCGCCTGCGATCGCCGCTCGGTCTTGACCGCCGCCACGCTCACGTGGGTCTCCGTTTTTGCTTGCCCGCCAGCAAGCATCATGTTTGTTTGTCGGTCAATAAGTTTTTGAGGAACGGCATGGACGAGCTTCTCAAGCCCGCGCTCTACCGCGCGGAAGGAACCACCGCGGTCCCGCAGCGCCCCGCCCTGCTCGGCGGCGAATGCGGAGCTTGTGGCTACGTGTTCTTCCCGCTGCAGCGGTATGGCTGCGAGAAGTGCGGCAGCCTCGATCTGAAACCGCGCGACCTGTCCGGCGCCGGCTCCCTGCTCGCCTCTGCGCGGGTCCACCTCCACGCAGGCAAGGGACGCGTCGCGCCGTTCACGGTCGGCGCGATCCGGCTCGATGACGGCCCGATCGTCCGCACCCTGATCGTCGAAGAGGCGGGTCCGCTCGCCGTCGGACAGCGGATGGCCACGACGCTGGAGACGGCGACCGACGCCGAGGGCGCGCCGCGCCTCGACCTGCGCTTCGCTCCGGAGGCCTGAGCCATGACCACGTTGAAAGACCTGCGCCCCGCCTACGTCGCCGGCATCGGCTTCCACCGCTACCAGTTCATCTCCGACACGCCCTATGTGGAGTTGGGCCTCACCGCCGTGCGCGGCGCCCTGGCGGACGCCGGCCTCCCCTGGCCGGCGGTCGAGAGCGCCTACGTCGCCAAGGCGCTGCTGCCGATGGCCCCCGGGCGGCCGATGTTGCGGCACCTCGGCGCCACGGGCCTTCCCATCGTCCATGTCGAGGACGCCTCCGCGTCCGGGTCGGCGGCGTTCCGGCACGCGGTCATGGAGGTGGCCTCAGGTCTCGCAGACATCGTCCTCGTCATCGGCGTCGACAAGCCGATGCCGGTGGGGCGCGCGGAATCCCTCGCGCGGATTGGCGGCCTCGCCGACGACGCCATCGCCCCCTTCACCCACTTCGCCCTGCTCGCTGACGCCTATGCGGCCCGCAGCGGCGCCAAGGTCGAGGACATCGCCCTGGTGGCGCTGAAGAACCACCGCAACGGCGCCAAGAATCCGTTCGCCCAGCACCAGAAGGAGCGGACGCTCGACGAGATCCTCAACGGCAAGAAGATCGCCGGCGGCTTCACGTCACTGCAGTGCACGCCGGTGGGCGAAGGCGCGGCCGCGGTGATCGTCGCTTCGGAAGAAGGTCTGAAGCGCCACGGGCTGGGGCTCGACCGAGCGATCCGCGTGGCCGGCTCGGCGGGGCGAAGCCAGCGCGTCTACGACGACGCCACCCGCTACGACGCCATGCTCACGCAGGAAACGGCCGCGATCGCGTTGCGCGAGGCGGGCCTTTCGCCGTCGGACATCGACGTGGCTGAGTTGCACGACGCCTTCACCGTCGAGGAGGTCGAGTACCTTGAGGCTATGGGCTTTGCGCCTGAGGGCCAGGCCGTGCCGATGCTCAAAGAAGGCGCCTTCGACATCGGCGGCCGCTGCGCCGTCAGTCCGTCCGGCGGCCTGATCTCAATGGGCCACCCGATCGGCCCCACGGGGGTCGGCCAGATCGGCGAGATCACCCGCCAGCTCAGGGGCGAAGCGGGCCCCCGGCAGCAACCGGGGGCCCGCCATGGCCTGGCGCACATGGTTGGCGTGGGCGCCGTCTGCTACGTGCACCTGCTGTCCAGGGACTGAGGCCTCAACCGTCAGCTCAGCGGCGACGTGCGCCCTGAGCAACCTGCGCAGGCGCCAGCTGCCTGCGACGCAGAGCGGCCCCGAGCGAGCTGAATCCGAGGAGCATCAGCGCCCAGGTCGCCGGCTCCGGAACCCCCATCGCCTGACCCTGGATCACGCCGTGGACATCATAGAGGCCAACGACAGCGTCGGATTGGTGCGTCAGAGCGTAGGTCTCGAACGAGGAAATGCTGTTCAGGACGCTCGAGGCGCCGGAGATGGTCAGCTTGGGATTCTCGATCGACCAGATGGCGCCCTGGATACCGGCGAGATCCGTCGCCAGGTTGGAGTCTCCATGACGGATCAGATTGGTCCCGAGATCGACGAGGCCACCGATCTCCCCGATCTGAGTCCCACTGAGAGCATTGCCGGTTCCCGATACCGAGCCCGAGGAGTCGGTTTTCAGCGGCTCTTCCTCGAACGTGATGTTGGCCGGCCCCAGGTTGATCTCGTGCCAGATATCCACGCAGAACACCGGTATGGTTGAACCGGACTTGTTCGTGAGAAGGAGCGCGGAGTCATAGACCTCCTCGTCGATCCCCGGAGCCGTGAGCGTGACGATGACTGGATTGTTCATCGAGACATAAGTCACATCGATCGTCTTGCTGGCGTGAGCGGCCGTCGCCAACCCACAGACTGCGGCGGAAGCGGCAATTATCGACCTGAATCGCATTGGATCACCTTTGATCAACTTGTCGAGACGGTCGAGGACACCCCAGCCCAGGCCCGTACGGCAACGCCAGCAAAAACACGTTCGGACGCGCACCGTCAAACAATTCGTTCAAATGTTTACAACTCTTAACCAACTTTCGCCTTGAGTCTTCTGGAATCCACGGGTCGCCATACCCGATTAAACTACTGCGGATTTATATCTTATTTGTTTATATCTTCCATTAAATTCATTGTATTCAAACATACGTCTCTGTTTGACTTGAACGCCCGCCACGACGAGGCCCTCAGGCTGCAGCCGAGCGATCAGAACAAGCATTGAAAGCAGCGGGCGGCGCGCGTCGCAGAGGTCTGAAACGGGCTGGGACTCGACCGTGCGGTGGCGCATGGCCAGCTCAGTCGGCGGCAGTCTCACGCAGGAGACCGCCGAGATCGCCTTTCATGAGGCGGGCCTTGCTCCCTCGGACGTCGGCGTGGGCGAGTACCTGGAGGCCATGGCCTTCGCGCCCGACCGACAGGCTGTGCCTATGCTCGACGAGGGCGCGTTCGACGTCGGCGGCTGCTGCGCCGTCAGCCCGTCAGGCGGGCTGGTCTCGATGGGCCACCCGATCGACCCCACCGGTGTCCGCCAGATCGGCGAGATACCCGCCAGCTGCGCCGCGAGGCTGGAGCGATGCAGCACCCGGGCTGCCGCCGCGGCCCCGCCCACATGGTTGAGGTCGGGGCGGTTTGTTGAGTTCACTTGTTGGAGAGGGATTGAAGGGCGGCACGCGCCGAAGCGCCGGCGCCCTCGCCGACTCTTTACCTTCTACTCCGACCGAAATGCGGCGCCGCCGTCTGCCGGCGAGGAGAGGCTGTGAATTAATCCAACCAATCCCCTTAAGCTCGTCATCGCCGGCCGTCAGTGCCGGCGACCCATGGTCAGGCTGGATGGGCGCTGGCATTGACTGCGCCGGGCGGCGCGGTCAGGCGAAGCCGTTGTGAACCGTGTAGTCGATCGGTGCGTCTTGGCCGCACCAGGAACGCGGCCATTGCAGATCGCTCGCCTGCCCAGCCATGGGTCGCCGGCACTGACGGCCGGCGATGACGAAAATTAGAGGGTGAAGGCGGATAACTTCACAGCCTCAGGACGCCGGCGCTCCGGGTTCGTCCTGTAAGGACAGAGGAGGATCCGCCTTACGAGCGCGAGCGGCGTTGGGCCACGGGCGCCGGCGCCAGGCCGGGTTGGCAGACGGCGGCGGTGAGGAAAGTCAGGCCGAGCGCGACGAGACCCAGAGGCGCCAGCGCCGTCGTCGCCACGCCGACCGTGATGCCCGCGCTGGCGGTCGTGGCCAGGCCGAAGAAGGCGGCGGAGGAGATGGTCAACAGCCAGAAGCGCATTGGGTCACCTGCAATCGTCTTGACAGCGCGAGGGACCATCACCGCCCCCGTGGCGCCGCTACGACCGAAGGAAAAACACGACCGACCTCGGAGCGTCAAACAATTCAATCAAAGTTTCACAACTCTTAACCGAATTGCCAGGCGAATTCATCCAAGCGCGCGAGCTAAGCCCAATTGCCCTATTGCGATGTTTTTGATGTGTATTTGATTTGTTTTTGTCTTATAGCGTGCTTTTATGATGTCTTGCCACGTCGCGATGGCCGAGCCAGATGGTTGGTCGGATGCAATCCGTGGCCAGATTGTGTTGCGAGCAGGTAAGTATTGGTGTCGTAGATCGAAGCGCGCGAGCGTTATGCGCGCCATTTCCGCACGGGATTCTGCGC
>JAFANN010000292.1 GCA_019232665.1 Caulobacteraceae bacterium | reverse complement strand
GGTTCGTTCCTCGGGCCCGTCGTCTGGGGCGCGGCGAAGGACCTCACCGGCAGCTACGAGCTTGGTCTGCGCCTGATCCCGTTCGGCATCGCGGCAGCGGGCCTGATCGCCCTGGCGCTCGGCCGCGCCGTTCGCCCAGCGCGGGTCTCCAGTCGCATGGCCTAGGCCAAGGCTGCATAGACCGCCTTCTGCCACATCGGCAGGGCGAGCCGCGCGCCCATCCGCTGACCTGTGGCCAGTTGCGCGGCCGCTTCAGGGCCGAGCGGCATCGAGTTCTGGATCAGATAGATCATCACCATGTCCTCGACCGGGTCGGCCTGCCACCAGGTGCCGAAGGCGCCCGGCCAGCCGAACGAGCCCTCCGAGCCGGCGCCCATCCACGCCTGTTTTTCCGGATCGGTGATCACCGACAGCCCGAGGCCAAAGCCCTGGCCGCCCCAGAAGGGGATGCCCATGAACGGGATCTCGCGCTGCGCGGGCGTCAGGCGGTTCTGCCGCATCAGGCGTACGGTCTCTTCCTTGAGTAGGCGCACGCCGTCGACCTCGCCATTGCCCAGAAGCATGCGCGCAAAGGTGAGGTAGTCGTCGGCCGTGGAGATCAGGCTGCCGCCCCCGCCGCAGAAGGCTGGCGGCGTATCGTGGCGCGGGAAGGCCACCGGCTCGAGGTCGTTCCCCTCTTCGTTCATCCGGTAGACGACGGCGGCGCGGTCGCGCTTTTCGGGCGGGATGTAGAAATCCGTGTCGACCATCCCGAGGGGCTGGAAGATCCGCTCCATCAGCACCTCGCGGAAGCCTTTGCCGGCGATCCGGCCGACCAGGAAGCCCAGGACGTCGGTGGCGTGGCTGTAGTGGAACCGCTCGCCGGGCGGATAGGAGAGCGGCAAGCTGGCGAGCGCCGCCATCCAGGCGTCGGGCGAGGTGTTGATCGACAGCACGTCGCCCAACGCCGTCTGGTGGGCGTAGGCGATCGGTCCGATCGAGGTGAAGCCGTAGGCAAGGCCCGCCCTGTGGGTGAAGAGGTCGTCGAAAGTGATCTCGCGCGGCGCGGGATAGGTGTCCTCCACCGGGCCTGTGGCCGACTTCAGCACCCGCATATCCTTGAATTCCGGCGCCCAGCGCGTGATCGGGTCGTCAAGCTTGAACGCCCCTTCCTCCATCAGCATCAGCGCCGCGACCGAGGTGATCGGCTTGGTCATGGAAGCGATGCGGAAGAGAGTGTCGCGCGCCATCGGGCGTCCGGCGGCCAGATCGGCCATCCCCTTGACGCTGATCTGGATGATCTCGCCGCGTCGCCAGACGAGCGTCACGGCCCCGGACAGATCCCCCGCCTCGATCGCGCCGGTCAGCGCTTCGGGCGCCTTTGCGAGGATCTCCGGATCGAAGTCGCGCGCCGCCTGTCCGTCCATTCCCGCTGCTCCCGTTCCCTGGCTATGTCGAGAGGGATAGCCGCTATCGCCGGCGCCGCCTACTCCGCTTTCGAACTCGTGGCTCTTCATATAACGAAAGCTTTATATCTCTGCGCGATCTGTGTTAGGCCCACGCTCCCAACGGTCCGGCAAGTGCGCCGCGGCCACCTGCGCCCGTCTTGAGGATCTTCATGAAGACCGACCGCCCCCGTTACCTCTTCACGAGCGAGAGCGTCTCCGAGGGCCATCCCGACAAGGTCGCCGACCGCATCTCCGATACGGTCGTCGACGCGTTTCTGGCAGCCGATCCCTACGCGCGCGTCGCGTGCGAGACCTTGGTCACCACCAACCTGATCGTCCTCGCCGGCGAGGTGAGGGGACCCGCGGGCACGATCGAGAGCCTCGAGGACAAGGTCCGGGCCGCTGTCCGTGACATCGGCTACGAGCAGGAGGGCTTCCACTGGGGTAAGGCCGAGTACGAGTGCCACCTGCACGGGCAGTCGGCCGACATCGCCATGGGCGTCGACGCGGCTGGCAACAAGGACGAAGGCGCGGGCGACCAGGGGATCATGTTCGGCTACGCCACCAGCGAGACGCCGGAGCTGATGCCAGCGACGCTGCAGTACTCCCACAACATCCTCAGCTCCCTCGCGCGCGCGCGTCACAACGACCGCAACCTCGGGCTGGAGCCCGACGCCAAGAGCCAGGTGACCCTCGTCTACGAGAACGGCCGGCCTGTTCGCGCAGACTCCATCGTGCTGTCGACCCAGCACCGGGAAGGCCTCACGCCCGCCGACGTCTTCGACATCGTTCGGCCGTACGTCACGGCGGTCTTCCCGCAGGGCTTCATCGACGATGAGACCCAGTGGCACATCAATCCGACGGGCAACTTCGTGATCGGCGGGCCCGACGGCGACTGCGGCCTCACCGGCCGCAAGATCATCGTCGACACCTACGGCGGCGCCGCGCCCCACGGCGGCGGCGCCTTCTCCGGCAAGGACCCGACAAAGGTGGACCGCTCGGCCGCCTACGCCTGCCGCTACCTGGCCAAGAACGTCGTCGCCGCTGGTCTGGCCGAGAAGTGCACGATCCAGATCGGCTATGCGATCGGCGTCTCCCAGCCGCTCAGCTTCTACGTCAACCTGGAGGGCGGCCATGTGGATCCAGCGAAGCTGGAGACCATCCTGCCCCAGATGATCGGCGGCGCGACCCCTCGCGCCATCCGCGAGCACCTCGCCCTCAACCGGCCGATCTACGCCCGCACGACCGCCTACGGCCACTTCGGCCGCGAGCCCGACGCCGAGGGCGGCTTTTCCTGGGAGCGCACGGACCTCGCAGACGAGTTGCGCCGGAACTTCTGAAGGCGCTGACGCGGGGCGCGCGTCCTCTTCGGTTAGTAGGCGAGCCAGGCAAAGACGCGCAGGGTGTTGTTCGCTCCGGCGCTGCGCCCCATGCCGTCGTAGTTCGTTCCGGAACCGTCGAACGAGGTGTAGGCGGTGTATTGGAGGCCCAAGCGCATGTTGAAGCGCGGCCCCATCGACGATCCCGCGTCGCCCCACGGCGTCCCGTCGATCTGGAACATCACGCCCGAGCTCGACGGCTTGAAGGTTCGATTGGCGGCGTAGATCAGCTCGTCCGGCTGTCCCCAGGTGTCGAAGGGCTGGATGGTGAAGCCAATGCGGTCGTGCCAGTAGTACGAGACGTCCATCCGCGCGTCATGGAGATTCACGTGCTGGTTCTGAGCCAGTCCCTCAGCATATGAATAGTCGAGATTCTGGGTTTCGTTGACGTATCGCGCGTTGACCGTGACCACGTTTTTTCGCGCGGCGAACAACTGAAACGAGGCGTCGGCGCCTACGTCCGTGTAGTGATCTGTCAGGCCGACGGTCTGGTCGTGCCCCGGATAGATGTTAGCGCTCAGCACGAATGTGCCGACTTCGAAGTTGCGGTCGCCGAAGTTCTTGTCGAAGGCGACCCGCCCATAGGGCGCCGTACCCGCGATATTGCCCGGGCTCGTGGGATCGATCCCTGCCCGGATGAGGAATCCAGAGCTGGGCGACCGATAGCCGCCGACCTCGGCGTAGATCTCGTTGGCGATCCAGGCATAGGCCGTCACGCCGATCGTGTTCTGGGCGAAGCTGCCGATTATCGGCGCAGCGCCGGGCGACGGGTTCAGCGACGAGGTCGTGTAGGGAAAGCCCCAGGCGGGGAGGGTGTTGAACACATCCTGGACGGTTGGGGCGTTGTTCACGCTTAGACCGAGCACGAGTGCGGCCTTGGCGATGGTGGCCTGGGTCACAGCGCGAAGGTCGAGGTTGTCCCAGTGAAATGCCTTGCCGATGCCGTCATAGGTGCCTTGGACGAAGCCGCCGAAGTGCTGGCCCGCGCCACCGGCGATGAACAGACTGATCTGATCCACCGCCAGGTTGTCGTTGGCTCGGAAGTCGGGGATCGGGGGCTGATTCGATGCTGTGTGGTCGTAAGAGATCACGGCCATCGCGGAGACCGGAACGTTGAAGGCGTTGGTCCGCATCGTATAGCCGCCGAGCTTGAACTCGCGGCCGAAGGGCGTGAGCTGCGGGCCGAAGCCGCCGACATGGCAGGCGCTGCAGGGCCTCCCGGTTTGAACGGCGAAAGCGGGCACCGCCTTGGCCTGGGTGAGAGGCAACCACAACAGGATCGCGGCAAGTAGAGGAGCCAGCGCCAGATGCGCTGGCTCCCGCGTTGCCAAACGGGTGCGCCCGCGGCGGGTTGGCGTCATCCTCGCTGGGCGCATTGGGATTGGCCTCAAGACTTGGGGCTGTAGAGGCTGCACCAGCCGGATGGACTGATCTGACCTTCGACCACCTTGCAGGACGCCGGCGACTGCCAGAGCGAACAGTTGTCGCAGCGGGCCTTGCCAAGGGGCTTGTCGCGATAGCTGGCCGCCTTCTGCGGGATCTTCTTGGCCTGGGCCGCCACACTGCCAGCGCCCAGTCCAGTGAGAACCAGGATCGCACCGCTCAGGACCGCGCGCCGCGGCAAGTTCCGGGCGAGGAGTGTATTCGTCTTCATGTTCAGAGCCTTGCAGAAGCCATGTCTCGCGGACTGCGAGTAGACCTTGCACGGACCTACGCCAGACGAGGGGCCTCAACTTTGATTGTGCTCAACCGCGTTTGACCACGATCAATTACGGAGCTTACGCGAAATGTGGGTGAGTCGCACCGCCCGCCGCCGGCCGCTCAGTCATGGGGCCGGCTGGCGCATCCGCTTTTACATTGGGAGTTGCGCCGGGCGTCCTGAACCTAGGTGGGAGCGGGGCTCTGAGCCTCGTCCGGCGCAGGCTCCTTGAGCAGCGGCACGAGCAGCTCGTTCAGCGCGTCCAGGGTGAACGAGCCGGCCTGGGCGTAGCGGAGCACGCCGGCGCGATCGATCACGTAGTTCCAAGGCACCGAACCGTCGCCACCGTAGGGGCCGGAGAAATGCCGGGCCATCTGGAAGGAGACTTTCGACGCCAGGGGCGCGAGCGCCGAAATCGGCATCTGCTCCTCTTGGGTGACGGCCAGGACTTTCAACCCGAAGCGCTGCTGGCCGCGATAGTAGAAATCCAGCAACGGCAGCTCGACACGGCATGGGCCACACCATGTGGCCCAGAAGTTCAGGACCAGGACGTCGTCCTTGAAGTCGGCCAGACTGATCTTCTGTTTCTGGAAGGTCACGGCGTGGAAGTCAGGCGCGGGTTGTCCCACGACTGGCCGAACGCGGGCCAACGCGGGGAGCGGCGAGAAAGCTGCGGCGGCGGCAAGCGCAAGTATCCTGCGGCGTTCGATATCCATTTCCACCCCCCGATGGATTTGTTTCGCGCATCGGGCTTGTCGGCGGCCCAACGGCGCTGGTCAGGACCGCGCTCGCGCGGCGTCAGGTCGTCTTCAGGGCCGCCTTGATCCGATCGGCTGTCAGCGGCAGCTCGCGGACGCGCGCGCCGGAGGCGGCGTAGACCGCGTTGACCACCGCCGGGATCACTGGCGGGAGGGCCGGCTCGCCCAGGCCCGTGGGCGGGTGATCGGTGATGAGGAAATGGATATCGATCTGCGGCGCGTCAGGCATGCGCGAGAGGTCGAAGTCGGGGAAGTTGGTCGGCACTGTGCAGCCGTCCTTGAACTCCACGGCGCAGCGCAGATGGCTGATCCCTTCGACGACCGAGCCGGCCACCTGGGCTCGCGCGCCCAGCGGGTTGAGGATGATCGAGCCGACATCGCCGACCACCCAGACCTTTTCCACGCGCCAGTCGCCGTCCTGGCTCACCCGCACCTGGGCGACCTCGGCGAAGTAGCCGCGGTGGCTGAAGTAGCAGCCCACGCCCATTCCGACGCCGTGAGGCAGGCTCTGGCGGTTCGCCCATCCCGAACGCTGCGCCACGAGTTCTAGCACCGGGGCGAGACGGCTGATCTTCAGCTTCGGCTCGCCCTCTTCGCTGTTTTCCGCCTCGGCGGCGATGCGGGCGCGCATGTGGGCGAGGCGGAAGGCGATCGGGTCCTGACCTGCGGCGTGGGCGAGCTCGTCCCAGAAGCCCTCGTGGACGAACGAGAGCGCGTTGGAAGCGGGCGCCCGCAGCCAGCCGGTGGGGATGATGGTGGGCATCAGCGACTGCTCGGTACGCGCGCTACCGGCGAGCAGACCGGGAACGGCGTCCTGGAACACGCCGCCGCCGGTCGTCGGCTTCGTCCCATCGCGGGTGAAACTGACCCCGTGCGATCGATAGGCGCTCACATGGCCTTTGGCGTCCAGGCCCGCGTCCAGCGCGATCCAGAGGGCCGGGCGGTAGTAGTCATGGGCGACGTCGTCCTCGCGCGCCCACACCAGCTTGACCGGCTTTTGGGCTTTCATGGCGATGACCGCGGCTTCCACCGGAGCGTCGGCCATCAGCCGGCGACCGAAGCCTCCGCCGCTGCGGCGTATGTGCACGACGACCTTGTCCAGCGGCAGGTTCAGCGTCTTGGCGGTCAGTTCGCGCGTGTCGGTGGCGACCTGGGTCGGAGCGAACAGCTCAACTCCGCCGTCGGCGGTTGGCCGCGCAGTGCAGTTTTGCGGCTCGAGGCTCAGGTGCGCCAGGAACGGCGCGTGATAGACGGCCTGGACGCGCTTGGACGCGCCGGCGAGCGAGGCGTCCACGTCTCCGTGCTGGGAGACGACCTTGCCCGAGCCTTTGAGGATCTCGCGCGCCTGCGCATCGTAGACGTCAGTGGAATGTCCAGCGCCGATGCTCTCGTCCCAGCGGGCGTTGAGGACCTTGCGCGCCTCGTTCGCCAGCCACCAGTTGCGCGCAATGATGGCGACGCCGGGAGCATATCCGGGCGCAAGCCCGACCTGCTGACCCGCCGGCGGCGCCAGCCCGTCCAGGGCGAAGACCTGCGTCACGCCCGGCTGCCGACGGACGGCGTCCAGGTCGGCCGAGACCAGCTTCGCACCCGGGACGGGCGATTTCACGTAGACCGCGTATTCGAGGCCCGGCAGTTCCGTGTCGATGCCGAAAATGGGCTCGCCGTGGACCACGGCTGGCGTATCCACGCCGACCTGGTCCGTGCCCAGCAGGGTGAAGTCCTTGGGCGACTTGAGGACCAGCTTCGCCGGTTCGGGTGGCGGAAGCTTCGCCGCAGCGGCGGCCAGCTCGCCGTAGCCAAGTCGCCGGCCGCTCGCCGGATCGATCACTTCGCCTCGCGCTGTCTTCAGGCTCGCAGCCGGAACGCCCCAACGCTCGGCCGCCGCCTGCACGAGCACAGCGCGAGCCGCAGCGCCGACCTTGCGCATAGGTTCGTAGTTTTCCGGTGTCGTCGTGCTGCCGCCCACCGACTGGTCGCCGTATTTCGCGTCGACCGGCGCGAACTCGATCCGCACGCGCGACCAATCCGCGTCCATCTCTTCAGCGATGATCATGGGCAGTAGTGTTTTCACGCCCTGGCCGATCTCCGGCGACTTGGCGAGAAGGATCACCGCCCCGTCCGGGGCGACGACGACGTAGTCGCCGATCGCGCCGCTCGCCGCCGCAGCAGCCTCGCCCGGTGTGAAGAAGCCGTAGCCGAGCGCCAGGCCGCCGCCCGCGGCCGCGCCGATGGAGAGGATCAGTCGCCGACGATCGATCGTGGTCACGTCCATGGTCACGCCTCCACGCCGGCGGCTGAGCCGATGGCGGCCTGGATCCGATCGTAGCAGCCGCAGCGGCAGAGGTTGCCCGCCATCGCCCCCTCGATCTCCTCGCGCGTCGGCTTCGCCTTGTCCTTCAGGAGGGCGGCGGCGGTCATCATCTGGCCCGCCTGGCAATAGCCGCACTGCGGCACGTCGTGCGCGACCCATGCCGCCTGCAAGGCCTGGCCGTTCGGGTGCGCGTGCAAGCCCTCGATGGTGGTGATCTCGCGCGCGCCGATCGTTCCGACCGGTGTCCGGCAGGCGCGCGTCGCTTCGCCGTCGATGTGCACAGTGCAGGCGCCGCAGGCGCCGACGCCGCAACCGAACTTGGTACCCTTCAGGCCGAGCTCGTCGCGCAGCACCCAGAGCAGGGGCATCTCCGGTGGAACCTCGGCCGTCAGACCCCGACCGTTGACCCTCAGCGTTATCGCCACGAGAAGCCTCCCTGTTTTTAAGCCCTTATCTACACCGCCTGCCGCTTCGACCAAAGTCTGGCGACCGATCATCGATGGAGACGGACGTCCTGCTGACTCATACGGGCGCGGACAGTGAAGACGCCATCCCCGCTCAGGAAGCCGCCGCGGGCGAACAGGCGCCCCGATTGCCAGTTCGAGAGCCCCAGTTCCGGCCGCTGCAGGGCGTACTGACCGTCGACCCAGCGGGTGAAGCCGTCGCCGACGAAGGCCGCGTCGAGGGCCGCGAAGGCGGCTGACTTGGCCGCCTCCTCTTCCGAAATCACCGAAGCGATGAACCGGGG
This sequence comes from Caulobacteraceae bacterium, assembly GCA_019232665.1. Lineage (GTDB taxonomy): Bacteria > Pseudomonadota > Alphaproteobacteria > Caulobacterales > Caulobacteraceae > Acaudatibacter. The sequence goes on along the minus strand of JAFANN010000292.1, from coordinate 4,969 downwards.
GCTATGGCGATTGAAGAGGTCGATCGCTTCGTCCAGCGATTCGACGATGACCAGGCTGACTTCGGGGCTCTCTTCCCACTCCCATTCCACGCCGAGGTCGCCGACCGCGAGGGACTCGACCTTGGCCTCGTCATGGTCCCCATCGGCGCGCCGCACGAGGCTCCTGGCGGTCCGCCATGACGACGGGAGCCAGGTCTCGCTTCCGGTCACGACGTGGAGCTTGACGCCGTGGCCTCGCCGCGCGCCCGCCTCGTCCAGGGCGGCGAGGAAGCGGGGGGTCAGCTCTTCGGCGCGTGAGCGGAGGATGCAGCAGACGTTGAGAGTGTTGCAGACCTTCCGGTCCAGGGAGGCCAGGACAGCGGCCTCGAACCGGTCGGGGTCGGCGCCCGCATCCGCCATCAGCCAGGCGCCCCCGGTCCCGTGAAGGCTGACCGGCGTCCCCGCCTGGCGGGCGATCGCGCCCAGTTGCGCCACGGCGCGGCCGGAACCGCGGGCGACGGCGAGGGACAGGCGCGGATCGGCGAACATCGCCCAGCCGGCCGCATGTTCGGCGCTGTCGACGAGCGCGGCGGCGCCTTCGGGCAGGCCCGCTTCCCGCAGGGCTGGCGCAAGAGCGGCCTCGGAAAGCGCACGGGCGGTGCCGAGGGCGTCGGAGCCGATCCGGAAGACGACCGTATTGCCGCCGCGAAGGACGCCGACGGCGTCGGCGAAGACGTTGGGGCGCCCCTCGAACACGAAGCCGACGACCCCGAGCGGCGCCGTGGACAGCTCGACCGACCAGCCGTCGTGCTCCTGCCGTTCAACCAGCCGGCCGCGCCCCGCGGGGGCGTCGCGCCAGGCGCGCAGTCCGGCAATCATGTCCCGGCGCATCGTCTCGGAGGCGATCAGGCGGGTCACGCTCGCCCCGCGTGCGCGGGCGCGTTCCACGTCCCGTTCGTTGGCTTGAGCGATCGCCTGCCAGACCTCGGCCGCGGCGAGCCGCGCTGCGAAGGCCTCGAAGAAGGCGCTGATGCGCTCCTCGTCCACGCCCGCCATCGCCTCGAACGCCTCGACGGCGCGATCGACAGCGCGCGCGGCGGTTTGGTGGGCGGACAGCGGCAAGTGCAACAGATCGCCAGTCGTCTGCAGGACGATCAGCCGGTCGCCGGCCCGGAACGCCTCGGCGAGGGCAGGGGAGACGTATGCGACGCGATCGCCCCCGAACGGGATGGGCGTTCCGGCGTCGAGTCGTTCGAGCTTTCCGTTTCCAGTCATCGCGCCGTCTTTAGGTCAGGCGCGGCCTTGGCGCATAGCGGCGCGAGCGGCTAAACCCCGCGGGCCGTCAAGATCAAGGAGAGGTTCATGAAGACCCGCGCCGCCGTGGCCTGGAAGGCCGGCGAGAAGCTCTCGATCGAGGAGGTCGATCTGGAGGGCCCCCGCGCCGGCGAGGTGCTTGTGGAGATCAAGGCGACCGGCATTTGCCATACGGACGAGTTCACCCGCTCTGGCGGCGACCCCGAGGGCATCTTTCCTGCGATTCTCGGGCACGAGGGCGCCGGCGTGGTTTTGGAGGTCGGACCGGGCGTGACCTCTGTCAAGCCGGGCGACCACGTGATCCCGCTATACACACCCGAATGTCGGCAGTGCAAAAGCTGCCTCTCGCGGCGCACGAACCTTTGCACGTCTATTCGCGCCACCCAGGGGCGCGGACTGATGCCGGACGAGACCAGCCGGTTCTCGATCAACGGCGAGAAAATCTACCACTACATGGGCTGTTCGACCTTCTCGAACCATACGGTCCTGCCGGAGATTGCGGTCGCCAAGGTCCGCGAAGACGCTCCCTTCGACAAGATCTGCTACATCGGCTGCGGCGTGACCACGGGCGTGGGCGCCGTGATCTGGACGGCGAAGGTCTGGCCAGGGGCGAACGTCGTGGTCTTCGGGCTCGGCGGGATCGGGCTCAACGTCATCCAGGGCGCCAAGATGGCCGGCGCCGACAAGATCATCGGCGTCGACCTCAACCCCGATCGCGAGGCGATGGGGCGCGCCTTCGGGATGACCCATTTCGTCAATCCCGATGCCGTGGGTCGAGACAAGGTTGTGCAGGCGTTGATCGACCTCACCGGCGGCGGCGCCGACTTCTCCTTCGAGTGCATCGGCAACGTCCAAACCATGCGCCAGGCGCTGGAGTGCTGTCATCGCGGCTGGGGCGAGAGCGTGATCATCGGGGTCGCCGGCGCTGGCCAGGAGATTTCGACGCGGCCCTTCCAACTGGTCACCGGACGGGTGTGGCGCGGCACCGCCTTCGGCGGCGCACGCGGCCGGACCGACGTGCCGAAGATCGTCGACTGGTACATGGAAGGTAAGATCCAGATCGATCCGCTGATCACCCACCTCCTGCCGCTCGAGCGGATCAACGAAGGCTTCGACCTCATGCATGCGGGCGAGAGCATCCGCTCGGTCGTGGTTTACTAGGAGGCCGACTAGGCCGCGTGTGTTTTGAAGCACGGGTGAAGGCGCCGTACACAACGGACATGCTCGCCGGCGCACCGACTCGCCCGACGGCGCGCCGTCACGGGGCGCGGACATGACAGTGCCGGTCGAGGCCCAGGTCCGGACCGGTGGCTGGTACGCGCAGTTGCGCCGCTTCGGGCTCAGGGCGCTTGCCTTCCTCAGGGGTCGGATCCGCGCCAGCGAGCTCTGGCTGGCGGTCATTGCGGCTGGGGTAGGCGCTGTCGCGGGCCTGTCGACCGTCGCGATCAGCTGGACGGCGCGACTGCTGCAGGTGGCGCTCTACGGCATCCCAACATCCATGCGGCTGTCGACGATTCCGTTCCTGCCGGTGGAGCGGCTCCCGGTCCTTGCTCTGGGAGGGCTCAGCCTAGGTTTGGTGACGCTCTGGTGGTCGCGCCGCCGACCGGGCTCGCCCGTCGACCCGGTGGAAGCGAACGCCTTGCGGGGAGGGCGCATGTCGATCCGCGACAGCGTCTTCGTCGTGGTCCAGAGCCTTTGCTCCAACGGGTTTGGCGCTTCGGTCGGCCTTGAGGCCGCCTACGCCCAGATGGGCGCTGCGATCGCCTCCTGGACCGGCGGGACGCTCAACCTGCGGCGAAGCGACCTTCGCACCTTCGTGGGCGTGGGGGCCGGCGCGGGAATAGCGGCGGCATTCAACGCACCGCTCACCGGCGCTTTCTACGCCTTCGAGATCATCATCGGCTCCTACACGACAGCGAACATCGCGCCGGTGGTCGCGGCGTCCCTCGCCGGCGCATTGGTGAGTCGCCTGCTCGGCGCGAACGATCTGGTGATGAGGACCACCGTCACGGATGTCCTCTCCGGCTCCCATTACCTTTTGTTCGCCACCCTTGGGCTTGTCTGCGCCCTCGCCGGCATCGTGATCATGCGCCTTGTCGCGATGTGCGAGGGGATCGCCTCGCGATTGCCCGGTCCTCGCTGGCTAAGACCGGCGCTGGGCGGCGTGGTTCTGGCGGCGATCGCCTTCTACCAGCCCGAAACCCTCTCGTCCGGCCACGGGGCCCTGCACCTGGACATGCGGTCAGACCTCGGCATCCAGGCGCTGGCGCTGCTGTTCGCCGCCAAGGCCGCGGCCAGCGTCGTCGCCCTCGGCTTCGGCTTCCGGGGCGGCCTCTTCTTCGCTTCGCTCTATCTCGGCTCCCTGCTCGGCAGACTCTTCGTCGAGGGCCTCTACGCCATGGGAGCGCACATCGGCGTCGATCCCCTGACCGCCTCTCTTGTCGGAATGGGGGCGCTGGCCGTGGCGATCATCGGCGGACCTTTCACCATGTCGTTCCTGGTGCTCGAGACGACCGGGGACTTCGGCCTCACCGCGGTCACCCTGACCGCTTCGATCGTCGCCAGCCTCGTGGTCCGAGAGACGTTCGGCTACTCCTTCTCTACCTGGCGACTGCACCTGCGTGGCGAGACCATCCGAAGCGCCCATGACGTCGGGCGGCTACGCACCCTGACTGCCGGGCGGATGATGCGGCGCGACTCCGCCTCCGCGCCAGCTTCCATGCGCCTGGATGAGTTCCGTCGCCGATTCCCCCTCGGATCGACTCGCCGTGTGATCGCTCTGGACCCTGACGGTCGCTACGCCGGGATCATTCCCGTCGCCGCCGCCTACGCCGAACCGGAGTCGGAGGGCCATGTTGGGAGACTAGCGATTCTCCGCGACAGGACGCTGCTCCCCGACATGAGCATAAAGGCGTGCATGGCGATGTTTGACGCCACCGAGAGCGATGAATTGGCCGTGCTCGACGATCAGGCGCGACCGATGGGCATATTATCGGAAGCGTATGCGACGCGACGCTATGCTGAAGAGTTGGAAAAAGCTCGCCGTGATCTTGTCGGGGGTGAATCCGAAGAGCGAAGCTAAGCTTCAGTCCGAGTTTTTGCTCTGAATAGGCCAAAATCGGGCAACGATGCGAAAGGTTGTGCATTTTTTGGGCTCAATCTGACCAAAGTCTTGATGTTCGGCCCATCGAAGGGCTATTTCCGGACTCTCGAACACGACGCCTGAGGAGGCGTGGAATGTCCAAAGCCCGTCTCGCTGGTCTGATAGGCGCGCTCGTCGCCTACGCCGGCGGGCCGGCTGCGTGGGCGACGACCACCCTCGACACCCCTATGCCTGCCCCGGCGAGCGCTCCTGGCGCGACGGGACAGCCGGGGCCCTTCGATCTTGATCTGGCCGCCGCCCTCAAAAACGCCGAGGAGCATCCGTCGTCCAAAGCGGTCGGGGGCTCCGATCCGGTCGACATGGCCCAGTCGGATGGCGAGAGCGCCGACCCGGTGATCGCGTCACGCAACGTCCAAACCATCGGACGTCCAAGCCCGACCAGTTGGCTTCTGCTGGTGATTGGGGTGGGGATGATCGGCGGCGCGCTGCGTGGCTTCATCGTGGCCAACCGCGCGCTCGCGCGGCTGCAGCCGGAAGAGCGCGAGTAGGTCGGCTCCTACTCGGCGGCGGCCG
>JAFANN010000233.1 GCA_019232665.1 Caulobacteraceae bacterium | reverse complement strand
GCCCTAGGCTGACACGTTTATCGGGAATTGTGATAACCGTTATCGTGGCCATCGGAATTGTGCATCTCAACTCGCAGGCCTAGCTCCTGGACCAGGAGGTTCGCCATGCCCGCCTTTCCTCGCATTCGCATTCCGATCGATCGCTACCTGATGCTCCTGCTGGGCGCCGTGGCGCTGGGACTGGCGCTGCCGGCGCGGGGCCCCGCCCACGGCGTGGTGGAGGATCTCGTCTATGTCGCGGTCGCGGCCCTCTTCTTCTTGTATGGCGCGCGCCTCTCGCCTGGCGCGGTCTGGTCGGGACTGGCGAACTGGCGGCTTCAACTTCTGGTCCTGGCCAGCACCTTTGTCTTGTTTCCCGTCGTCGGTCTGGGCGTAGGCCACCTCGCCAAATCGTTCCTGCCAGGGGACCTGGCGCTCGGCCTGATCTTCGTCGCCCTGCTGCCCTCGACCGTGCAGTCCTCCATCGCCTTCACCTCGATCGCGCGGGGCAACGTGCCGGCTGCCCTGTGCAGCGCCTCGATCTCGAACATGCTGGGGGTGGTCATCACCCCGCTTCTGGCTTCCGTGATCTTGACCGGCCAGGGTGGCCTCACCCTGCATGGGATCGCGGATATCGGTCTGCAGATCATCCTGCCCTTCGCCGTCGGCCAGGCGGTGCGGCCCTTCACGGCCACGTGGTTGCTGCGCCATCCGGCGCTCACCCAGGCGTTCGACCGCGGCTCGATCCTGGTGATCGTCTACGCCGCCTTCAGCGCCGGAGCGGTCGCCGGCGTCTGGAGCCGTGTCTCGGCGGCGGACCTGGGCGTGATCCTGGCGCTCGACCTGGTGATGCTGGGCGCCGTTCTCGTCGCGACGACCCTCATCTCACGCCGGCTGGGCTTCTCGAAGGAGGACGAGATCGCCATCGTCTTCTGCGGCTCGAAGAAGAGCCTGGCGAGCGGGATGCCCATCGCGGCGATCATCTTCCCGGGGCACGTCGTGGCGCTGATCGTCCTTCCCCTGATGCTGTTCCACCAGGCCCAGCTCTTCGCCTGCGCCATACTCGCCCGCCGCTACGGCGCCCGTCCGGAAGCGACGACTAGGGACAACGGCGGCGCATTAAAGCCGGCCGCCGCCCACGCCGTCTAGAGCACGTTGATCCCGTTCAGACGGAATCGCCCGAACGGGATCAACGTGCTCTAGCTTCGAAGGCTTGAGCGCGTTCTGATCGAAAAACCAGTTCCCACTTTTGCGGAACGCACTCTGATCTGCGCTCCGGATTACTTCCCGCCACCGCGCCCGAAGCCAACCCCGAGCGTTTTCGAGCAACGCCCTGAATTCAATCGGCAGCGGCCCCTGAACCCTCCGTCAGTCTGCACACCCAAGCCGCCACGGCGGACATGTCCTTCTCTCCCAGGCCCGCCTCGAGCGCGGCCTCCATTTCCGCCTTGATCGCGCGCAGCAGCTTCAGATGATGGGACCGGTCGTGCGCAGCCGCGATCGCCAGGCCGATATCCTTCAGGGCCAGCCGCAGCTTGAAACCGGGCTCGAAGTCGCCGCTTAGGATCTTCGGGGCGTAGATCCCGTACACCGGCGCGCCGGCGAAGAGCGTGCCCAACATCAGCTCGAAGAAGGCCGTGCGATCGACGCCGTTGACCTTTGCCAGGGCGGCCGCCTCGGCCATGGCGCCCACGGCCATGCCCAGCATCATGTTGCCGCCGATCTTGGCGGCGTTGGCGAACTTGGGCTCCTCGCCCATCGGCCAGATGCGTTGGCCGATCACCTCCAGGAGAGGCTTAACCTTCTCGATCGCGGCGGCCTGGCCGGCGACCAGAACGTTGAGCTTCGCTGCTTCGGCCGCATCGGGCCGGCCGAAGACGGGCGCGGCGACATAGGCGACGCCCGCCGCTTCGTGCGCCGCCGTCAGTCGCTCGGCGCAGGCGACGGAGATGGTCGAGCAGACCACGTGGACGAGGCCCGAACGCGCATGCTCCAGCAGGCCGCCGTTCAGCACGACCTCGCGCACCGCCGCATCGTCCGAAAGCATGGTGAAGACCGCGTGGGTGTGGAACGCTTCGGCGGGCGTGGCGAGGATCTCCACGCCCTCCAGGTTTTCGACCCTCGATCGGTTCCAGCCTCGCACCTTGTGCCCCGCTTTCGCGAGGTTGCGCGCCATCGCCCGCCCCATGAGCCCTAGTCCGATAAAGCCGACGTCCATCTCCGCACTCCTTCGGCGGGTCGCCGCAAAAAGATCAGGTCCGCCTCGGTCGCTGGAGCGTCCCGGACGTTTGCCTCGCTAGGGAGCGGGGGGCGCCGGGTCCAGCGAGGCGCACATGCATTTCCGCATTAACGGGCAAGACGTGGAGGCGGATGTCGATCCGCGCACATCGCTCCTCGATCTGCTCCGCGAGCATCTTCGACTGACCGGAACGAAGAAGGGCTGCGACCAGGGCGCGTGTGGCGCGTGCACCGTTCTGGCGGACGGCGAGCGGATCCTCTCCTGCCTCGCCCTGGCCGTGCAGTACGAAGGCCAGGCGATCACGACCGTGGAGGGACTTAGCGCCGACGGCGGCCTGCATCCCCTGCAACAGGCGTTCATCGACCACGATGGCTTCCAGTGCGGCTACTGCACGCCGGGCCAGCTCTGCTCGGCGGTGGCCATGGCGGCGGAGGCGAAGCGCGGCCTTCCCAGCGTCGTTACCGCCGACCTAGCCCGCGAGCACGTCGCGCTGGACGCGGATGAGATCCGCGAGCGGATGAGCGGCAATCTCTGCCGCTGCGGCGCCTACAACGGCATCGTCGAGGCGATCGCCGAGACCTTCGCGCCGGAGGCCGGCCAATGACCCCCTTCAGCTATCAGAAGGCCGCAGACTCGGCGGCGGCGGTGCGGATGGCCGGCGCCATGGCCGGCGCGCGCTACCTGGGCGGCGGCACCAACCTCGTCGATCTTATGCGCGAGACGATCGAACGCCCGGCGGCCCTGGTGGACGTGACGGGTCTCTCGACCCGTCTCGAAGTGAGGGGCGATGGCGGCCTGGCCATCGGCGCGGGCGCCAAGAATACCGCCGTGGCCGAGCACGCGCACGTGCGGCGCGCCTATCCGATGCTGGCGCGCGCCATCCTGACCGGAGCCAGCGCCCAGATCCGCAACATGGCCACGGTCGGGGGCAACATCCTGCAGCGGACCCGCTGCGCCTACTTCTATGACCGGGCCTCGCGCTGCAACAAGCGCACGCCAGGGGCGGGATGCGACGCCATCGAGGGGTTCAACCGCGAACACGCGATCCTCGGCGCCTCGGCAGCGTGCGTGGCGGTCCACCCCTCGGACATGTGCGTGGCGCTGGCCGCCCTGGACGCTCAGGTGCGGCTGGAGGGGCCGCTGGGTTCGCGCACCCTACCTGTGATCGAGCTGCATCGGCTGCCAGGAGACAGACCGGACATCGAGACCGAACTCGCGCCGGGCGAGCTGATCGTAGCGGTGGACCTGCCGCCGATGCCGTTCGCGGCCCGCTCGACTTATCGCAAGGTTCGCGACCGGGCGAGCTTCGCCTTCGCCCTGGTCTCGGTGGCGGCGGCCCTCGATCTCGCTACGGATGGGAGTGTGCGCGACGTGCGGCTGGCGCTCGGCGGGGTGGCGCACAAGCCCTGGCGCGCCTTCGCCGCCGAAGCGGCCCTGCGTGGTCGGCCCGCTACTCCCGACGCGTTTCGTGCGGCTGTGGAGGTTGAGCTGCAGGCGGCCACGCCGCTGAGCCAGAACGGATTCAAGGTCGAGCTGGCCGCCCGCACCGTGGTCGCTGTCCTGGAGGATCTCGCCGGAAAGGGAGAGCGTCCATGAGCGCCACGGAAGCCCGAAGCGCGCCCCCACCGCAGCACGGGGCGGTCGGCGCGCAGCTGGCGCGCATCGACGGTCCGCTCAAGGTAAAGGGCGCCGCGCGCTTCGCCGCGGAGGTCCCCTTCGAGAACCTCACCTACGTCGCCCTCGTCTACAGCACCATCGCCCGCGGCCGGATCGCCGAGCTCGACGTCGAGGAGGCCTCGCTCGCGCCTGGCGTGGTCCTCGTGATGACGCACAGGAACGCTCCCCGGCTCTCGCCGCCGGCGCTCTTCAACTCTGCGCCCCGCGCGGCGGGCGCCAGCGACCTGCCCGTGATGCAGGACGATCAGGTCCACTGGAACGGCGAGCCCGTCGCCCTCGTCCTGGCTGAAACCCAGGAGCAGGCCGATCATGCCGCGAGCCTCGTGCGCGTGGCCTACGAACCTGTTCCCGCAGCGGTGGATTTTGAGCTGGAGCGGTCCAAGGCGCATCCTCCGAAGTCGATCCTCGGCGAAGCGGCGAAAATCGAGGTGGCGGACGCCGAGGCGGCTCTGAAGACTGCGGCTGTCGTGGTCGACGAGATCTACGAGACGCCCCGCCACAACCACAACGCCATCGAGCTGCACGCGGCGACAGTGGCGTGGGAGGCCGACCGGCTAACCGTGCACGACGCTACCCAGACGCTGCACGGAACGCGATGCACCCTGGCGGGCATCTTCGGCGTCGACGAGTCCCAGATCCGCATCCTATCTCCCTTCGTCGGAGGAGGTTTCGGTGGCAAGACGCTGTGGAATCACCAGATTCTAGCGATCGCCGCAGCCCGCCTGGCGGGGCGGCCGGTGCGCATCGTCCTCTCGCGCGAGGGGGTGTTCCGCATCGTCGGCGGCCGCACCTTGACCCGCCAGCGGGTGGCGCTGGGCGCGCGCGAGGACGGGAAGCTGTCAGCCCTGATCCACACCGGCTGCGCGGGCATGACCGCGCACAACGACTGTCCCGAGCAGTTCACCTTCCCGGCCCGCCACCTCTATGCGGCGGACGCCATGCTGATCTCGCAGGAGGTGGTCGACCTGAACATGGCGCCCAACACCTTCATGCGCGCCCCCGGCGAGTCGGTCGGCACCTTCGCCCTCGAATCCGCGATCGACGAGCTGGCGCATGCGATGGAGCTCGACCCGATCGAGCTGCGCGCGCGGATCGAGCCGGACAAGGACCCGACCACCGGCCGCCCTTACTCCTCACGGCACATCGTGGAGGCTTATCGCCGGGGCGCCGAGCGCTTTGGCTGGGACCAGCGCAACAAGACCCCGGGTTCGCGGCGGGTAGGCGAGTGGTTGGTGGGCATGGGCGTCGCCACCGCCACCTACCCCTACTACCGGATGCCCGGCGGGGCCGCGCGCATCCGTGTTTCCGGCGACGGCCACGCGACGGTCCAGATGGGCAGCCACGAGATGGGTATGGGCACCGCCACGGCGCAGACCCAGGTCACCGCCGACCGCCTCGGCCTGCCCCTGGACAAGGTCACGTTCGAGTATGGCGACAGCGACCTTCCATCCGGAACCATCGCCGGCGGCTCTTCCCAGAGCGCTTCGATCATCGCCGCGGTCAACGCCGCCGCTGAGGCGTTGACCGTCGAGCTGATCCAGCTGGCGGGCAATGAGTCGCACCTCGCTGGCCTCGCGCCGGCAGACGTGGAGGCGCGCGACGGCGGCCTCTGCCGCAAGGACGCGCGTGATCGATGGGATAGCTATACGGCGATCCTGTCACGCGCCGGCCGATCGGAGGCGATCGGCGAGGCCGATGCGCCGGAGCCGAGCGAGGTGGACGCCTGGTCGATGCACTCCTACGGCGCGCAGTTCTGCGAAGCGCGCGTCAGCACGGTCACCGGCGAAGTCCGCATCTCGCGCTTCCTCGGATCGTTCGACACCGGCCGCATCCTCAATCCGCGAACGGCGGCAAGCCAGTTCCGCGGCGGCATCGTCATGGGGATCGGCCTGGCGCTGGACGAGGAGACCCTGTTCGACGGTCGCACAGGGCGCATCATGAACCGGTCCCTGGCCAGCTATCACGTGCCGGTCTGCCTCGACGCGCCGAAGATCGAGGTCATGTGGACCGACATCCCCGATCCTCACAGCCCGATGGGCGTCCGCGGCATCGGGGAAATCGGCATCACCGGCGTTGGCGCCGCCGTCGCCAACGCCGTGTTCAACGCGACCGGACGGCGGATCCGGAGCCTGCCCATCACCCTCGACAAGCTGCTCTGAGCGTCCGACAGATCGGCCGCGAAAAGGACGGAGAACAGCGTGGCCGAGGCCTACAGGACCTTTCAGTGCCGCACGTGCGGCTGGATCTATGACGAAGCCGAAGGCGACGCCGACGGCGGCATCGCGCCGGGCACGCGCTGGGAGGACATTCCCTCCGACTGGGCCTGCCCGGCCTGCGGCACGCCCAAGTCGGACTTCGACATGGTGGAGCTCTGAGGGGGCGCCTCATCGAGCTTCGCGCCCCACCAGCCGCCGCCCATGGCCATAAGCAGCCGCGCCGTGTCCAGATAGCGCCCGGCGAGGGCGCGGGCGTAGCCGAGGCGGGCCTGCTGGAACTGCCGCTGGGAGTCCACCAGGGCCAGCAGTCCCGTTCCGCCGTCGCGGTAGTTGATCGTCTGCAGACGCAGCGATTCGTTGGCGCTGGCCAATGATCTCTGCTCGGCGGCGACCATCGCCCCGTCGTGGTCAAGCGCGCGCAGGATGTCGGCGACCTGCTCGAAGGCCCGCAGGACCGTCTGGCGATAGTCCGCGGCCGAAGCGCGGAAGGCGTCGAGGGCGGCCAGCCGCTCCGCCCGCCGCATACCCCCGTCGAACACTGGCTGGGTGAGGCCAGCCGCAACGCTCCAGACGAGGCCGGAGGGATCGAACAGGGCGCCGGCATTCAGCGACGCTGCGCTGATCCCGGCGTTGAGGGTGATGTCCGGATAGAGCCTGGCCGTGGCGACGCCGATCCGTGCGCTGGCCGTATGCAGCTGCGCTTCGGCCGCCATGATGTCGGGCCGGTGGTGGATCAGCTCCGAGGGCAGGCTCACGGGCAGGGCCTGCGGCAAGGTCAGCGCCGCCAGATCGAAGTCCGGCGGAGACCAGTCCGACGGCGCGCGACCGGTCAGCACCGCCAGCGCGTGCCGCGCGACATCGAGGTCCTGCTCCAGGGCCGGCGAGAGCGTCTGGTCGGCGGCCAGCTGGCTCTGGGACAGGGCCACGTCACTCTCCGGCGCCTCGCCGGCTTGTTCCGACTTGCGAACCAGGTCGAGGTTTTGCTGATCCAGGGAGACGATCTCGGCGGCGGCCTGAAGTTCGGCGCGCGCCGCGGCGACCTGCAGGGCCTGGCTCACCGTCTCGCCGGTGAGGGTGAGATAGGCGGCGTCCAGCTGGTCGCGCTGGTAGTCGGCCTGGGCCGCCTGCGCTTCGACCTGGCGATGCAGGCCGCCAAAGGCGTCGACGTGATAACTGGCGCTCGGCCCCAGCTGGAACAGGTTGAAGTGCGACGGCAGGGGGAAGACGTCGGGGGGGAGGCCGAACGCGGTCGCGCTGTACTTTTCCTCGGCCTCGGTGGCGCCGAAACCGACCTGGGGCAGCAGGTTCGCGTGGGTCGAGCGCACCTGCTCGTTCGCCTGCGCCAGGCGCGCCCGCGCGCCGTCCAGGGTCGGGCTGCCGGCGATGGCCTGCCGGACCACGGCGTCCAACTCCGCAGAGTGGAACAGGGTCCACCAGTCGGCAGTCACCTGAGCGCCCAGATCAACCGTCTGGACCGGAGTGGCGGCAAGCCCTTCGTTGGTGAGGGGAGCGCGTTCGCCCGGCGGCAGATAGGTCGTCTGCGTCGGCGGCGCCGGCGGCTTGAAGTTCGGTCCGACCGCGCAGCCGGCGAGTGCGAGCAGGGATGCCGCGACGGCGGTCGCGCGGAAATGCAGGTTAGGGCGCTGACGCATCTCTATTCCATGGCCAGGGCGAGATCGGCCGACGCCGCGCCGGCGGCGGGAGGGCGGCGGAAGACCATCAGGAGGGGGATCACCGCCAGGGTGGCGATCATCAGCAGCTTGTAGTCGTCGATGTAGGCGATGATCTGGGCTTGCCGGGTGACCACGGCGTCAAGCGCCGCGCGGCCCGCGGCGCTCAGCGGATTCCATAGGCGCGCGACGTCGGGTGCGCCGAAACCGGGATTGGTCGGGGTCACGAAGGTCGAGATCGACGCGTGATTGATCTGGGTATTCTGGGTCAGCAGGCTGTTGACGATCGAGATCCCGACGCTCGAGCCGATGTTGCGCGAAAGGCTGTAGATGCCGGCGCCTTCCGCGCGCTCCGCCGCCGAGAGGGTCGAAAGGGTGGCGACGCTCAGCGGCACGAACAGGAAACCCAGGCCGATCCCCTGGACGACCCCAACCCAGACCACCGTGCTCGCCGCCACCGCCGGCGTCCAACCCGTCATCAGGGAGAAGGTCCAGCCGGTCGTCACCAGCCCCATGCCGAGCAGCGCCCGGGTGTCCACCCGTCCCACGAGGCGGCCGACCACCATCATCGCGCCCATGGTGCCGATCCCGCGCGGGCCCATCACGAGGCCCGCGGTCACGATCGGATAGCCCATCAGCTCCTGCAGGTAGGGCGGCTGAAGGGCCAGCGAGGCGTAGTAGGTCAGGCCAACGACGGCGGCGAAGATGACGCCGGCGGTGAAGTTCGGATCCTTGAACAGCGATGGCCGGACGAAGGGATTGCGTGTGGTGAAGGTGTGGACGAGGAAGAGGTAGAAAGCGGCGGCGGCGACGACGGCCTCGATGATGATCTCCGTCGATCCGAACCAGTCCATCTCCTCGCCGCGATCGAGCATGATCTGGAAAGCGGCGATGGCGATGCTGAGGGTGGCGAAGCCGAAGCCGTCCAGCTTCGCGGACCGGTTGCGCGGCGTCTCCGAGAGGAAGGTCATCACGCCCAGGAACGCCAGGATGCCGATCGGCAGATTGATGTAGAACACGAAGCGCCAGCTGTAGGCCGAGGTGAGCCAGCCGCCGAGAACCGGTCCCAGGACCGGCCCCGCCATCACCGCCATCCCCCACAGCGCCATGGCCGAGCCCTGCCGTTCGCGGGTGTTGATGTTCATCAGCGTGGTCTGGGAGAGCGGGACGAGGGCCGCGCCGAAGACGCCCTGCAGGACGCGGAACAGCACGATCTGAACCAGCGACTGGGCCATGCCGCAGAGCATGGAGGCGACGGTGAAGCCGCAGATCGAGACGAGAAGCAGGCGCTTTACGCCAAAGCGCGCCGACAGATAGCCCACCGGCGGGGTCATGATCGCCGCGGCGACGATGTAGGACGTGAGGACCCAGGCGATCTCGTCCTGGCTCGCCGAGACGCTGCCCTGCATGTAGGGCAGGGCGACGTTGGCGATGGTCGTGTCCAGCGCCTGCATTACTGTCGCCAGGATGACGCAGATCGTGATGGCGGCGCGGTTGCCGCCGCCGGCGTGCGCCTCCTCGCTCATCGGTTCGCCTTCGGCGGACCGCCGAACAGGCCCCCCAGGAAGCGTGGGGCGCCCCGCTTGTGGCCAGTGTCGACCTTCACCTCGGCGCTCATGCCCGCCCGCAGGGGCGGCTGTCCCTGGCGGACGTCGACGCGGACGCGCATCGGGATGCGCTGCACGACCTTGACCCAGTTGCCGCTCGTGTTCTCCGCCGGCAGCAGCGCGAACTCCTGGGCCGCGGCGGGGCTGATGCTCTCCACAACTCCCGTCCAGGTCACGTCGGGATAGGTGTCGATGTGGACCCGAGCGCGCTGGCCCTGACGCACCCAGGTGAGTTCGGTCTCCTTGGGATTGACGTCGACCCACGCGTGGTCGGTGTCGACCAGATAGAAGGCGGCAGTCGACGCAGGCAGGGTCTTCCCCGGCTCGATCGCGTTCACGCCGGTGACGTGGCCGTAGAAGGGCGCCCGCACGACTGCATCGTTCAGCTCACGGGCCGCCTCGTCCCGCGCGGCCACGGCTTCCAGATAGCGGGGGTTCGCTTCCGGCGGACCACCGGGATGGTCGTCGAGCTGGGCCGAGACTGCGGCCTGCTGCTGGAGCAGGGAATCGATCTTCTGGTGAGCTGTCACCTGGTTGCGGCGCGCCAGGTCATAGGTCGCCTGCGACGAGACGTGCTCCCCCAGGAGGGTCTTCTGGCGGGCGGCCTCGGTGTCGTAATAGGCCGCGTCTTCCTGCGCCTGGCGGATCTGCGCCTGCATATCGCGATAGTTCGCCTGCAGGGCCTCGACCTGGTCGCGCACCATGCCGATCTCGGCGTTTGTCTTGTCGAGGGCGATCTGGAAGGGCCGCAGGCGCAAGGTGAAGAGGACCTGGCCGGCCTGGACGCGCTGGTTTTCGCTGACGTTGACCTCGCCGACGATCCCCCCGACGTCGGTGGAGATCCCGACCTTGCGCGTGTTCACATAGGCGTCATCGAGGGAGACGGTCTGGCCGCCGTTGACGTACCAGATCGCCGCCGCGATCAGCACGACCGGCAGCAGCAGGAAGAGGATCCAGCGCCGCCAGCGCGCGATGCGGAACCGTCGTTCGAGCCGCGCCCGTACAGGCGACGCCTCTACAGATTCGCTCACGCTCGTTGAACCGCTCATCCGCCGCCGATCCACTTGGTTTTGCGGCTCAGAACGGCCGACTTCCTGCGCCGGACCGTGTCGCACGTCCGCCGGTGCGGACTCGCCAGGGCGTTCGAGCGCAGCGCTGCGATTGCACCACCTAGAGGCATTTGTTAATTCAAGATATTCCTAATAGTTTGTTCGTTTTGTACGAATAATGTCGATCCAGCTCAACGAACTCACCGCCTTCGCCGCCGTCGCCGAGCACGGCAGCTTCACCCGCGCCGCCGCCCAAGTGGGGATCGCCGTGCCGACGATGAGCCAGACCATCCGCAACCTCGAGCAGAGGCTGGGCGTGCGCCTGTTCAACCGGACTACGCGCAGCGTCGCCCTGACCGAGGCCGGCGAGCGACTGCTGGCGGAGGTCCGCCCGGTGCTGGAGGGCCTCGACAATGTCATGGAGAGCGTCAATTCGTTCCGGTCCAAGCCGATGGGCACGCTGCGCCTCGCCGTCGCCCGGCCCTACGCCAGCATGCTGCTGGCGCCCCTGATCCAGCCTTTCCTCGCCGAATATCCTGACATCCGTCTGGAGATCTCCGTCGACGACACCCATGGCGACATCGTCACCGGACGGTTCGACGCCGGCATCCGCGTAGGCCATCGCGTCGAGCGCGACATGACCATCCTTCGGGTGGCCGATGAATTCCGTCTGCTGGCCTTCGCCTCGCCTTCTTATTTGGCCAACCGGCCCCGGCCGATGACGCCGCGTGATCTGCACGGACACAACTGCATCGGCTACCGATCCCCGTGGGACGGATCCCTGTTGCCCTGGACTTTTCAGAAGGATGGCGAAGAGATCGAGGTCGCCGTCGAAGGCTCCCTGATCGTCAACGATCCGGACCTCCTTATGCGACCGGCGGTGGACGGCGTAGGCGTCGTCTACGTCTCGGAGCTCATGGCCGGGCCCTGGCTCCGGGATGGACGCCTCGTCCCCGTGCTAGAGGACTATAGCCGCACGGTCACCGGCGTCTTCCTCTACCACCCCAGCCGCCGCCACACGCCCATGCCGCTACAGGTCTTCCTCCGCTTCATCGAAGCTCACCGCGCTCTCGCCGGAGCGCATCGCTCGTCGCCCGGCGCCGCCCCCTAGTCCCCATTGCGAGGCTGCGCCGTCGCGCTATGATCCCAAGATCGTAAGGCTACCTAATCAAACGAGGGGCGTATGATGGGATTGCGTTTGGCGGCGGTGATGGCCGCATCCGTGGCCATGGCCTCCGGGGTGTTCGCGCAGCAGGCCGCGCCCGCCGCGCCGCCAGCGCCGCCGCCCCCTAATGACTACAACGATCCGGCGACCTGGCTCTGTCGGCCTGACGTCCATCCCAACGCGTGCGACGTGAACCTCGACGCCACGGTGATCGAGAAGGACGGCTCGACCCGCGTGCAGCCGTTCCACGCCGATCCGCACGCCAAGATCGACTGCTTCTACGTCTATCCCACGGTCTCGCTGGATCCGGGCGTGCTGGCGACGATGAAGGCCGAGCCGGCGGAACTCACCGTGGTGAAGCAGCAGTTCGCCCGGTTCGGCGAGAGCTGCCGCCTATTTGCGCCGCTCTATCGTCAGTTCACCCTCACCGCCCTGGCGGCGGGGATGAGCGGCCATCCTCTTCCCGGCTCGATGGGCGCCCGGCCGACCACGCCCTATGAGGACGTCCGCGACGCCTGGCGGTGGTACTTGGCGCACGAGAACCACGGCCGCGGCGTCGTGCTGGTGGGCCACTCGCAGGGCTCGGGCATGCTCACCCTGCTGATCAAGAACGAGATCGACGGCAAGCCCGACCAGGCCCGCTTGGTCTCGGCCATCCTGATGGGGACCAGCCTCGTCGTCCCGCCGAACGCCGATGTCGGCGGGGACTTCAAGTCCGTGCCTCTCTGCCGCGCCCCCAGCCAGACGGGATGCGTGATCGCCTACGCCTCGTTCCGCGAGACCGATCCGCCGCCGGCGAACTCCCGCTTCGGCCGTCCCCGGACTCCGGCGCCGGGGATGATCGCCGCCTGCGTCAATCCCGCGGACCTGTCGGGAGGGACAGGGACGCTTGTCAGCTATTTCCCGACGAAGAGGGAATCGATCGCGCCGGGCGCCCAGCCCGCGCCGGACTGGGACAAGGGAAAGACGATCGACACGCCCTTCGTCACCTTGCCGGGGCTGCTGACCGCGCGCTGCGAGCGGACGCCCGAATTCAACTACCTGGCGATCCACATCAACGCCGACCCCGCCAGTCCCCGCACCAGCCAGATCGTCGGCGATGTCGAGGCGAACGGGCAGATCCTTCGCGACTGGGGCCTGCATCTGATCGATGCGAACCTCGCCATGGGCAATCTGGTCGAGACCGTACGTCGTGAAGGCGAGGCCTGGACCGCGGCCCACCACTGAGGTCCAAACGAACGCGTGAAGCTTTTCCTCCTGGGACGTCGCCATAGCGTCAATCACTGGCTCGAGGATGCGGCCGCGGCGTTCGCCGCCGCGGGCCACACCGTGGCCGTGGGCCACGTGCGTCGTCCGCCGATCCCTGCGGGAATCGAGCGCGCCCTGGCCCGCCCGATCGGGGAGGCGCTCGCTCAACGCATCCGTCGGATCGCGCCGGACCTGATCCTGTGCATCGGCGGGTTTCACGCCCCCGCCGCCGTGCTCGCGCCGATAGCGGCCCTGCCAGGGCGCCCGCCCCTGGCGGGCTGGGTCGGCGACCGGTTCGACGATGATGCGAGGGGCGTCGCCGATCTCTACGACGCCGTTGGCTTCACGGACACGGCGCTCCTCGAGCGCCACCGCAGCCTGGGCTTTCGCGCCGCCAGCCTGTTCCTGCCACACGCGGCGGATCCCACGGGAGCCCGGCCGGCGAGCGAAGATCGGCGCCGCCGGATGGTGTTCATCGCCAACCCCACGCCCCATCGACGCGCCGTCGTGGCAGCTGTCCGCCAGCCGCTGACCCTCTACGGACCGGCCTGGACCGCCGAAGACGGCGCCTCCCACGAGGTTCACGCCGGCCGGCTGGCCGCAAGCGCTTTGCCGCCCCTCTACGCCGGCCACCTCGCCGCTCTGAACATCCGCAACGAGATCAATGTCCTGTCCGGTCTCAATCAGCGCAATTTCGACCCGTGCCTCGCCGGAGCCGCCCTCCTCACCGACGACCAACCCGACCTGACCTTGTGCTTTGAGCCGGGCGTCGAGGTCGCGGTCTGGCGCGATACCGAGGAGTTGAACGACCTGTATGACCGCGTGCTCTCGAACCCGAGCTGGGCGCATGCCCTGGGCGAGCGGGGTCGCCGGCGCGTTCTTGCCGATCACACCTTCGCGGCGCGCCTGGACGCCCTGAAGCGTCTCATCTGACGCGGGTCCGCCCGCTGGACGGATCGGGCGACACGGGCCAGGGTCCGGAGCTCATGGACCAGTCCATCGCCGTCGAAGAACCCGCCGCCGCCGAAGCGCCGCGCCGCAAGCGTAGTGCAATGGAGGTCCTCGCTGCGCTCTCCAAGCCCAAGGTCGGGGTGATGCTAGCCCTTGGGTTCTCTTCCGGACTGCCGTTCATGCTTATCGGCAACACGCTGGGCGCGTGGTTTCACGAAGAACGCGTAAACCTAGCCCTGATCGGCTTCCTGTCGTGGATCCAGCTCACCTATTCGGTGAAGTTTATTTGGGGCGCCGTCGTTGACCGCCTGCCCCCTCCAGTCGTCGGTGCCCTCGGGCGCCGCCGCGGATGGATGCTGGTCACCCAGATCGTTGTGTTGGCCGGCCTGATCGGCATGGCAGCGTCTGATCCGCGCTCCCAACTGCCCGCCCTCGTGGGGTTTGGTCTTCTCACAGGGATCGGCGCAGCATCGCAGGACACGGTGATCGACGCCTGGCGGATCGAGATCGCCTCCGACACCGACGAGCTCGGTCTGCTGACATCGGCCTACAGTCTGGGATTCCGCGCCGCCCTAATCGGAACTGAAGCCATAATTCTGCAAGTGGCGACAGCCGTGGGCTGGCCCATCGCCTACGCCATCTATGGCGGGCTGATGATCGTGGGAATCGTCGCGA
>JAFANN010000101.1 GCA_019232665.1 Caulobacteraceae bacterium | reverse complement strand
TGAAGGCCTGCAGGTCGTTCAGGTCACGCATTGTTATCGTTCCTAGTCTGCAACGACCCGTTTCAATCTCGCCGTCTGATCGGATCGTCGTTCCGCATTTATATCCGCGGCCGTCACAACCCCTCACAGAGGCGCTAACATGAAACTTCTCCATATCGACAGCGGCATCACCGGCGGCGCATCGGTCAGCCGGCAGGTCTCCGCCGCGGTCGTCGACGCCCTGAAGTCGGCCAATCCCACGCTCGAAGTCACCTACCGGGACCTGGAAGCCGAACCCGTCCCCCACCTTACCGGCGCCGGCCTGGGCGGCCTCGCCGAGAGCGACCCGCTCGCCGAGTTCCTCGCCGCCGACGTCGTGGTCATCGGCGCTCCGATGTACAACTTCGGCATTCCCAGCCAGCTGAAGGCCTGGTTCGACCGCGTCCTCGTGGCGGGCAAGACCTTCCGTTACACCGAGAATGGACCGGAAGGCCTGGCTGGCGGAAAGCGGGTCATCATCGCTTCGGCCCGCGGGAACATCTACGCCAACGGCGCCCCGAACGCCGGCCTCGACTTCCATGAGCCATACCTGCGCACCCTCTTCCGCTTCGTCGGCATCCCGGAGATCGAGGTCATCCGCGCCGAGGGCGTGGCGTTCAGCCCCGAACATCGTGCGAACGCCTTGAAAGACGCAGTCGCCCAGGCGGCAGCTCTCGACGGCAGCCTCAAGGTCGCTGCCTGAGGAAACGCGAGCCGGCGGTCCAGCCGAACCTCTCTGGGCCGCGGCCTACGCGGGCCTCGTCTGCGCCGGGTGACCAGGCGCGGGCGAGGCCGTTCGCGTTTGAGCCAAAATGCGGGCATGATCGACCTCAAGGCGAGCCAGGCGAGTTCGCGGGATGAGGAGATCATGAGCCGAACCTCCCGAACGTCGCCAAGTCTGCTGTGGAGCGTTGCGGCGGCGCTGATTGCTGTGGCGGCTTCGGCCGAAGCGGGCCCCATCATCAATGTTCCTTGGCTCGGTCCGCCCGGCCAGGGTCCCCAGCTGACGCAGGACGACATCACGCGCCTCAAGGCGGCGATAGACCGCCTCAATGAGGGCCGATCGGTCGGCACGGTGGAGCGGTGGCGGAGCGAAACCTCGAAGAATGCGGGCGAAGTCGCCCTAACTCGGATCTTCGTCGCCAAGGGCATGAGCTGCCATACGATCCGCAATGTCGTGCGGTACGGAAGCCGGCCGGACGCGCCGCGATCATTCGTCTTCAACTGGTGTCGCCAGCCCGACGGCCAGTGGAAGATCGTCGAGCTGGACCACTGACATGGCGCAGCCTGGACAGCCGGTCCTGTTCGTCGCCGCTTCAGCCCTCGTAGCGCTCGCCGGTTGCGCCGGAACGAACGGCGCAAAACCTGGGGAACCGACGGCTCAGGCAGTCTCAATGAAGGGCGCTCTAGCCGACGTGGCGCGCGTCCGCGCCTACATCTATGGCAGCGGAAGTCAGGCCGACGCCGCCGCCGCCGCGAACCAGCTCGACGAATTCGGCAAGGGCCTCCCTACCCTGTTTCCTCCAAAAAGCGCCCCCAACGAATACGTCGACATGAGCCCCGAGCGAGTCCGCGCGGCGCCTCAGGCGGTGACGGCGGCGGCCCAAGCCCTTTCCACGGCCATCACCACCGGCGAGCGAGCCCAGGTCGCCAAGGCGCTGGAAACGATGGAGCGCAACGGCTGCGGCGTGTGCCATCGCCCAGCGGCGGTTCCGCACACCTGACCACACACGCGCTTCATCAGCCGCCGCAAGGCTGTCCTCAGACGCCTGATCAGGCCGCGTCCAACTTCAGCACGGTCCCCAGCAGGACGTTCGCGCCATTTGCGCAGTCCTCCCAGGTCGTCCGCTCCTTCGGCGAATGACTGACACCCCCGATGCTGGGGACGAAAATCATCCCCATCGGCGCTAAGGTGGAGATGGGCGCGGCGTCGTGTCCGGCGCCGCTTGGCAGATGCATGGTGGACAGGCCGAGGTCGGCGGCGGCCTGCTCGATCCGCCGCTGGATCGCCGGCGAGGCGAGCGCGGGAGCATCGCCCTCAACCTTCGTGATCACGATCGTGGTCCCAGTCTGGGCGGCGATCTTCTGCGCCCGCGCGCGGATCGCCTCGCCGATCGCTGCGATCGTGCGCGGGGCGAGATCGCGAAGCTCGATCGAGCACTTCACGCGCCCTGGCACGATGTTACGGACAT
>JAFANN010000201.1 GCA_019232665.1 Caulobacteraceae bacterium | reverse complement strand
TCGGCGATGTACTCCGGGTCGGGCAGGATGATCTCGACGCCGGGCGTCGACTGGTCGCCGAACGTGACCCCGAGGTCCACCACGATCCACTTGCGCGCGTGCGGCGGTCCGTAGCCGTAGAGATTGAAGTTCATCCCGATTTCGTTGGAGCCTCCCAGGGGGAGGAACACGAGCTCGTCGCCAGGATCGGTCTGCACAGAGGTCATCGACCGCGGAAATGGGCGTTGCGGCGGACGATTTCGAGCATGCCCATGATGGTCAGGTCTGGATTGAAGTGGTCGATCGCCGTCGTGGCGCCGGCGAAGAGGGAGGCGACGCCGCCTGTCCCGATCACAGTCATCGGCGCCCCGTACTCGGCCTTGAACCGGGAGACCAGGCCTTCGATCAGAGAGATGTAGCCCCAGAAGATCCCCGACTGCATCGCCTCGACGGTCTCCTTTCCGATCACCCGGCGTGGACGCTGGATGGCGACCCGCGGCAGGCGCGCGGCGGCGTCGTGGAGGGCCTGGAGGGACAGGTTGATGCCCGGCGCGATGGCGCCACCCTCGAACGCCCCATCGGGGGCGACGACGTCGAAGGTGGTCGCCGTACCCGAGTCGATGATCAGCAGCGCGCCCGGATAGGTGGTGTGGGCGCCGATCGCGTTGACCAGCCGATCCGCGCCGGCCTCCGAAGGCTTAAGGATCCTCACCTCAATGCCGAGATCGACGTTCTCGCCGATGATCATCGGCTCGACGCCGATGTAGCGCCTGGCGAGGTTCCGCAGGTTGAAGATCGACTGGGGCACCACGCTGGAGACGATGCATCCGTCGAGGCTCTCGAGGGACAGGTCGTGCATCCGCAGAAGCTGGTGCAGCCAGACCGCGTACTCGTCGGCTGTGCGGGCGGCGTCCGTCGCCGCCCGCCACTGGGCGGTCCACGACTCGCCATCGTGCACGGCGAACAGCGTGTTGGTGTTGCCCTGTTCGATCGCCAGCAGCATCGAGCATCCCTGCGCGCAGCCCACGCCGGGACCGCGGGGCCGCGCTGCTTAGCAGGGCCGCGCCTTGGGCGTCGAGTGCTGCAGCGCGGAAGAATGGCTCAATGCTGCGGCGCGAGGGCGAAGCGGACTGCGACCGTGGCCGTGGCCTCCCGTCCGGCGGCGGAGCGCGCAAGCAGCGTGATCTGAACAGCCGGGCCCAGCGAGCGCCCGGCGTCAGCGGCGAGACGCGCGGCCTGGCGGCGGGCTTCGGCCACCGCCTCGTCCATGGCGCGATCGATGCTGGCGGAGTCGACCCCGGCCCCCACTCCGCCGGCGGAGAAGCCGGCGATCGAAAATGCCGGAACGATCGGCCCGTTCAGCACATCGACGTCGACGTTGGCGCCCTGGAGGGCGTCGAGCAGCTCCGCCTGTTTCGCGGCGACAGGTCCGGAAACATCGATCTCGGCGTCGGCCGTGTAGTCCTGGACCGCCGGCGGCGGCCGAACTGGGGTGGACGGCGTCGTCGCCAGCGGCGGTATCCCGCCTACCGGAATGTGCGGCATCGCCAGGCCGCCTCGTTCCAACGACATCTTGCCGAGCGCCGCCTGCAGCCCCAGACGCTGAGCCTGCGCCATCACGGCTTCGACCGCGCGATCGCGCTCGCGAACGGCCGCCACGGCCGACGCATTGCGCCGTTTCACGCTGAGGCGAACAACGGCGATCGACGCGGCGACGGTCGGAGAATGACCCGTGGCGGTGACGAAGACGTATTGCCCGCTCTGGGCCGCTTCGCCGAGCCCCTGACCAAAGACATCGAGACCGCCCGCGACGGAAGTGAGCGGATCGGATTGAGCTGCAGTCGCGGCCGTCGCCGCAAAGAGAACCGCGAGTCCCGCAGCAAATCGACATCCCAATAACATTGGACCGAATCCCCCCGCCTGAGCGCCGTACAAGATTAACAAGGTTGATCTTGAAAACGAGGCGCTTGCGTCGGCAATCTGGCGACAAGGCGTCAGGAGGACGGCTCATGACCCGAACCTGGGTCGAGGGCGCGGCGGCTGCCGGGTGGCTCAATCGAGAGCGGACGATCGCGCGTCCCGGTTTCAACCGCTGGCTGGTCCCGCCGGCAGCCCTCGCGATCCACCTCTCCATCGGCATGGCCTACGGCTTCAGCGTCTTCTGGCTGCCCATGGGCAGGCTGCTGCCCTACTCGCCGCACTGCCATGTCGGTTTTCTGGCCGAGCTCACGGCGAACGACTGCAACTGGACGGTGCCCTCGCTGACGCCGATCTTCGAGACCTTCATCGCCCTGCTCGGCCTGTCCGCGGCCGTGTTCGGCGGCTGGGTCGAGCGGGTCGGACCGCGCGCTTCGGGCTTCGTCGCCGCGGTCTGCTGGGGCGGGGGCCTGCTGATCGGCGCAGGCGGGGTGGCTATCCATCAGCTGTGGCTGGTGTTCCTGGGCGTCGGCGTAATTGGCGGGATCGGCCAGGGCCTCGGCTACATCACCCCCGTGACAACCCTGATCCGCTGGTTCCCGGACCGGCGAGGCATGGCGACCGGCTTCGCCATTATGGGCTATGGCGGGGGGGCAATGATCGGCTCTCCCCTGGCGGTCTGGCTGATGGATCGTTTCTCCGGCGCAGGCTCGCCCGGCGTCGCAGCGGCCCTCGCCGTGATGGGCGGGATCTATTTCATGGCCATGAGCATGGGCGCTTTCGGCTTTCGCGTCCTGCCATCGCACCGGCCACAAGCCGCGCCGGTGAAGACGGGCCACATGATCACGCTCCGCAACGTGCATTTCGACCAGGCATGGAAAACGCCTCAGTTCTGGCTCCTGTGGACGGTGCTCTGCGCCAACGTCACCGCCGGCATCGCCCTGATCTCGATGGCCAGCCCGATGTTCCAGGACGTCTTCGGCGCACGTCTCGCGGGCCTGCCTCGCGGGGTCGACGCCGACATGACCCAGGTCGCCGAGATTGCGGCGGCCGCGGCGGGTCTCGTGGGACTGATCAGCCTCTTCAACAGCCTGGGGCGGCTGTTCTGGGCTTCGATGTCGGACCACGTGGGACGAAAGATGACCTACGCCGTCTTCCTGGCCTTAGGCGCCGCCCTCTTCGCCTGCCTGCCGACGCTGGCGCACCTGGGCGTCGCCGTGGCTTTCGTCGGGGCCGTATGCCTGATCATCGCCATGTACGGCGGGGGATACTCCACCCTGCCAGCCTATCTCGCCGACATCTTCGGCACGCGCTTCGTCGGCGCTATCCATGGCCGGGTGCTCACCGCCTGGTCGGTGGCGGGGGTGGTCGGTCCGGCGCTGATTGCAAGCCTCAGGCAGGCTCAGCTGCAGGCTGGCCTGCCAAAGACGCAGGCTTACGACGTGACGCTGTACCTGATGGCCGGCCTGCTCGTCGTCGGGTTCGTCTGCAACCTCCTCGTGCGGCCGGTCGCGGACACCCATTTCCTCGAGGACCTGGCGACGCCCGACGCGGCGCCCACATGCGAAGTCGGGATCGTCGCGCGCGAAGACCATCTGGGCGTCCTGGGCGCGCTCGCCTGGCTGGCCGTAGGCGTCCCCTTCCTCATTGGCCTCTACATCGCTCTGCAGGGGGCGGCGGTCCTGCTGTAGCGGCCGCGTTCAGAAGAAGACGTCTCCGGCGGTGATCCGGCGCAAGGTCCCGTCGGCGAGACGCAGGCGCAGGGCGCCGTCGAGATCCAGGCCTTCTGCGACGCCCTCGATCGTCTCCCCTGGAAGGCGCGCCGAACAGGCTTGACCAAGGCCGTGGGCGCGTTGCGTCCACGCCTCTGCGATCGGCGCGAAGCCGGCGAGGTCCCACAGGCCGCGCCACTTCTCGAAGGCGCCGGCGAGAGTCACGAGGGCTTCGGCGGGTCCCGGAGGCGGCCCATCCATGTGGTCCGCGAGCGCCGTCGCCAGCCGCTCTATGTCGGTGGGCGCCTCGCCGAGATTCACGCCGATCCCGACCGCCAGCCACAAGCCGCCGCCCCCGGGGCCGGATTCGACCAGGATGCCCGACATCTTCCGTCCGGCCAGCAGGGTGTCGTTGGGCCACTTCAGGCTGACCTTCGACGCCGGCGCATAGGTCGACGCGAGATCGGCGACCGCCAGGGCGGCGACGAAGGCGATCTGCGCCGCCTCCATGGGGGGCTTGGCGGTCGTGAGCAGCAAGGTCGCGGCGAGGTTGCCTGCCCCGCTGCGCCAGGTCCGGCCTCGGCGGCCCTTGCCGGCGGTCTGCCACAGGGCTGTGATCCACAGGGGCCCCGTCTCGCCGGCGTCGACGCGGCGACGGGCTTCGAGGTTGGTGGAGTCGATCTCGTCGTAGGCGACGATCGGCGGCAGGTCAGGCATCGGCGGCATAGGGGGAAGGGCCGCCTTCGGCGATGAACCGGTCAATGCGGCGCGTGAGGATCGGCAGGGGCACGGAACCCAACTGCAGGACCGTGTCGTGGAAGGCTCGGATGTCGAACTTCGGCCCAAGCGTCTCTTGCGCCTTGGCCCTGGCCTGCAGGATCGCCCGTTGCCCCAGGTAATAGGAAAGCGACTGACCCGGCCAACTGATGTAGCGGTCGACCTCGGTCTCCACTTCGTGATGCGGCAGGGCCGTGTTGTCCGCCAGGTAGGCAATGGCCTGCTCGCGGCCCCAGCCCATGGCGTGGACGCCGGTGTCCACCACCAGTCGCGACGCTCGCCAGGCCTGGTAGCTGAGCATGCCGAAGCGGTCGTAGGCCGTCTCGTACATGCCCATCTCTTCGCCCAGCCGCTCGCAGTACAGCGCCCAGCCTTCGCCGAAGGCGGAGACGTAGCTCTTGCGGCGGAACTCCGGCTGGTCGCGCTGCTCGTTCGCCAAGGGCATTTGGAAGGCGTGGCCAGGAGCCGACTCGTGCAGAGTTAGCGCCGGCAGGGCGTAGAGCGGACGAGAGGGCAGGTCGTAGGTGTTGACCAGGTACACCCCCAGCCCTCCCCGACCCGCGGTGTAGAACGGGGCTATGGCGGCCGGCACGGGGCGGATGGCGAAACGGGCGCGGGGGAGCCGGCCAAACCACTGCGAAGCCTTGCCGTCGAAGGTCTTGGCGATCCAGGCCGCGCGGTCGAGCAGGTCCTGGGGCGTCTTCACATAGAACTGCGGGTCCATGCGCAGGAACTGCAGGAAGGCCTGGATATCGCCTTCGAACTTCACCTCCTTGATCACGTCCTGCATGCGGCCGCGGATCAGGTCGATCTCGGAAAGTCCCAGGGCGTGGACCGCTTCGGGACCGTCGTCGAGCGTGGTGAACTCCTTGATCTTCGACTGGTAATAGGCGCGGCCTCCCGGCAGGGCCTCGGCCGAGATCGTGGTTCGGGTCCTGGGAAGGTATTCCTCGCGAAGGAAGACCAGCAGCGCCTGATGGGCGGGGATCACCTCGCTTGCGATCACCGCCCGCGCCGACTTGCGCAGGTCCTCGCGGGTGGCCCCCGTCAGGGTTGGCTGGACGTCCTTGAAAGGCGCCCAGAACTGCGTCGCCTCGGGGGAAGTGGCCTGGGCGACCGCCGCCACCGCGAGGTCCCGCCCAGCGAGAGTCGCACGCGGAGGCGTGAACCCGCGCGCGAGGCCCAGCCGCATGGCTGCGATCTGCTGGTCGAAATAGCGCCGCGTCTGGCCAAGGCGGGCGATGAAATGGCGATAGTCCGCCTCGATCCGGTACGGGCGGTGGGCCGCTTCCGCCAGATCCCCCCAGAATGACGAGTCGCTGTTGAACGGCGCTTCCCAGTCTCGCCAGGCCTGCGACGCCTCCAGCGCGTCGATCTGGGCGACATAGACGTCGAAGTCGATCTGGGCGGCGGGACTGAGTGACGTGTGGTCGATCCGTCCAAGTGCGGCCTGGGTCTCGCGCCAGCGGGCGAGACGGGCCGCCTGCGCCGCCTCGCCGACGTCCGGCAGGTAGGGCGGCAAAGGCTCGTCCGGATCATCGGCCAGGGCGAGCTCTGCCTTCCGCCAAGCCCATTCGCTGGACCAGATCTTCTCAAAGTCGGAGGCGGCCTGCGAAGCCATGGCTGCGTTGGGGGCAACGACGGCGGCTGGAACGAAGGCGGCCAGATCTCGACGGGTGAGCGGCAAACGGGTCCCTGCGCCAGCGGTTGCGGAATCAGGGGCTTAGCCCGACGCGCCGACCCCATCCACCCCCTTAGGGGTTTGTGCGCATGACAGAGCCGACATTGTGTTGCCCGTCCATATCGGCCACAAACTTATTCGGCTGCCTCCCTGGAGATAGGATTCCCTCCGGAACAACTCGACCATTGCGGAGTTCGCGGCCCTATGGACGTCGACACCCCCAAAGATCTCGCCCGCGTAGCGGCCTTACAGTCTGCAACCGGGCGCAAGATCCTGCTGGTCTTTCCCCGCTACACGCCTTCCTTCGGGACGTTCGAGTACGCCTATCCGATCAGGGGGTCGCAAGCCTTCATGCCGCCCCAGGGCCTGCTGGTGATCGCCGCCGCCCTGCCCGCGCACTGGGAGAAGCGATTCATCGACGAGAACCTTCGGGCCGCCACGGCCGAGGACTTCGCGTGGGCCGAGGCGGTGTTCGTCAGCGGCATGCATATCCAGCGCCAGCAGATCCACGACATATGCGCGCGCGCTCACGCCGCGGGCCGGACGACCGCTCTGGGCGGCCCCTCGGTGTCCGCCTGTCCGCATTATTATCCCGACTTCGACTATCTGCACGTCGGCGAAATGGGCGACGCCACGGACGAGCTCGTCGCGCGGCTGCAGGCCGATCCGTCCCGCCCCAAGGCCCAGGTGGTCCTCACCACGCGCACGCGGACGGACCTCGCCGCCTTCCCTCTGCCCGCCTACGAGTTGGCCGAGCTGCCAAAGTACTTCATGGGGTCGATCCAGTTCTCGAGCGGCTGTCCCTATGAGTGCGAGTTCTGCGACATCCCGGCCCTGTACGGGCGCAATCCGCGGCTCAAGACGCCCCAGCAGGTCTGCGCCGAGCTCGACAAGATGCGCGCCCTGGGCATCAGCGACGCGGTCTACTTCGTCGACGACAACTTTATCGCCAACCGAAAGGCCGTACGCGACCTGCTGCCGGCTCTCATCGATTGGCAGAAGCGCAACGACTACCCCTATCGCATGGCCTGCGAGGCGACCCTGAACATCGCCAAGCGGCCGGAGATCCTCGGGCCCATGCGCGAGGCGGGCTTCGAGACGGTGTTCTGCGGCATCGAAACGCCGGACCCGACGGCGCTGAAGGAGATGCACAAGGCCCACAACATGATGGTCCCGATCCTGGAGGGGATCGAGACGCTGAACAGCTACGGCATGGAGGTGGTCTCCGGCATCATCCTCGGCCTCGACACCGACACACCCGACACCCCCGAAGCGATCCTCAAGTTCATCGAGGTCAGCCAGATTCCGCTGCTGACCATCAATCTCCTCCAGGCGCTGCCCAAGACGCCGCTGTGGACGCGCCTGGAGCGCGAGGGCCGGCTGGCCGAGGACGACAGCCTCGAGTCCAACGTCGTCTTCCGGCGTCCCTATCGCGAGGTCGTCGACGGATGGCGCCGCCTGATGGCAGCCGCCTATGAGCCGGAGGCGCTGTTTGCCCGCTTCGAGCACCAGGTCGAGGCCACCTTCCGCAACCGGCGGCCACGGCCGCAGCCGGCGACCTGGGCCAATATCAAGAAGGGCCTGGCGATCATCTCGCGCATGATCTGGATCTGCGGGATCAAGTCCCACTACCGGCGGAGCTTCTGGAAGTTCGCCTGGCCCAGGATCAAGGCGGGCGAGATCGAGTGGTTGATCGCTTCGGCGGTGGTGGCGCACCACCTGATCAGCTTCACCAATGACGCCTGCAAGGGCCGCCAGAACGCATCCTTCTACTCGGCCAAGCTCCGGGAGGACCCGCCCTCGCAGATCCCCGCCGCCGCTCCAGAGCCGCAAGCGGCCTGAACTTTGGATTTCGCAACAATCCCCAAGAGAAGGATTGAGGCCTAAGGCTGGATCAGCGCTGCAGCGGCCGTGCGGGCCAGAGGGTCGATGGCGTAGAGGGCGAACAGAACCACCGGGCAGGCAAAGAGGGCCGCGGCGTAGCCGATCACTACGCCTTCGGGCGCCGGACGATCGGTCGGGCCGGGGCTGGGGTCGAGCCACATGACCTTGATCAGGCGCAGGTAGTAGAAGGCTGCGACCACGCTGCCCAGCAGGGCGATCACCGCGGCGGGAGCCAGGCCCGTGCTCATGGCCGCCTTGAAGACGTAGTACTTGCTCCACAACCCGCTCCACGGCGGCAGCCCCAGGCCCGAGAGAGAGAAGAAGGTCATCGCGATCGCGAGACCCGGGCGCTCGCGCACGAGGCCGGCGAGATCGGTAAATGTCTCCATCGGACGGCCGTCGCGGGAAAGCACCGCCAGGCAGGCGAAGAAGCCCGTGACGTCGATGACGTAGAGGGTCATGAAGACTAGCACGGATTGCACGCCGATGGCCCCGCCCGCCGCCAGTCCGACCATGACGTAGCCGATCTGGGCGATCGAGGTATAGGCCCACAGGCGCTTGACGTTGCTCTGGCGAAGGCCGGCGTAGGCTCCGACGGCGACGGAGAGGATAGCGACGACGACAAGGATCTGGCGCCATTGGTCGATGGCCCCGCTGAAGCCTTCGGTCAGGAAGCGGGCGAGCAGCACCATGGCGGCAAGCTTGGGCGCGCCGGCGAAAAAGCCGACGACAGGGGTCGGGGCCCCCTCGTAGACGTCCGGCACCCACATGTGGAATGGCGCGGCCGACACCTTGAAGGCGAGGCCGCAGATCACGAACACCAGCCCAAACAGAGCTCCCACGCCGGCTCCGTGGCTCATCGCCACGGCGATGGCGTCGAAGCGCGTCGAGCCGGCAAAGCCATAAACCAGCGACGCTCCGTAGAGCAGGATGCCCGAAGAAAGCGCCCCCAGGACAAAGTACTTCAGGCCGGCCTCGGAGGATTTGGCGTCCCCACGCTCGAACGCGGCGAGGACATAGAGCGCCAGGTTCTGTAGCTCGAGGGACACGTAGAGCGAGATCAGATCCCCCGCCGAGACCATCATGCCCATGCCGAGAGCGGCGATGACCACCA
>JAFANN010000230.1 GCA_019232665.1 Caulobacteraceae bacterium | reverse complement strand
ACTCGCCGAATGCCCGCATCGCCGGCACCATAATCTCGCTGCGCGTCATGTAAAAGCGATCCAGGAACGCTTGTTGCCTGGCACGCCGTGCCTCCGCCGCCTCAGCCGCTTCCCGGTGCTGTTCGGCTCTCTTCGCAAAAAGGGCATCCAGTTCTTGCGCGTTCTTGGATTCCATGTCGGCCTATCTCGGTCTTGCTTTGCGGCTAAGTAAGGCGCCGAGGCTCATTTTCAACCGCGGGCGGTCATGCGAATTCGCCGAATTCGGTGACAGGAGCACCTGTCCCCCGGCTCACGCGGCTCACGCGGCTCACGCGGCTCACGAGAAATGTCGGCGGCGAACGTCACGGCGCTGGTCGTCGGACCTCATGCGGCGCTTGAGCGGCCTCCCGAGAAAGTCGCTCCAATTCTCCGGATCGAATCCCCCCCTGACTGTCTCGCCAGCGATCCCCGGTAATCGTGATCACGTACAATCCCGCCGACTGACTCAGCTCTGCTTTGGTCTTGTGGGTGATTTTCACGAGATGATTGGGCAACACCTCGCCGAAAGCGACGGGCAGGTTCTTCAACGTTTGCGGGTGCAGACGTCCGCCCGCCATCGCGCGTCCGATCGCTGCGAAGACGATCTGAAGGTCCACGGGCCAGCTTGCGAGGCTTACCGTCTGCATGGTTCGACGATCGCCGCTGAAGCTAGGCGAGGCAACGTCAGATCGGCAGGCTGAGGCGGTCTTTCTCCCTTGCCGTGGTCCAACCGCGGCGTCCGAACCACTTGTCGAGCGCCGTTGTGGCGGAAGCAAGCCGGCGCTCCGTGTTTTTTCGATGAGCGCCGCGAGGGCGGAAAGGCTGGCGCCCGAGCTGTGGCCGCCCCTCCACCACTTTGTGGTCCCCCTCCCCCGTCCGCTAGCGCTGATGGGGGAGGATCCGGAGCGACGCCGGGTCGGGGCCCCCTACGACCCAATGAACTGCAACAAATCCGCATTCAGCCGCTCAGTATGAGTGAACATCAACCCGTGCGGGGCGCCTTCGTAGACCTTCAGGTCGCGGTTCGGGATCAGGGCGGCGGTGGGCGCCCCCGTTAGGGCGAGGGGGGCGGAGACGTCGGCGTCGCCGTGGATGACCAGGCAGGGGGTATCGATCTTCGCCAGCTCGGCGCGGAAGTCGGTCTCCGTCACCGCACGGTTGCAGGCCAGGGCCACCGGTAGCGAGATCTCCAGCATCATACGCACGGCCCAGTCGATCAGCGCCGGTGAAGTGGCGGGCGTGAAGAAGGCGGGGGCGTTCTGCGACACCCATCCGGGGAAATCGACTGTCCAGGCCGTCCGCATCGCCTCGAAGGCGGCCAGCGGCAGGCCGGACGGGTTGTCGGGCGTCTGGGCCAGGAACGGCGTGGTCGGCGCCAGAAGCACGATCTTCTTCACCCGTCGCCCGCCGTGGCGGGTGAGATAGCGCACGATCTCGCCCGCGCCCATCGAATGGCCGACGAGGGTGACGCCATGAAGATCCTGCGCCTCGATCACCGCGGCCACGTCGTCGGCGAGGGTGTCGTAGTCGTAGCCGTCCGCGCTCTGGTCCGACCGGCCGTGGCCGCGGCGGTCGTAGCCGAGGCAGCGCAGGCCGTGCGGGGCAAGGGCGGCGAACTGATAGTCCCACATCCGCGCCTGCATCGCCCAGTTGTGCAGGAACAGCACCGGCGCGCCCTCGCCCCACGCCGTGACGTGCAGGCGGGCGCCGTCGGCGGCGACGGCGAAGGGTTGCGGCGGGGTGGTGGCGGGGGAATGGGGGTTGGATTTGAGGGCGGTAGCGCGATCCATGGCGGCCTCCGATCCTGGCGGCGGCGTGGGTGCGCCGCGGGCCAGGGCGCGACGCCGCGCGGTTGTGAGCCGCGTTCGCGCGGGGAGCGATTACCTGAGAGGTAAGCAGATCGGGGGCGCTCTCCTTCCCCTCCCGGGGAAGGTGGACCGGCGCGCAGCGTCGGGACGGATGGGGAAAGCCGCCGCGCGGGCGGCAGCGGGCGGATCCCAACGATCAACCCGCAAGCGCTCCGCGAGCCCTTTCCCCATCCGTCCTCCTTCGCCCTGCGGGCTTCGGAGGACACCTTCCCCGGGAGGGGAAGGAGAGCGCGCGCGGGGAGGGATCGCTCTCCCTACGCCCGGGCGGGCATCGCGCGCATCGTCGCGTCGCCGAGGGAGGCGCCGCCGTCGCAGTCGAGGATGGCGCCGGTCACGTAGGAGGCCGAGGGGCTGGAGAGGAAGACGGCGCATTCGGCGACCTCCTCGATCTGGCCCCAGCGCTTGAGGGCGATGCGCTCCTGGCGCCCGCCGTCGGCCGGCGCGCCGGGGGCCAGGCGGCTCATCCCTTCGGTGCCGGCGATCGGGCCAGGCGAGATGCCGTTGACGCGGATGTCCGGGCCCCACTCCAGGGCGAGGACCCGGATCGCCTGGTTGATCCCCGCCTTGGCCGCGCAGGCATGGATCTGCAGGGTCGAGGCGTTCACCGCCTGCGGCGCGGTGATGGCGATGAGCGAGGCGCCGGGCGTGTTCAAGAGGTCGTGGCAGGCGCGGAAGACGTTGAACGTGCCGTTGAGGTCGATGTCGACGACGGTGCGAAACGCGTTGGCCGACATGCCGATGGCCGGGGCGAGGAAGTTGCCGGCCGCGCCGGAGACGACGATGTCCAGCTTGCCGAACTCGCCGGCGACATGCTCGAGCGCCCCGCGGATCGCGCCATAGTCGCGCACGTCGGCGGAGAGTCCCAGGGCGTCCTTGCCGATCTGCGCCGCGGCGTTGGTCGCCTTTTCCGGATTGCGGCCGACTACCGCCACCCTCGCGCCCAGCTCGCCGAAGCGCTTGGCGATGCCGAGGTTGATGCCGCTGGTGCCGCCGGCGACGAAGGCCGTCTTGCCGGCCAGGAGGCCGTCGCGAAAGGCGCTGGTCATGTTCTTGTCGGTCCCCGTGCTGGTTCGAAGCGACGCTTACGCCCGCGGCCGTCTTTCGGGAATGGAGGGGTTTGGTATGGTGTCACCAGACGCTCACCAGACCTTGGCGCTTGATTGAAAGGGCTGACGGATGAACGATCGGCGAAACGCCTGCGTCTCGGCGATCCTGGCCACCCTCTTGGCCGCGGCCGTTGCGGCAGAGCCGGTCGCCGCCAACGCACAGCCTACGGGCGAAGGGTATCAGCAGACTCCCGCTCCGCCGCCGTCCGACCAAAATCCCCAGGGTGCGCCGCCACAGAACCCGGGACCGCCGCCCCAGGGCGCGGCGCAGGGCCAGTATCCGCCCCAGTATCCGCCGTATGCGCAACCACCGGGCGGAGGGGCGCAGGCCTATAACTATCAGCTCTACCGGCGGGCCTATCGCGACTGGCAGATCCGCTACGCCCAGTGGTTCGCGCACAACTGCGTGGACCAGCATGCCCGGAACACCGCCATCGGCGCCGTGCTCGGGGGTGGGTTCGGAGCAGCGTTGGCGGCCGCGGTCGCCGGCCCGTGGTCGGCGGGGGGGTGGGCGCTGTTCGGTGGCCTGGCGGGCGCGACAACGGGCGCCGCGATCGGCTCCAGCGTGCGACCCGCTGCTTGTCCGGTCGGCTGGCCCGGCCCGCCCGGCTATTATCGCGGCCCTCCCTACGGCCCGGGCCCCGGCCCTGGGTACGGACCGCCCTAGGGTCGGCCCCTCTCCTAAAAGTCCGTCATCGCCGGGCGTCAGTCCCGGCGACCCATCGATCGACTGTGCGTGCGCTCGCCGTGGCCACGCGCAAGCGCGGCCATTGCCAGGTCCTCGCCAAGTCGTCCGATGGGTGGCCGGCACGGAGGCCGGCCATGACGGTATTTATGAGAGCAAGTCCTCGATGCGGATCGGGAAGCGGCGCACCCGCGTCCCCGTCGCGTGCCAGATGGCGTTGGCGATGGCGCCGACTGTGCCGGTGATGGCGATTTCGCCGACGCCCTTGATGCCGAGCGGGTTCACGTAGGCGTCTTCCTCGGGGACCAGGATCGCCTCGACCGAGGGGACGTCGGCGTTCACCGGGACGTGGTATTCGGCGAGGTCGGCGTTGATGATCCGGCCGGTGCGGGCGTCGGCGATGGCTTCCTCCAGCAGGGCGAAGGAGAGGCCCCAGATCATGCCGCCGTAGTACTGGCTGGCGACGAGCCTGGGGTTGACGATGCGGCCGGCGGCGAAGGCGCCGACGAGGCGGCTCACGCGCGCGAGGCCAAGGTCCGGGTCGACCTTCACCTCAGCGAACACCGCCCCGTGCGAGTACATGGCCCAGGTCTTGGCCGCCTCCTCGTCGCGCGCCATGCGGCCGGTTCCGACCACCGCTTCGCGGTCGGCGCGGGCGAGGATCTCGACATAGCTTTCGCTGCGGGTCTCGTCGTCGCGCCGGTGAAGGCGCCCGTTGCGGGCGACGACGCCGATGTTGCC
The DNA here is from genome assembly GCA_019232665.1 of Caulobacteraceae bacterium. Classification (GTDB taxonomy): domain Bacteria; phylum Pseudomonadota; class Alphaproteobacteria; order Caulobacterales; family Caulobacteraceae; genus Acaudatibacter. The sequence goes on along the minus strand of JAFANN010000230.1, from coordinate 511 downwards.
GGCGCCGAAGAGCGGCGAGGCCGGATCGTTGCTGGCGATCTCGGCCAGGCGCGCGATGGCGTCCTCGCCGGCATTGTGCAGGGCCAGGCCCGCGCTAGCCGTGTGGCCGGAGCCACCGGCGACGCCGCCGTCCGGGAGGGTCGAGAGGCCGATCTGGAAATCGATCTCGGATGGATCGAGCCCAAGGGCCTCGGCGGCGATCTGGGCGAGCGCGGTCCAGGCGCCCTGCCCCATGTCGGCGCCGGCGGTCTCGACCAGGGCGGTTCCGTCGGCGCGCAGGGTAGCGCGCGCCTCGGCCGGGAAGTGCGGACAGGGGAAGAGGGCGGTGCCGACGCCCCAGCCGACCAGGAGGCCGTTCTCGTCGCGCATCCGGCGCGGCTCGAGCGGGCGGCCGGCCCAGCCGAAGCGGCGGGCGCCCTCGGCGTAGCATTCGCGCAGGGCCTTGGAGTAGAAGGGCCGGCCCGTCCCGGGCTCGGTCTCGGCGTAGTTCCGCAGGCGGAACTCCAGCGGA
>JAFANN010000162.1 GCA_019232665.1 Caulobacteraceae bacterium | reverse complement strand
GCAATGGCCGCGTTCTTGGCGCGGCCAAGATGCACGCGACGTCTGCGCTACCGACTTTGCCTGACCGCGCCGCCCGGCGCGGTCAAGGCGAGCGTCCGTCGAGCCTGACCATGGGTCGCCGGCACTGACGGCCGGCGATGACGAATTAAGGGAGCAATTGGTCTGGATTAATTCACAGCCTCTCCCGCCGCCTCTATTCTTGAAGCCCGCAGCTCCCCGTTCTTTCCGTCATCCCGGGCCGTAGCGAAGCGGAGCGAAGCGAGGAGGGGACTGGAACGGCTATCGCGGTTCGCGAACCGCAGCGCCTCACCCAGTCTCCTGGGTGCCCCATCTTCGCTCCACTGCCTTACTCTGCGTGCGGGATGACGGAGCTAATTTTGGATTCGGGAGAGCACTCCTGGGGATACCAAGATCGCCTTCAGTTCCGCCGCGGGATTACGACCTTCATCTCGTCGTAGCCCTTGATGAAGACCGAGTAGCTGCGGCGCGGTTCTTCCAGCAGGCGGATCTCGGGGAAGCGCTTGAGGATCTCTTCCCAGATAATGGTGAGCTGGAGTTCGGCCAGGCGATTGCCGACGCAGCGGTGGATGCCGTAGCCGAAGGAGAGGTGCTGACGGGGCCGCGGCCGGTCGATGAGGTATGCCTCCGGGTTCTCGATTGCGCTCTCGTCCCGGTTGCCTGAGACGTACCACATCACCACCCGGTCGCCCTCGCGGATGGTCTTGCCCTTGAACTCGAAGTCCTGGGTCGCGACTCGGGCCATGTGCGAGAGCGGCGTCTGCCAGCGGATTGTCTCGCTGACCATCGAGGGGATGAGGGAGGGGTCCGCGCGAAGCTTGTCGTACTGGTCGGGGTAGCGGTTGAGCGCGAACACCGAGCCGGAGATGGTGTTCCGGGTGGTGTCGTTACCCCCGATGATCAGCAGGGTGACGTTCGAGAAGTACTCGTCCATCGTGCAGTCGCGCGTCTGCGGGCCGTGCGTGAGCATCGAGATCAGGTCACCCGCAGGCTCGGCGTTCACCCGCTCGTCCCACAGGCGGATGAAGTACTCCCGGCACTCGGCCAACATCCGTCGCCGGTCGGTCCACGTCTCGGCCGGTCCGTGACCCGGGGCGGTGGTCATGGTGTCCGACCAGATGGTGAGCTTGCGCCGCTCTTCGAACGGGAAGTCGAAGAGGGTCGCGAGCGTCATCGTCGTGAGCTCCTTCGACACCAGGTCGACCCAGTCGAAGGGCTCGCCGATGGGCAGGGAATCGAGGATCAGCCCGGCGCGCTCGCGGATCTGGGGCGCCATGTCGTGGAGGCGCGTGGGCGCAACGGCGGGGCTGACCGTCTTGCGCTGAATGTCGTGCTCGGGCGGATCCATGCCGATGAAGCTGGGGGAGGGGCTCTCGCCCGCCGTCTCGTCCAGCCGGGCGTCCGGCGGCAGGACGCTGGCCTTCGGCGATAGGCCGATGCCTTTGGCCGAGGAGAACACCTGGTGGTTGGTGTCCACGGCCATGATGTCGTCGTAGCGGGTGATCGACCAGAAGGGGCCGTAGCTGCTGTCCGGCGTCCAGTGCACCGGGTCCTCCGCCCGCAGTCGCTCGAAGAACGGCCAATGGCCGTCGTCGCGGAAAGCCGAGGCCCAGGCGGGGTTGAGGGTGTCGAGCGGCGCCTCGTACGCCCTCTGACGCCACAAGGCCCGCTTGTTGGTCAGCGCGTCGGCGGCGGAATCGGCCATGTCGTTTCCTTGGGTCTTCTTTTACGGCGCGAGGATCGACCGGCGGGCGCCGGAACTCAAGGCCCACCGGTCGACGCGGCGGCCCGCTCAGATCGCCTCCAACGCCTGTCGCAGGTCCTCGATGAGGTCGTCGGCGTCCTCGACACCGATGGAGACGCGCACGAGGTTGTCGCCGATGTCCAGCGCCCGCTTGCGCTCGTCCGGCACCGACAGGTGCGTCATGCTGGCCGGATGCGAGGCGAGGGTCTCGGTGCCGCCTAGGCTCACCGCCAGCTTGACGATGCGAAGGGCGTCGAGGAACCGGAACGCCTCCGCTTCGCCACCCTTCAAGTAGAGCGAGAAGGTCGAGCCGGCGCCGAGGCAATGGCGTCGGAAGATGTCGGCCTGGCGTCCCTCGGGCTCAAGGAAACCGAGGTAACCGACCCTCTCCACCTTCGGATGGTCGCGCAGGAAGGCGCAGACCTTGGCCGCGTTTTCCCCGGCACGCGTCATGCGCAGCTCCAGGGTCTCGAGGCTGCGCAGCAGCATCCAGGCCGAGTGGGGATCGAGGATGGTGCCGATGGTGTTGCGCAGCGTCCGTACGCGGTCGAGCAGAACCCTGGACCCCAGCGCGCCCCCCGCCACGAGGTCGCTGTGCCCCCCGGCGTACTTGGTGAGGGAATAGACGACGAGATCGGCGCCCTGGCCCAGCGGCCGCGCCCAGAGGGGCCCAAGGAAGGTGTTATCGATCACGATCGGCGGCCTCTCGCCCGCTCCAGCGACCGCGTTGCGCGCAGCAGCCACCGCCTCGACGTCGACCAGGGCATTGGTTGGATTGGCCGGACTCTCGAGATAGATCAGAGCGAGGCGCGATCCGTCGCCGGCGCGACGCAGCAGGGCTTCGATCTCCTCTCTTGTGGCCCCGGCTGGGAAGTCGAGGAAGCGGACGCCAAAGCGCCCGAGCACCTTGCCGATCAGCGTCTCTGTCGCGGCGTAGAGCGGCGAGGAATGGACGATCGTCTCGCCGGGGTTGGCCAGGGCCAGCAACACGGTGGTGATCGCCGCCATGCCGCTGGAGAAGGCAAGGGCGTCTTCGGCCTCCTCCCACACCGACAGCCGGTCCTCCAGGATCTCCTGGTCCGGACCGTTGAACCGAGAATAGACGAGACCCTCGGCCCCGCCGGGGACCCGGCCGGTCACCCGCTCGAAGTGACGCTTGCCCGCCGCCGCGCTCTCGAAAACGAAGGTGGAGGTGAGGAAGATCGGTGGCTTCAACGAGCCTTCCGACAGCCGCGGCTCATAGCCATGGCCCATCATCATCGTCGAAGGTTTTAGCTTACGCGTATCGGCGGGCGGGTTCGCGATGTTGTGGCCGGGAGTTCTTGGTTTCATGACGTCGTCACCTCCATGGCCATGCTCGCATGGATGCCGAGGTAACGCACGGGCGCGGCGCCCGCCTCAGAAGCTGCGCCGAACTGCATCCGGCCCGCTCGTCATTTTACCTTGCAGCCTTCGGGGCTTCGCCGAATGCGAAACTGGTTCCGCTTTGTCTGAAACCGAACCTAAGGCTCCGTATGCGAATGAGGCGATTTCGTGCGCGACGCTAATATGCTAAAAATTATAGATAATACTCAGGGTAAATCCCTACGACTGACTCCGGTCGAAGGGCGATGTCAAAGCCCATTGGGGCTTGGGAGTGGCGAATGAAGTACGCAACTATCGTCGGCTTCGCTGGCGCAGTTTGCCTCGGCCTCGTCCCCGTCGCAGCAAGCGCGACGAACATCCAGCTCGGGATAAACGGCAACGCCCAGGCCTCATTAAGCTCCATCGATTTCGGGCAATACCCGAACGGGCCGCCCTACACGCCGGCGCCTGGCTATGGAACGTTCGAAGTAAGTCTCGCCTCTGGCATTTTCCTTGCCAACGGTGTGACCACTGGCGAATTCGGGATGATCCAGAGCCTCAACGGGCCGGCGGGCCCGCTCACGCTTCCCAGCGCCTTCATCACCTTCGACACGGGCGGTAGCAACCTGCAGCTATGGGCCACGAAGCTCGATGCCGGCAACCATGGTTTCTACACGCTCTTCGATACGCCGCTCGGAGCAGTCGGATCGATCGACGTCCAGGGATACGTTCTCGATACGACGACCGACAAGAAGCTCGGCGACTTCAACATGGTCGCTTCGGCGACCTTTGCCGGCGAAACGGTCGCTGAGCTGTTGGCGAGTCCAACGCCCATCGACACGCCGTTCAGCGCGACCTTCACCTTCACCGCCGTACCTGAACCCGCGACGTGGGTGATGATGCTGGTCGGAGTCGGCGCGATGGGGTTCTCCCTGCGTAGCGGACGGCGGACTCGCAGCCTCGCCTGAGGCGGACTTTCGGGAAATCTGGAACGAAGCGCGGCGTCTGGCTTCCAGGCGCCGTCTTCGTGTTGGTGGCGACTACAGCCAGCCCGCGCCGTGAACGCCGTCGTAGGCGGGAAGCAACCCCGCGATGATCCGCGTCCAGCCCTCGGTGTTGCCCTTCGCATAGGCCTCCGGCACGCCCTCGTTGGTGAGGGTCAGCACGCTGCCTGCGCCGTCGGGTCGGATGTCGATCGCCACAGTCGTCATCCGCGGGTCGAACTGAGGCACCCCGAAGGTGAAGACGAGCCGGTGAGGCCGGTCGATCTCCAGGTACTCCCCCACATGGCGCACGTCGCCCATGTCCGGCCTGCGCTCGGTGAAGGTGTATTGGCCGCCGACCCTGGGATCGAGTTCGGCGACGATCATCTCGCCCGTGGCCGTTGCGAAGAGGAAGCGCCGCGCCACTGTCACGTCGAGAAAGGCGTCGAACACGCGCTCAGGCGGGGCGTCGTAGCGGTGGGTCACCACCACCTGGGACAGAGTTTCGGTGCTCATGGCTTTTTCTCCTTCAGGATCTTGTCGAGTTCGGCGAGCCTCCAGGCCCACAGCGCCCGCTGTTCCTCCATCCAGCGGCTCGCCGTCTCCAGCGGGGCGAGGTCCAGAGCCAGCAGGTGTTCGCGGCCGTGGACCCGTCGGCGGACGAGGCCGGCCCGCTCCAGCACCCGGATGTGCTTGGACACCGCGTTGAGGGACATTTCGAAGGGCTCAGCCACCTCCGTCACCCGCGTTTCGCCCCCCGCCAGGCGGCCAAGGATCGCTCGCCGCGTCGGATCGGCAAGGGCGGAGAGAGTGTGATCGAGGGGGGTATATTCAACCATACGGATGAATGATGGCGCCATAGGCCTGCAATGGCAACCCCCCGGCCGGCATCGATGACGGCTCGGGATTGTGACGCGCATTATGTCTTAACCACCTCTTGTAGGTGGCACTCCTCAGGAATACCGTTCGTTATCGCACTTGGGGATCGCGACATGCGTGCGGGATGCCTTGGAACAATCGGGGTTTTAATGCTGACGGCGGCGTCGCCAGCGGCGGCCGGTTCGCCGCCGGCGCCGACGGACGTGCCGCATTGCGACCGCCCCATCGGAACGGCGTCAATCTCGCCGCCACAGAGGGAGTGGTGGACGCGCTATGGACTGAGTAGTCCGGAGCAGCTGATCAAGCTGATGGCCCAGCGATCGAACTGCCTGAAGATCGTCGACCGCGGCGCAGGCCTGCAGATGCGCAATGTCGAGCGCAGTCTCGGCGCCGAGGGAGAACTCCAGCGCCAGTCGAACGTCGGCGCCGGCCAGATCAAGGCGGCGGACTATGCGATCGTGCCTGACGTCGAAGACGCCAACGCCAACCAGAGCGGAGGAGGCGGCGGGTTGGGCGGCCTTCTCGGCGGACATGCGGGGTACTTCGGCGCCCTGGCCGGCGGCGTTCACACGCAGCAGGCAACCGCTCGCGCCCTGCTGACCCTGGTCAATGTTCGCACGACCGAACAGGAATACGTCGCCGAAGGGGCGGCCTCTCACACGAACATCTCCTTCAGCGGGGGAGGCTTCGGCGGGGGCTTGGCCGGGATCGGCGGAGGCTATTCAAACACTTCGATCGGACAGGTGATCACCCAGGCCTACCTCGTCGCGTTCACCGATCTCGTCGCTCATATGCAAGGCATGCAACCTGGCGAAGCCGCGGCTGCCGCGCCTGAGAAGGCCTATCGGGTCCAGACTCCGATCCTGATGCACGTGACCCCGGCAGTGAGCGCGAAGGTCGTGCGAAGCTTCGCCGGCGGCGACACCGTTTATCCCACCGGGCAGAAGAACGGCATCTGGTGGGAGGTCGACGACGAGACCGGCAACCGCGGCTGGATCACCTCTCCGCAGCTCGTGCCGAAGTAACTTCGCGAGCCTGCTTCAAGATTATGCGAAGAGGAAGTGGCTGGCGAGGTTCTCTCGGATCTCCTGCATGTGCGTATAGTACTGCAGAAAGCCACCGTTGTAGTTGCCGTCCTGCCGCCGGTTGAATTCACCCTCGAAGTTGTAATAGCCGGGCGTGCAGTCGGCGTTGCGGCTGGTCTTGCCGCGGTGAGAGATCACCTCCTGCACCCACCATTCCTCAGTCTCGGGCTTCACGTCGATCTCTTCATGGCCCCCGTCGCGGGCGAGCTTCACGCACTCGGCGATGTGGTCGCCCTGGGTCTGCAGCATGAAGGTCAGGTTGAACTGGAACGAGGCCTGGTAGCCGCCCATGATGAAGAGGTTCGGATAGCCATGCGTGTGAACGCCGAACAGCGTTCGCATCCCTGAGGCGTAGGTCTCGTTGATCTCGCGCCCGTCGCGGCCGCGGATCTCGTTGTAGATCCCGGTCTTCTGCACTTCGAAGCCGGTCGCATAGATCAGCAGGTCCAGCGGATAGGCCTGGTCCTCGAAAACAGGTCCTTCCGGTGCGATCTGGGTGATCCCCTTGCCGCCGGTGTCCACCAGGCGGACGTTGGGCCGGTTGTACGTCGGCAGGTATTCGTCGTCGAAGCACGGCCGTTTGCACATGAACATGTACCAGGGCTTGAGCGCCTGGGCTGTCGCCGGGTCCTGCACGATCTCGTCAATGCGCGCGTGGATGCGCATCATGTGATCGATGTTGTCGTTCTCCTGGCGGCGGATCTTCTCCTCGCGGGACATCGCGGCCAGCTCGGCCTTCTTCGCCGCGTCGATCTCGCGCCCACGCATGTGTTTCATACGTCGCGCCTGCTGCCATCCGGGTTTCAGCCGCGCCGCCCATTCGGGATCCGTCGGGCGGTCACCGCGGATGTCGATGCCCGATGGGGTGCGTTGGAAGACGTAGAGCTGCTTGGCCGTCCCGGCCAGGCGCGGGATCGCCTGCACGGCCGAGGCGCCCGTGCCGATGATTCCAACCACCTTGTCTGCAAGGTTCTCGAGGGATTGACCCGTGTAGGCGTAGTCCCAGCGCGAGGTGTGGAAGGAGTGACCGGCGAAGTCCTCCATGCCGGCGATCTTTGGGAGCTTCGGCTTCGACAGCGTCCCATTTGCGCAGATAACGAACTTGGCGGTCATCCGGTCGCCGCGGTCCGTCTCGATCCGCCAGCGCTTCGCCGAGGCGTCCCAGGTCGTCCTGATCACCGTCGTGCGGAACACCGCCAGGTCATAGAGGTCGTAACGCCGCGCGATCGCCTGGCAGTGGGCGAAGATCTCCGGTCCCTTGGCGTAGAGGCGCGAGGGCACGTACTCCATCTCGTCCAGCAGGGGCAGGTAGTCGTAGGCCGGCACATCGCACGCAGCCCCTGGATAGCGGTTCCAGTACCAGGTTCCGCCGACGTCAGCCCCCCGCTCGACGATGCGGATGCTCTGGACGCCGCGTTCGCGCATGCGTGCGGCCGTCAATAGCGCGGAGAACCCGCCGCCGATGAACAGCACCTCCACCTCGTCCTCGATCGGCGCGCGCTCAGGCGCCGGATCGGCGTGTGGATCGACGGCGTACTTGGCGAGCGCGCCGGTAAAATCGGAGGTGTACTGCGCTGTCCCCTCGGGCCGGTAGGCGAGGCGAAGGTCACGCGCTTCGGCGAACCTCGCCTTTATGGCGTCGTAATAGGCCTGGTCCGCTGACTCCAACGGCGTTCCTCCTGCCATGCGCGCTCGTCCCTTCGAGGGGACTTGTGCGGCTCAGCCTACACGCGCCGCCAGCGTGGGCAACTCGAACACCTCGATCGGGCGCCCAGGAGGCTTCAGGAGACACTGGTCAGATTCGTTGGCCGGGCCGACGCAGGATGATCGCCCTTGGCCAGTGGTGATCGTGCCCGCTCGGTTCGACAGTGATCAGCCAGCGCTCCTCCCAGGCGCGGCGGATCAAGGCTTCGAGATCGGGTTCGTGGGCGTGGAAGGCGTGTTCCTCGCCGGACTCGGTGCGCAGCCTGAAGCCCTGGAAGTCCCCAAACCGGTCGTAGAGGATCGCCGAGACCTTGCCCGTGCGGCCTTCCTCGCGGCGGTGATCTGGGTGGCGCGGGTGTGGACCCTTGCCGGGGAAGCCGTTGAGCGAAGGCGGCACATTTCCGCTCGAACCGCCAAGGCCATCCACGCGACCGGCCACGAGGTAGACATAGCGGTTCAGTACGGGGACCCAGCGATAGGCGGGCGACATGTGCTCCTGGCGCCATTTGAGGACGGCGAGCGTGTCCTCCTCGAGTGGGAGCATGACCTCCTTGGTGACGACCGGAATGCGAACCTGGAAGGCGCCGCCGATCTGGCCAGGTCCCTTGCACTTGGGGCGGCGTCGGCTGCTGGGGCGGCTGGGGGCTCGTCGTGATGCCGCCCGAGGGCTGGGCGGGGGGCGGGTCGGGAGGGGCCGGCTTGGGCGTCCTCCGCGTCGCCGGCGCCGGCTCGGCTGTGGCCGCACGGGTGGTCCGGATATCGATCACCGGCGGCGGTTGGCGCGTCGTGACGCGACGCAGGACGATGTTGAACGTCTGGTCTCGCTTCACAGTATCCGGAAGATCGATCGTGAGCAGGCCGGCGAAGTTGAGGCCGGCGGTGGACGGTATCGGGATGTAGGTCACGCCGTTAGTGACCGTGCATTGCAGTGTGTTGGCGTCCGCTTTCGACAGGAAGTGCGAACTGTAGATCTGATTGGCGAGTGCGATCACGTCGTCGGCGGACGCCTGTGGCCAATAGAAGGTGGCGATGCTGCCGACAGGCGTGTCACCCCAGTCGACCATGATTTCGTCCGGCAGGTTTGTCGGCAGGCCTGGGGGGCCGATCAGTGGCGGGCTCGCACGCATGTCGAAGGCTTGCGGAATGACGTGCGTCGCGCGGGCGGTGGGATTTTCGGAGGTGGTGATCTGCAGGTTGCGCTGCGCCAGTTGGTCCCAGTTGGCGGGACTGGGCGTGGTCCCGGCGGGAGTGCTGGTGGGGATCGGGGCGCCGTCATAGGCGATCTGCGAGACGATGCAGTGGTGGGTGCCGCCGAACTTCGAATTGTGACTCGCGTTGAAGACGTCGAGGTAGCAGGCGAAGTAGTAGCAGATCTCGTTTCCCGACGACGGGATCGTCATGTTCTGGAAATTGCTGTTGGTGATCGTGCCGTCGAAATCGTGCGCGCCGGAGCTGCTTGTCGCGAAGAACGGGATGGTCTGGACGCTCTGGCCAGTGGGATCGGTGAGCCCGCTGCCGGACGGGAGCGGGAAGATCGGGTTGCCGGCGTCCGCGCCGCTGGTCCCGGGCGTGCTCAAATACGTCGTCGACGGCTGGAAGTCGGTGTCGAACGACTGCGCGACCCACAGCCGGAAGAAGACGCGGACTGCCAGGGCCTGGTCTCCAGGGGCGCCGCGCAGGCGCACGCGGGCGACCGCGAAGTTGAAGTGCTGGACCCCGTCAGGACCCAAGGCGAACACCGAACTGTCGGCTGTTTCGAATCCCGTCTGCCCAGGCAGGGCGTTGAGGGGGTCGGATGATCCGGGGAAACTCGTAAAGGTCGGATTGCCGTTTAGAAAACCGATGAGGCTCTGGATTGATGCGTAGGGATCGCTGGTGAAGGCCGGAGCGCCGGGTAGAGGCGAATCTCCCGCGGCGATGGAAAACACCCGCAGATCCTGGCTCAAATAGAAGGCGTCGCCCTGGTTGTTGGGATCGATATTGGTGAAATACGGGTTCGCGCCTGCCAGCAACTCGAACAGGGTGCTTGCGCTGGTTCCGAGGACGACGAAGCCGCCGATATTTGCCGACGCGTCGAGCTCCGCCGTCACGGTGGGATTCCCGCTCGTGGGGAAGGCGTTCAGGTTCGAGAACGTGATGTCGAAAGAAAACCGAATCCGCTGTGGCGCCTTCAGGTTTGTCGGATCCTCGAACTGCGGGATCGGGGCGGGCGGAGTGGGCCCGCCGGGTGTGGCGGGCGTCGGCGTGATCGTGATCCCTGGCAGACCGGTGAACGCGCCGGTGAATGGGGTAATGGCGACGTTGAGGGCGTTGAAAGAATTGATGCTGAAGCCTTCGAGCAGGAGCCAGAACGCGTTCGAAACCAGGCCGCCTTGATGATTGATGATGTCCTGGACCTGGTCGCGTCCGAAGGTGTTCTGGTCGGCCCAGAAGGAGAGGATGCCGAGCGGGAACGGGTCGTCCAGGTTCGGCCCGAGTGTGATGGTGCTGGTCCCTGGAAAGGCGTTATCGCACAGGCGCTTGAAGAAGGGGAACGGGTCGCCCGGATCTCCGGTGAGGTTCGTGTAGACGCCGGACAGGAAACGAGAGCCGGCGCCGATAATGTTCGGGATCGTGAACTGCAGCTGGTGGAATAGATAATAGACGAACAGCGTCGTGCATCCCGTCGTTGCGTCGGGATGATTGTCGTCCGGGTTATTGTTGACGAAGTCCGTGCGAGGAGAATTCAGCCAACTGTTGGAAACGAAGAAGGTGCCGCCACTTTCATTCAGGATGGACGTGGAGAGGCTGTTCTGGGACAGGAACTGAAAGCCGAGAAAGCGTGAGAGGGCCTCACCCTTACTGCCCTCGTTGCTGTCTCCGAAACTGTAACCCCATCCGTTGGCCTTCTTGTCCATCATCATCTCGGTGACTTCAGAGACGACGAGGTAGCGCAGGAGGACTTCCGGCTGACCGTTGCCTGGCGTGAGCGTGATCGGCGGGCCCCAGCCGGCGCTCGCGTAGGATCCGGGCGAGATCTGCAGGGAGACCGGAAATGAAAACGGGATGCCGATGTTGCCGAACAGGTTCGACATCCACGTGAAATCGCCCTCGCAGTCTCCGATCAGCGCGTTGGCGCGATCCTGTCCGTCGGCGGTCGACAGGGAGTCGTCGTAGGTGATGGCGTAGTGCGGGGTTATTCCGGCGCCGAGGCCGAAGTTGTTGTTCAGATTGGCGTTGGTCTGCGTCATCGCTTCGTCCTCCCGGCGGTCGCATGCGGGCCAGCAGGCGGCCGCCGCCGTGTCAGGCGATGACCGGTCGGCTCAGGTGAGCCGGGTCGCTTGCTCTGGCGAGCACGCTGCGATGTGAGAGTTATGCGCGTCCAAGGATTGCGCGGTTACGGACACATTGCAACCCGCGAATGCGGTGGTTTCGCCTGCGCCTGCGGCCTCTTCGCATTGGTGGGTGAGCGTATCGGTCCGCAATCTGCTACCCCTCACCGGCATGTCCGACCTCTTCTCCGCCGCAGGCCTGACGCCCGAACAGCCGCGACCGCTGGCCGACCGGCTGCGGCCGCAGTCGCTGTCGGACGTCGTTGGCCAGGACCACCTGCTCGGGCAGGAAGGTCCGATCCGGCGAATGGCGACGGCGCACCGCCTCGCCTCGATGGTCCTGTGGGGTCCGCCGGGGACGGGAAAGACGACCA
>JAFANN010000170.1 GCA_019232665.1 Caulobacteraceae bacterium | reverse complement strand
CAAGCGTAGCTGGAATGCCCATTGTGCGCACCTTATGCGGACTTGATCGGAGTGTCCGCGTCCCCTCGAAGGAAGATTGGCGGCCTGGACCATGGGCAGGGGCGACGGACCGTCTGCCCACCCGCCAGCAACTCGCCCGTCCAATGGTCCTGCCAGTCCGCGCCTCTTGGAAGCCGGACGTCCAAGGTCTCGACGCCAGGATCCAGGGGCGGCGCGAACAGGATATCGGGGCCTACCATGTGAGTGTCCTGTTCGACCCAGCTTTCCGGATCGTCCGGAAAGTCGAAGAAGAGCGGGCGCAGGACCGGCTCGAAGTCCTCCCGATACCGGCGCAGCCGCTCGACGAGATACGGGACGAACCGTCGGCGCAGGGCGAAGAGCTCGCGGATAGTCGGCAGCGCGGCCGGGTGCATCCACGGCTCGTTCACGCTGCCGTCGTCGTTCCAGGAGTGGATCGAGAAGCGCGGCTGGAAGATCGAGGCGCCGATCCAGCGGACGAACAGCTCCTCGTCCGGCGCAGGGCCGGCGAAGCCGCCGATGTCGTGGCCGAGGTTGGAGACCCCGCTCATCGATAGACCCAGGCCCATGCGCAGGTTCCAGCGCAGGGTCTTCCAGGCGGTGGTGTTGTCGCCCGACCAGGTCTGCACATAGCGGTGCATCCCGACCGCGCCTGAACGGGAGATGCCGATAGGCGGGGCGTCGGGCGCGTGCGCGCGCTGGGCCTCGAACGAGGCGCGCATCATCAGCAGGGTCTGCAGCGGCTTGGCCTCGATCGCCGGGCGCGGTGAGCCGAACATCGCCGCCTGCGCCCGTGGCGAGAGCACCTCGAACTCGTTGTTGTCGTTCCAGGCGGCGGAGATGCCGACGTCCAGCAGGGTCGAAGTCAGCCGCTCCTGCCACCAGGCGACGGCGGCCGGATTGGTGAAGTCGAGATAGGCGCCCAGGCCATCCCAGAACTGGACGAGGTTCGGCCCCTGCTCATCGCCGATGAACAGGCCGGCTTGCGCCACGGCTGTGAAATCTGGGTGTTCGACGAGAAGGCACGGCTTGATGTTTGCGAGGATCCGCACGGCGGCCTCGCGAAACGTTCGCGCCAGGCCCTCCGGGTCGGGGAACTTGTCGCGGTTCCAGGTGAACACGCACCTCTTTGAACCGATGGATGTGTAGCCGGAGGAAAGGTGGAAGCTCTCGCAGGGGATCTCGTGTTTCTCACAGTCGCGGAGGAATCCGACCAGGCGATCCTGCGCGTCCGGCGCGTCGGCGTACGCCATGGACGAGCCGGAATAGCCCAGGATCCAGTCCGGTGTCGCCGCGGGACGGCCGGTCAACCAGGTGAAGCGGCGGGTGACGTCGATCGGCTTGGGTCCAGCGATGACGTAGTAGTCGAGGTCGCCGCTCTGCGCCTCGAAGCTTCGGAACAGGCCGTGGTAGTTGCTGCGCTCGCAGCCGAAATCGAACGCGCAGTCGGAATAGGTGTCGTAGAAGAGGCCGAAGCACGGCCCCGCCTCGCCGCCCCGCGTGATGTAGAAGGGGATGTGCTTGTACAGGGGATCGGACGTCTCGGCGTCGTAGCCCAGGGCGTCGACATTCTTCAGCCGGAACCGTCGACCCGACCTGTCGAGAGGTCCTGAGCGTTCGCCGAGCCCGTAATAGGCCTCGCCAGGGTTGCGCTTGAGGTAGTGACGGACCTTGCCGTCCCACCAGCCGAAGTCATAGGCCTGCGTCGCACGGTCCGCGGCGATCGGGCGCCAGGCCTCGCCCTCGCGCAGGTCCCAGCGGCAGCGAAGGCTGCGCCAGGCCACGCGCAGGCGAAGGCGCGAGGTGGCGACGACCAGGCCCTCCGCGTCCTGCGTCAGGTCGAACTCCGGACACGAGAAACCGGCGACCTCGAACCGGTCCCGCCCCTCCCATGCCGTATCGTCCATCGCCGGCGCGATCGCCCAGGTCCGCGGGAACTTCAGTCCCCCGTCAGGCAGCACCAGCACACGGATGATGTCGTGCTCGAGCACGAAGACATGCGCCCGCACCCCGCCGTCGGCCTCGAGATCCAGCCGTGGGCCATCGCGACCTGCGAGCCGAAAGACCGGAGGATCGGCGAGGCTTCTCATTGCCACCCCGCCGCTCCCCTCCCCATGGGCAAACAACGCACCGCTCTCCTTCCCCTTCCGGGGAAGGTGGATCGCGACGCGCAGCGTCGCGAGACGGATGGGGAAAGGGTTCGCGAAATGTTGGCGGGCTTATCGGACGGGGTCAGCCCGCACGGGCCCCGGCGGTGGCTTTCCCCATCCGTCCCGGCGCTGCGCGCCGGTCCACCTTCCCCGGGAGGGGAAGGAGAGCGCGCACCACTCGGGAGGACCCTCACCAGTTCCACATCGTGCCGTCGGTCAGGCGCGCGACGGGGAGTTGGCGGGGGACGTAAGGGTGTTTCGCCGCCTCGGCCTCGTCGATGTCGGCGCCGTGGCCGGGTGCGTCGCCCGGATGCAGGCGGCCGTCGGCGAAGCTGTAGGCGTGCGGGAACACCGCGTCCGTCGCGGCGGTGTGGCGCATGTATTCCTGGATGCCGAAGTTGGGGACCCAGGTGTCGAAGTGCAGGGCGCAGGCCATGGTGATCGGAGAGAGGTCGGTGGCCCCATGGCAGCCCGTCCGCACCTGCCAGATCGCGGCGAAATCGGCGATGCGGCGCAGGTGGGTGATCCCGCCGCAGCCGAGCACCGTGGCGCGCAGATAGTCGATCGACTGGCTCTGGATCAGCTCCTTGGCGTCCCAAAGGCTGTTGAACACCTCGCCGACGGCGATCGGCGTGGTCGTGTGCCGGCGGATATGGGCGAAGCCTTCCTGGTTCTCGGCCGGCGTTGGGTCCTCCATCCAGAACAGCCGATAAGGTTCCAGCGACTTGCCCAGCTGAGCGGCCTCATTGGGGGTGAGGCGATGGTGGACGTCGTGCAGGAGCTCGGGCTCGTCGCCGAAGCGCAACCGCAGGGCCTCGAAGAGCTTGGGCGCCTGGCGAAGATAGGCCGGCGTCGACCAGATCGTCTC
>JAFANN010000124.1 GCA_019232665.1 Caulobacteraceae bacterium | reverse complement strand
GCCGGGCCACAGGAGTCGGGCCGATGCTCATAGTCCTCGGACCCGTTGCTGGTGGCCGTGGCCGAGGTCTCGGTCATCCCCCAGCCATTGCCGGGCTGGGATTTCGGGAAGGTCTCCTTGATCAGGCGCACCAGCTCGGGCGCCGAGGGCGCGCCCCCGTAGGCGACGCTCTCGATCGAAGAGAGATCGTAGTTCTTGCGCAGGGGATGCTCGATCAGCTGCCAGGCGATCGTTGGCACGCCGCCAACCGAGTTGATCCGTTCGCGCTCGATCAGCTCGAAGGCGCGGATCGGGTCCCAGCGCCGCATCATCACCAGCTTTGCGCCCGCGAACAGGGTCGGGTTGAGGATCGCGAAGCAGCCCGTGGCATGGAAGAACGGCACCGACAGCAGGCTGGCGCGCTGCGGACCATGCGGATCGGGCATGGGCGGCGCCTCGCCGCGGCGCAGGAAGGCGCGGGCGCCGACGCAGCCGGCGGCCATGATGTTGGAGTTGATGTTGCGGTTGGTGCCGACCGCGCCCTTGGGCTTTCCCGTCGTGCCGGAGGTATAGAAGATCGTCGCGTCGTCGTCCGGCGCGATGTCGGCGGCCGGAAGACCGACGTCCGGCAGTGCGACCCAGCCTTCGGGCTTTCCGATCACAGACTCGAGTTGCTGGATCAGAGGGTTCGCGTTGGGCTCTTCCGATCGCGAAACGAACACGCGCATCAGGTGGGGGCAGGCCGACAGGTGCGGACTGATCCGCTCCAGGCGTTCGGCGTCGACGATGACGTGGGTACTGCCGGAATCGCAGAGGCCGTATTCCAGCTCCGGACCGGTCCACCAGGCGTTGAGCGGGGTGACGATCGCGCCCAGCGAGGCCGCGGCGTAGAAGGCTACTGGCCACTCGGGCACGTTGCGCATGACGATCGCGACGCGATCGCCCTTCTTCACCCCTTCCTCCTGCAGCCGACGCGCGAGGACGGCCGTCGCGCGGAAGAAGGCTTCGAAGGTGATCCGCTCGTCTTCATGGACGAGGAAGATCTTCTCGCCATGACCGCGGCCAAACTCGACCACCGACCGCAGCGTCGGCGGGGCGTTCTTCCACGTCCGGGTCTCGATGCCCCGGACGATGAGGGACTCCATCTCGAATGGCGAGCCGGGCGCTGTAAGCAGAGCATTGGCCTGGGCGATGGACATGGCGGGCCAGGCTGGCTTCTTGGCCTCGGCGACTTCGGTCATTGGACGTTTCCTAGGGACATACGGACTTGTACGGCGGAACAACCACGCCCAGGCGTAGCGTGTAAACCATCGCCTTCGACGCCAACGCTCTTGCCGTGGATCAAGGCGCCGGCCACGCCGACGCCCGAGGATCCCCGGCGAACGAAGGAGGCGAAGATGTATCGCTTTATCGAAGGCCTTCCCCCGGACGTCCTGGGGATAGAGGCCGACGGAAAGATCACGCACGAGGACTATCGGGACCGGCTGATCCCGAAAGTCGAGGCGATGAGGGCCGACGGACCGATCAAAGCCGTCATGGTGATGCGTAGCGACATGTCCGACTATTCACTCGAGGCGCTGTGGGACGACCAGATCTTCGGCTTCAGCCACTGGCGTGACTTCAGCCGCCTCGCCCTTGTCACCGACCATCGGTGGATGAAGACCGCCGTGGCCATCTTCCGTCCATTCTATCCCGCCGAGATCCGCACATTCTCGCTCGCAGAGCTCGACGCCGCCAAGGCCTGGATCGTAGGAGCGAAGGAGACCCAACCAGCCTAGCTAGGCCATCGCCGACAGGCGTTCGAGCATGGTCGAGAGGCGTTCGCGCGCCGCCTCAGCCTCGGCGAGGCGTTCGCGGTTCTCCTCGACCACCTCCGTCGGCGCCCTCGAGACGAAGTCCGGGTTGGCGAGCTTTTTGGCCGTCTTCTCGGCGTCCGCGGCGCGCGTGGCGATCTCCTTGGAGAGGCGGGCGCGCTCGGCCACGAGATCGATGAGCGCGCCAACAGAGAGGGCGAAGGTGGCGCCGGAC
>JAFANN010000066.1 GCA_019232665.1 Caulobacteraceae bacterium | reverse complement strand
GCTGAGCTGGCCGTCCGAACTCAGCCTGCCCCGAAGAGACCTAGCTTTTCGGGTGAGATCCGCGAGCGCCGGCCCGGCAGCTCGGCCATGAGCGTAGCGCGCTCAGCGTCGGTGAATCGCGTCCACTGGGCGACTTCGGCGAGGGTGCGATGGCAGCCCAGGCAGAGTCCGCTCTCGCCGTCGACGACACAGACCTGGATGCAAGGGGTGGCGATGGCGCGTGGGGCGGGCATGGCCTCGAACATGCGATGGCGGGGCGGTTGAAGCAACCCTGGCATGACACTTGTCATTACTTAGAGTTAATTAATGAAATATCTGTAATGTGGAATAATGACTTTCATTTAACTTGATGAGTCTGCCGCGATCGAGCCATCTTCCAGTCACTCGCTGACCCAAGGAGGACGGAATCATGTTCAGGAAGTCGATCGCTGCCGCTGTGACGGTCGCCTGCGTTGGTCTTGCCGGCGCTGCGGCCGCAGGCACGCGCTTGACCGACACCCAATACGCACAGGCGGCTCGCTGCCAGGCCCTGGCCTCCGCGACCAGCCTGGGCGGTTCAAGCCCCACGGCCTTCGACGCTATTATGCGCGACCAGGAGCGGGGCCGCACGGAGATGGCCTATGAGGCCGCCCAGACGGCAAAGGAAAACGCCGCTCATCAGGCCCGCGTCGCCGGAACCTACGAGAAGACACAACTGACTGCCGAGCGCGACGGCCCCTGCCGGGTGTTGGCGCAGTCCGTCTCGGCGATCAAGAACAACTAGAGCAAACCTCACAGGCATCCTCGAGAAAGGAATGACGTGCTCTAGATTCAAAAGTTTAGAGTCTGACCATTTGCTTCCGCCCCCGTGCAAACGGATCAGACTTTAGGCTTCCCGCAGCGCTGATCGGAAGCCTTGGCGGACCGCTGCTCGCAAGAGCGGCGGTCCGTTCTTCATTGGACCGGAGTCCAGAGCGCCTCGAGCGCATCGGCCAGGGTTTCTCTCGTGACCGGCTTCACCAGCACCGGAACGCCTGCGAGCGCCGGGGGAAGATCGACTCCCGCATAACCCGTGGAGAACACGACCTGAGCTCCAGCGCTCCGCAGGCGCCCCCCAAGAGAGAAGGTCGTGCGGCCGGCGAGATCCACGTCGAGGATCGCCAGATCGGGCGGCGGATCGACGAAGGCCTGGGCGGCCGCCAGTGTCGAACACCGTCCGACCACCTCGAAGCCCAGGTCCTCGAGGCAGGATTCCAGCTCCAGGGCGATCAGGGGCTCGTCCTCGACCACGAGGACCTTGCGGGGGGCGCCGGACGGTTTCGATTTCGCCGCCTTCGGTGGTTGCGCAGGCGGCGACGGCTGTAGAGCCTGAGGACCATCCACGTCGGCTTCGTCCGTCTGCTGCAATGGCAGAGTCATCGAGAAGGACAGGCCGTTTGGAGTCCATTCCGTCGTCCAGGCGCCGCCGAGCTGGCGCGAGATGGTCTGGTCGAGGAGGCGCAGGCCAAAGCCCTGTCGCTCGGGTGTCACGAGCGGGCTTTCGAAGACGCAGCTCTCGGTCCAGTCAAATTCGAGGGCGCCGGCGGCGTCCACGGACCAGCGCACCAGGAGCGAGCCTTCGTCGCCACGAAGAGCGCCGTATTTGGCGGCGTTGGTGGCCAATTCGTGCACGACCAGTCCCACGAGTTGGGCCGCCGCCGGCGTCAGAGTGTGGGCTGGGCCTTCGAGCACGACATGCTCGGGCCGGTCGGCGGAATATGGCGCGAGTTCCTCACCGACGAGGCGCCGAAGATCGACGCCCTTCCATCTCTGGTCCGCCAGGAGGCTGTGGGTTCGCGCGATCGCCGAGACGCGGCCGACGACGGCGCGCTTGAAGGCTAAGGGGTCCGTCTCCTTCGTCAGTTCGACCACTGCCTGGGCGACGGCCAGGGCGTTCTTCGCCCGGTGGTCCACTTCCCGCATCAGCAGCTGCTGACGCTCTTCGGCGCGCTTGCGGGCGGTGATGTCGATAAGCACGAAGGACAGTCGAGGCCGCCCTTCCGGACTGGGCGGCAGAGGCGTGTAGGTGCCCAGGGCCCAGGCGACGCGCTTGCCGCGATGGAAGAACGGATGCTCGATGGTGACCGCCTGGCGATCGTTCCAGGCGTTGAGAAGAAAGGCGCGGCGGGCGGCGAGGCGCTGGGGGTCATTTTCCAGTTCGCGCGCGTGGATGTGCGCGGGGCCTTGCGAAATCCCATAGAAGTCGGCGGTCGCCTTGTTCGTCATCAGGAAGACGAATCCGTCGTCGGTGATCTCGACCACCCCGACATAGAGGCTCGCCGCATCCAGCAGGCTCTGCAGGATGGCGTGGCGCTCGGCCTCCTCGGCCTCGGCGCGCCGACGTTCAGTGATGTCGACCGTGTAGCCGTACAGGTGTGTCGCTTGGCCGGCGCCGTCGCGGATTACCGACATGCTGCCAGCGCACCAGCGGATCTCGCCTGAGGGTCGGACGACACGGAACTCGGTCGAGTATGCGTAGCCCTTGGCGTAGGCGCGCGCCACATGCCTGCGGAGGCGTCGCCGATCCCGCGGATCGATCATGGTCCAGAACGACTCGACGGACGGGGCGACGTCGGCCTCGCCGAGGCCGAATATTTCCATCAAGGCGGTGTCCCAGACGGACCGCCTGGTGGAGACGTCGTATTCGAAGGAGCCCAGGCGGCCGGCGTGCATGGCGAACCGCAGCCGCTCGGTGAACGCGCGATTCTCTTCCTCCAGGCGCCGTTGCTCGGTGACGTCCTGCAACGAGCCGACATACCGGACCGCCTTCGGTTCGTCGGGGCCGTCGGCGAAGATCACCTGCCCGTGCGCCACGACGCGGCGCACCTGGCCGTCCGACCGCACGATCCGGTACTCGTAGGGCGCGGTATCCTTGATGGCCGGGTCGGTCGCCCGAATAAACTGGGCGTGGTTGCGCTGCAGGTCCTTGCGGTGGGTGACCGCGACGACGTCCTCGTAGGTGACCGGCCTATCGGCCGGAAAGCCGCAGATCTCGCGCGCGATAGCAGAATAGACGATGCTGTTGTTCGTGAGGTCCCAGTCCCACACGCCAATGCCCGCAGCCTCGAGCGCCAAGCGGAGCCGTTCTTCGCCCGCCTCCGCAGATACCGACCGCTCAGCGCCGCAACCCGCGCCTGCTTTGATACTCTGGTCTTCCACCACGATTGAGCAGCGCCTCCACTAGTGCGTGGCTCAGTTGGGCTCGACTGCGGAGTCCGCGCCGCGCGCCAGTAAAAATACTAAGCGAATTCCAGCGGAAACGCTTCTCAGGGAACGGCCCTAGGCGTGCGTCATAATGTCGGCCACCAACGGGAGGTGGTCCGAGGCCGTCCGCGCCAGGGCGGTCATCCCGGCCCGGAGGCCGAGAATGCGCACGCCAGAGCTGACGAACATGTGGTCGATGCGAAGCACAGGCAGGCGCGAGGGGAAGGTTGCGACGCGTCTGGGACCATGCGTGGCGAAGTCGTGCGCATTGCGCAGCACGTGGGCGAACTGGGCGTAGACGCGCGACCTGGGCCCCGCGTTGAAGTCGCCGGTCAGGATGAACGGGTCCTGGCGCAGGGCCCCGCCGAGCCACTGCTCGCCCACCAGGGCGGCCGCCTGCAGCTGCTGCTCGCGCGGAACGAGCCCGAGGTGGGTGTTTAGCACCTGCAGGCAGCGTCCCTTGCCCAGATCGAAGCTCAGCCACAGGGCGCCGCGGGGCTCGAGCATCGGCGCGGCCGGATAGCCGGGCAAGGGCCCCGCCTTCACCACTGTGTGCGGGAGCGAGGTGAGGATCGCGTCCCCATACAGCTCTTCCTCGACGCGCAGTGCGGCGTGGAATCTTGGGGTCATGTTCAGCCGGCGGGCGATCTCGTGCGCCTGATCTACCTTTCCTGTCCGCGCCCGTCCGACATCGACTTCCTGCAGGGCGACGATGTCGGGAGCCTCGGCGGCGATCACTGCTGCGATGCGTCCGACGTCGTGACGACCGTCCGTGCCCACGCAGCGATGCACATTATAGGTGAGGAGCCTGAGCATCCGATCGTCTTGCCCCGAGGGGTCTCCGGTTCCAAGCGAAGCCTGGTCCCGCCCCTATGGAAAGAGGCGCGGCGAGCCCCTATGGTTGCGCCGCACCAACGCTGACGGATGAGCGCGACGATGCGCTTGGCTCCCGCGGTCATGGCATGAGGAAGCCCAATGGATCTCGACTTCTCGCCACAGGATGTCGCCTTCCGCGAGGAAGTGCGCACCTTCATAGCCGAGAATTATCCGCCTGAGCTGCGCGAGAAACAGAAGAGCGAGGACGCCCTCTCCAAGGAGGATTACTTCTCCTGGCATCGTATCCTGGCGAAGAAGGGCTGGGCCACGCCATCCTGGCCTGTCGAGTGGGGCGGCACCGGCTGGACGCCGACCCAGAAGTACATCTGGTCTGAAGAACAGGCTTTCGCCGACACCATTGCGATCCTTCCGTTCGGCGTGTCGATGCTTGCCCCGGTGCTGTGGACATTCGGCACCCAGGAACAGAAGGAGCGCTTCCTCCCGCGTATCCGCGACGCCATCGACTGGTGGTGCCAGGGCTACTCGGAGCCGGGCGCTGGCTCGGACCTCGCTTCGCTCAAGACCCGCGCCGAACGCATCACCGGCGACGACGGGAAGGAATACTACCTCGTCAACGGGCAGAAGACGTGGACGACACTCGGCCAGTTCGCGGACTGGGGATTCTTCCTCGTCCGGACCGATCCCAACGTGAAGCCCCAGGCGGGGATCAGCTTCCTGCTGATCGACATGAAGACCCCAGGCATCACCGTTCGCCCGATCATCACCCTCGAGGGTGGCCACGAGGTCAACGACGTCTTCCTCGACAACGTGAAGGTGCCGGTCGAGAACCGCGTCTTCCACGAGAACCAAGGCTGGACCTGCGCCAAGGCCTTGCTCCAGCACGAGCGCTCCGGCATCGCCGGGGTCGCGCGCTCGAAGCGCAACCTCGAGCGCCTCCGGGAGGTCTCGCGCACCGAGCCCTCCGACGACGCCGGGCCGCTGCTGGCCGATCCCTTCTTCAAGCGGAAGGTGGCTGAGCTCGAGATCGACCTGACCGCCCTGGAATTCACCGAGCTGCGGACCCTGGCGGGCGAGAGCTCCGGCAAGGGCCCCGGGCCGGAATCCTCGATCCTCAAGATCAAGGGGACCGAGATCCAGCAGCGGCTGACCGAACTCGCCCTCGAGGCGGCTGGCCACTACGGCGCCCCCTATCTGCGCGATGTCCCGCACAACCTGGCCGCGACCATCGGGCCGGAAGAGGCGCATGGGGTCGCGGGGGTCTACTTCAACACCCGCAAGACCTCGATCTACGGCGGATCGAACGAGATCCAGCGGAACATCATCGCCAAGCTTGTGCTGGGTCTTTAAGGGCGGGTCATGGATTTCAGCTTCACCGAAGAACAAGGCCTGCTGCGCGATTCCGTGGCGGCCTATCTCGCCGATCACTACGACTTCGATAAGCGTCGGGCGGCCGTGAAGTCGGCTGATGGCTGGCGACCGGAAGTGTGGAAGGCGTTCGCCGAAGATCTTGGCATCCTCGGAGCGTCCTTTCCAGAGGAGCTCGGCGGCCTGGGCGGCGGGCCGACCGAGACCATGGTGGTGATGGAGGAGTTCGGCCGCGCGCTGGTGGTCGAGCCCTACATCTCCACCGTCGTGGTCGGTGGCGGATTGCTTCGTCACGCCGGGACCGATGCGGCCAAGGAGCTGATCGGCGGGATCATCGGCGGTGATGTGCTCACGGCGTTCGCCTGGGCGGAGCCGCAGGGGCGCTATTCCCTGTTCGACCTCAAGACGACCGCGCGCAAGGACGGCGCCGGCTGGGTGCTGAACGGTCAGAAGGCGGTGGTGGTCGGCGCTCCGTGGGCGACCCACCTCATCGTCACCGCCCGGACGGGCGGCGCTCAGCGCGACGCGCAGGGCGTCTCGGTGTTCGTCGTGCCGAAGTCCGCAAGCGGGATCGTCATGCGCGACTATCCCACCGTCGACGGTCGGCGCGCCTCGGAGGTGAGCTTCGAGAACGTCCGGCTTGGACCCGAGGCCCTCGTCGGCGAGGCCGGCGCCGCCGCGCCGCTCCTAGAGCAGGTCGTGGACGAGGCGATCGCGGCGACCTGCGCCGAGGCCTGCGGTGTGCTGCACAAGCTGCACGAAGGCACTCTCGAATACACCAAGCAGCGCAAGCAGTTCGGCCAACCCATCGCCGCCTTCCAGGTGCTCCAGCACCGGATGGTCGACATGTTCATCCAGGTCGAGCAGTCGGTGTCGATGACCTACATGGCCCACATCCGCGTCGGCGAGCCGGCGGAGGAGCGGGCCAAGGCAATCTCGGCGGCGAAGGTCCAGATCGGACGCGCGTGCAAGTTCGTCGGTCAGAACGCCATCCAGCTTCACGGCGGCATGGGCATGACCGACGAGATGGCCATCGGCCACTACTTCAAGCGCGCGACGATCATCGAAGGCGAGTTCGGATCCACCGACCACCACCTCCGCCGCTACGAGCGCCTGTCGCTGGACAAGGCGGCCTGAGGAAATACGGGCGCTGTCCCTCCCCTTCTGGGGAGGGTGGCGCGCCGAACGTGCGACGGGTGGGGAATCCTGGGGAAGGACCGCGGCGTCGGTGATGATCCAAACTTCCCCACCCGGTCTCGCTTTGCTCGACCACCCTCCCCTTCAAGGGGAGGGAGAGCGCGAGGGGAGGGACGCGTGCGCCTGACCCCCGCTCCCTCGCCGAACTTCAACGACCGCCGGGCGGCGCCGGACATGGTCGTGCTGCACTATACCGGCATGGTCGACGGTCCGGTCGCCCTGGCGCGGCTGCGTGATCCGCGGGCGCAGGTCTCCGCCCACTATCTGGTCGAGGAGGACGGCCAGGTCTTCGCCCTCGTCGATGAGGATCGTCGCGCCTGGCACGCCGGAGTCTCGTTCTGGCAGGGCGAGCGGGACATCAACGGCTGTTCGATCGGGATCGAGATCGTCAATCCGGGCCACGAATTCGGTTATCGAGACTTCCCCGACGCGCAGGTCTTGGCGGTCATCGAGATGCTGGACGACATCCGCAGCCGCTGGACGGTCCCCAATGCGCGCATCCTCGGCCATTCCGACGTGGCGCCGGAGCGCAAGCAGGACCCGGGCGAGCGCTTTCCCTGGCGACGTCTGGCACAGGCCGGCCATGGCCTGTGGGTTGAGCCGGATCCGAATTCCGGGTCGGAGCTGAGCGAGGGTCATTCAGGCGACGCGGTGGCGAAACTTCAGTCGGACCTTTCGCGCCTCGGCTACGAACAGGTCGTCAGCGGTCGCTTCGACACGGCCACGCGAGCCAGGCTCATCGCCTTCCAGAGGCACTGGCTTCAGGTCCGCGTGGACGGGGTCGCCGACGGTCACACGAGAGCGCGTCTGAAGACGCTCGCCGCACTTCCGCTTGACGCGGAGGCGTCGCGTCCCCAGCCTTGACGGCGGATCAGACGGCCGGGCGGTCGCTCTCTTCGCTCTGCGGAGAGGGAGGAAAGTCCGGGCTCCACGGCGAAATGGCGGCGGGTAACGCCCGCCGGGCGTGAGCCCAGGGAAAGCGCCACAGAAAGCAAACCGCCCTCCGAAGCTCGCAGAGCGCAGGAGGGTAAGGGTGAAAGGGTGGGGTAAGAGCCCACCGCGGACCGGGCGACCGGGACGGCATGGCAAGCCCCGCCAGGAGCAAGACCGAATAGGGGCGCCGCGTTCGTCCTCCGTACGCGGAGGTCGGGCAGGCCTCGCCGGCCCAGGCGCCCGGGTTGGTCGCGAGAACCGTCCGGCGACGGACGGTCCAGAGGAATGGCCGCCGCGCCCGCGTTCCGCGGGCGGCACAGAACCCGGCTTACAGGCCGTCTGATCCGCTCATCCCGATGCCCGCGTTAACCCTTGACGCCAGTCAGTTTGAAACAATTGTACCCGATTTGTTCATTGGATGTTCTGTGGATAACTTGCCACGGGCCATCGATTTGTGGGTTCTACCCTGGTTTTGGCGCTGAAATGGGTAGTCAGTGTCATTGTATCCCAATCAATCCCATGTTAACCCATTCACGTCGCAGGGGGCGAATCCGCCTTGCGGCGCGCGCGGATGGGCCGGCGCAGAACGGGGCAAGGCGCGGTGTTTCTCTCGACCGTCGAGAAGCAGCTGGATGCCAAGCGGCGGATCGTCCTGCCGCAGGAATTCCGCGCCGCCGCTGCAGGCCCGTTCGACGGCGTATTCTGCTTCCCCTCGATCGAAGCGAACTGCCTGGAGGGTGGGGGACAGGCCCTGTTCGAGACCTACCGGGGGCTAATCGAGGAGCTGCCGTTCGGCGATCCGCTGCGAACCGCCCTGGAGACGAGCGTCTATGGTGGCATGGCGCGCCTTGCCTATGACACGGCCGGCCGCATCACCCTGCCCGAGACCTTCTGTGAGATGTTCGGCTTGACCGATTGGGTCGCGGTCGTCGGCATGGGCGAGCGGTTCCAGATCTGGCCGCGAGACGAGTTCCGCGCCCATCGCGAGCGCCAGCTCGCCGCCGCTCGCGATGGCCTTTCCGCCTTCCGGACCCAACAGCGCCAGGCTCGCCCGGGGACCGCGGCATGAACGACGCGCCCGAACATGTCTCCGTCCTGCTTGCCGAGACCCTGGCCGCGCTAGAACCGAAGACCGGCCAACTCATCGTCGATGGGACCTTCGGCGCGGGCGGTTACACCCGCGCCTTGCTGGAGACCGGCGCCCGAGTCGTCGCGTTCGACCGCGATCCGACTGTCGCCAGGTTCGCCCAGGAACTGGAGGCGGGAGTCGCCGCCGGGCGCCTGCGCCTGGTGATCGCACCGTTCTCGTCGATGACCGAGGTCGTCGGCGAGGGCCAGGCGGACGGCGTGGCCCTGGATCTCGGCATATCGTCGATGCAGATCGACCAGGCTGAACGGGGCTTCTCGCTGATGCGGGACGGGCCGCTCGACATGCGCATGTCTGGCGAGGGCCCTACGGCCGCGGACCTCGTCAATTTGGAACCCGCAGAAGAGCTTGCGCGGATCTTCCGGGACTACGGCGAGGAGCGGCAGGCGAGGCGTGTGGCCGCAGCCATCGTCCGCCGTCGTACCCAGGCGCCGTTCCATCGGACGCTGGATCTGGCCGATACGGTGGAGAAGGCGCTCGGCGGACGTCGCGGCGCGCGGATTCACCCCGCGACTCGCGTTTTCCAAGCCCTCCGAATCGCGGTCAATCACGAGTTGGCGGAGCTTGAGGCGGGACTTGCGGCGGCCGAGCGGGCGCTCAAGTCGGGCGGACGGCTGGCGGTGGTGACCTTCCACTCGCTGGAGGACCGGATCGTGAAGGCTTTCTTGTACACGCGCTCCGGCCGGGTGGCGGAAGGCTCCCGGCACGCGCCCCCGCGTCGGTCCGGACCTTCGCCCAGCTTCCAGCTCCTTCGCGGCGGCCTGGTGACTCCTTCCGATGCGGAGGTGGACGCCAATCCGCGCGCGCGTTCGGCCAAGCTGCGCGCCGCGCAGCGGACCAACGCCCCGTGCTGGGAGGTTGCGGCGTGAATCCTTTCGGTTTCCTTACCCGCCGCGTCCGCGGCTTCCGCGTCATCGACATCGCCGCGGTCACTCTGATCGTCACCATCGCGGTCGGCAGCTACGCCTTCAAGACGTTCGCCAGCGTCGAGGATGCGGACGCCAGCGGTGTGGAGAGCCAGATCCTGCAGGAGCAGAAGCGGATCGCGCTGCTGAAGGCCGAGATCGCCCGCCTCGAGGACCCGCGTCGCGTCGAAGCCCTGTCGACTCAATATCTTGGCATGGTCGCCGTGGATCCCAGCCACGACATCCCCGCCAACGCTCTGCCGCGCATCGCCGCCAATCCGCCGCCGGTCAAACCGCCGAAGCCTGGGGCGCCCGTATGAGTGTCGCCCAGCCTCCGTTCGAGCCGTCCACCGAGACGGCCCCCACGCCCGGCGCGGTGCTCCAGGGCCTGGTCCGCCGCCTCGAAGGAACCGTCTCGCACGTCGCTGGCGAGGAAGGGCGCGACGACACGCGTCTGCGCATATTCTTCGTCATGGCGCTGTTTGCGGCTGCGTTCGTCTGCGCGGCCCTGTCGGCGACCAAGGCGGCCCTGTTCCCGTCGGTCGAGGTTCGCAGCGCCTCCGAGCCGACCGCCGAGGGCGCGCGCGCCGACCTCTACGATCGCAATGGGCGGCTGCTGGCGACCGACCTCGTGCGCTATGGCGTCTATCTCCGCCCGCAGGAGGTGGAGGACAAGGCGGCCACGGCCGCGGCCCTGCGAAGCGTCCTGCCGGGCCTGTCCCCCGAGCGCCTCGCCAATGTGCTCGCCCACGCGAAGGGCGAATTCTACATCGCCGGCGGCCTCACGCCCGATGTGAAGATGCGCCTGCACGACCTCGCTCTCCCCGGTCTGTACTTCCAGGAGGAGACGGGACGCATCTACCCGCTGGGCGTGGTCGGCGCCCAGGTCATCGGCCTGTCCAGCAAGGATGGCAGCGGCCTTTCGGGCGTGGAGAAGGCGTTCGACGGCGTCATCCGCCGCAGCAGCGCGCCGGTCGCCCTTTCCCTGGACCTGCGGATCCAGGCCGCTCTGCAGGATGAGATCAACCAGGCGGCCGAGCACTTCGGCGTCAAGGACGCCGTGGGCATGGTGGTCAATGTCCGCACGGGCGAGATCCTCGCCATGTCCAGCTGGCCAGAGTACGACGCGAACGCGCCGCTGCGCACGCCGCCGGACAACCTGGTCAACCACGCGGCGGCGACGGTCTACGAGCCCGGCTCGGTGTTCAAGGTGTTCACCCTGGCGATGGGCCTGGATACGGGCCTCGTGCAGCCCGACACGGTGTTCAACGTCTGCGAACCGCTGGTCCTGCCCGGGCAGATCATCCACGACTACGACAAGGGCGACTGCACCCTGCCGCTGTGGGAGGTGTTCACCCACTCCTCCAACATCGGCGCCGCCAAGATGGCGATCCGCGTCGGCGGCAACTACGAAGAACAGTACTTCCGCAACTTCGGGCTCTTTGAACGCGCGCCCAGCCAGCTGGTCGAGTCTGCGCGTCCGCTGACGCCCAAGCGCGTGAGCGTCAACGCCGTCGCAACGATGGCTTTTGGACAATCGATCTCTGTGAGCCCGCTGGCTCTCGCCACCGGGATGACCGCGATCATGAACGGCGGCGTCTATCGACCGCTTACCCTGGAGAAGCTGGCTCCTGGCGAGGCGCCGGCGCCCGGACGGCGCGTGATCAAGGAATCCACGTCCCGCGAAATGCTCAAGCTGCTGCGCCTGAACGCCACCAACGGCACGGGCCGTTTCGCCGACCAGATCGCCCCGGGATACATGGTGGGCGGGAAGACCGGCACAGCGACGAAGCTCGTCAACGGCCGCTACGACAAAGGCAAGAAGAACCTCGCCTCCTTCGCCGCCGTCTTCCCGACCACGGGTGGCTTCGACCAGAACCGCTACTTCGTCCTGGTGATGATGGACGAGCCGAAGGTCCTCCCGGAGACGGGCGGGTTCACCACCGGCGGCGCCGTGTCCGCGCCGATCGCCGGCAGGATCATCCGTCGCATCGCGCCGTTCCTCGACGTTCCGCGGGTCGCCCAGGAGCCCGACGAGCCTGCGCCGGGGCGCAACAAGGACGACGTCGACCCGGCTATCCTCAAGGCGCTGGTCCAATGAGCGCAGCTCGCCTCTCCGACCTCCTGCAGCGGGACCTGCCGGTCGATCCGATGATCGAAGGCGTGACCGCCGACAGCCGCAAGGTGCGTCCGGGCTGGCTCTACGCCGCCCTCCCGGGGTCGAGCGTCGACGGCAAGCGGTTCGTGCCGGCGGCCGTGCAGTCGGGCGCGGCGGCGGTGATCGCCAACGACGACCTCCCTGGCCTCGCAGCGCCGGTCGTGAAGGTGACCGATCCCCGGCGCGCCTACGCCCTGGCCGCCGCCGCCTTCTGGGGACGTCAGCCGCGCACCTGCGTCGCGGTGACCGGCACCAACGGAAAGACCTCAGTCGCCGGCTTCTGCCGGCAGATCTTCCAGCGCGCCGGCCGCGCTTCGGCGAGCATGGGCACGCTGGGCGTTCGCGCAGGCGACCTGCAACTCGAGCCGGCGGGATTGACCACCCCCGACGCCGGCGATGTCGCGCGGATCCTGGCCGAGTTGGCGTCCGGCGGCGTCACGCACCTCGCCCTTGAAGCCTCGTCCCATGGCCTCGATCAGCGTCGCCTCGACGGGGTGAAGCTGACGGCCGCGGCCTTCCTCAACCTAACCCAGGATCACCTCGACTATCACGGCAC
>JAFANN010000364.1 GCA_019232665.1 Caulobacteraceae bacterium | reverse complement strand
CGCGGCGCGACCCCGCCCCGATCGGTCGGCCGACACGGTCTGGGTCGCCGTGGCAGGGGGGCCCGGACGGCTGGTGTGCAGCGTCGCCGACAACGGATCCATGGACCTGGACGCGCGAGCCGCTCGCCTGAGTGGCGGTGTCGAAGCCCTGGCGGCCGAACTCGGGGGCGCCTTCACCTGCTCGATCGAGTCCGGAGGCTTTCGGACGCTGATCGATATCCCCATCGCGCAGGGCAAGTCGGATTGACCGTCACGTCACGGTCGATTGAGCGGATGGCGAGCCGCAACGTCAGGAAACCGGCTGTCTGGAAAATGGCGCGCTCGGAGCGATTCGAACGCCCGACCCTCAGATTCGTAGTCTGATGCTCTATCCAGCTGAGCTACGAGCGCGCGCCGCCTGACGGCGAGCGGGGACACCTAGTCGGTTCGGCCGCGGGATTCAAGGCGCCGCATTCGCCGCAGCCTCGCTCTGTCAGGCGCGACCACGCAGATAGGCGCTCATGCCCTCGACGAGGTGATCGAACAGCAGCCGTGCCCGGCGGTCCGATCGAAGGTCCTCGTGCATGACCACCCAGACGTCCATGCTGAAGCTGAACTGGCCCGGAAGGACGGGGATGAGGTCGGGGTCCCGCGCGGCCAGGGGCGCCTGCAGGGCGCCGATGCCGAAGCCCGCGCGTAGGGCGGCGATCTGGGCGACGTCGCAGTCGCTGCGCAGGGCGAACATGTCGGGGGTGAGCTCGATGTTGACCGCCGCCCGCGCGGAGGGGATGAGCTGGCCGCGGTCGTAGCCGATGAAGCTGTGGCGGCCCAGATCATCGAGACTTTCGGGAACCCCAAACCGCTCGACGTAGTCGCGGCGAGCGAACAGGCCGACCCGCACCTCGCCGATGCGCCGCGCGAGCAGGGCGTCCTGCGTGGGGCGGACCATCCGCACGGCGACGTCGGCGTCGCGGCGGAGCAGGTCCTCCTGGCGGTTCGAGGCGACGAGCTCCAGGTCGATCATCGGATGCTCGCGTCGAAATCCGGCGAGGATCGGCGGCAGGACCTCGACGGCGACGATCTCGCTCGCCGTCACCCTCACCACGCCGTGCTCGGTGTCTGGATCGCCGGAGGCCGCGCGGGCGAGCGTCTCCGCCGCCGTCGCCATGGCGCGGGCGTGGGGCTCGAGGGTCAGGGCAAGGCGTGTGGGGGCAAGCCCGGTCGCCGAGCGGGTGAACAGGGGTGCGTCGAGCGCCGCTTCCAGCGCCTCGATGTGGCGCCCCAGCGTCGGCTGGGACAGGTCGAGCAGGCGTGCGGCCCCGGAAAGGCTGCCGGTGTCGATCACCGCCAGCATGGAGCGGTAGTGGTCCCAGTCGGGGCTGCCCATACAAATATGTATAGAGACCCTGCGGAGATCGACAATTCCGATTGATCGCAAAGGAGCTGATCTTCCGGGTCGTGAGGTCCAGCCAACAGGAGCCACGACATGAGCGCCACCTCGTCACCCGCCCCCGCCGACCGCCGTCTCGCCCTCATCCTGGGCGCAACCGGCGCCTTCGGCTCCCACGCCGCCGCAGCTCTGCTGAAGCACGGCTGGCGCATCCGCGCCCTCGCGCGCGATCCCGACGCCGCCCGGCGCAAGTCCGGAACGGGAATGCCGATCGAGTGGGTGAAGGGCGATGCGCTCGATACCGCCAGCGTGGTCGCCGCGGCCCAGGGCGCCGAACTGATCGTGCACGCGGTCAATCCGCCGGCCTATCGCAACTGGAAGGGAACGGTCCTGCCGATGGTCGACTCGGCGATCGCGGCGGCCGAGGCCGTCGGAGCGCGCCTGCTCGCGCCCGCTTCCGTCTACAACTTCGCGCCGGACGCCGGGGCGGACCTGGACGAAGGGGCGCCGCAGCAGCCGACCACGCGCAAGGGAAAGATCCGGGTCGAGTTGGAGGCGCGGCTTCGCGCGGCCTCCGAGCGGGGTGTCCAGGTCCTGGTGCTTCGCGCCGGCGACTTCTTCGGCGCCGGCGGAGCCAACAGCGCCATGGACTGGCTCGTCATGCGGTCGAAAGGTCGGCCGACGGGCTTGTTCCGGCCGGGGCCAAAGGACGTGCCTCGCGCATTCGCCTATCTTCCAGATCTTGGCGAGACCGCGGCGCGCCTCGCC
>JAFANN010000251.1 GCA_019232665.1 Caulobacteraceae bacterium | reverse complement strand
TTGATCTGGGCGTCGGTCCGCCGCCCGTCGCCCGACACCCGCTCGAGCCCCGGCCGAGCCTCGTGACTTAGGAGTGCGGCCGGGATCGGCGCGCCGGTCATGTCGTCGTCGACTGCGAAGCGGATCCCGTTGGTCTTTGCGAGCGCTCGCATCGCCGCCAATGGTCCGACCTGCCGTTCCGGCAAGCCGAGGGACCGCTCCCCGGCTATGCCGATCGCGTCGACCTGTCCGGCCGTGGGCCCGACCAGAACGACCGAACCAAGGTCGGTGGGCTTCAGCGGCAAGGCGCCGCCGTCGTTCTTGAGGAGCACCGCGGCTTCCTCGGCGGTGCGCTCGATGACGGCGGAATCGGCATCGATGGAGTGGTCCGTGAGCTCGGGTTTCGAGGCGCCCGTGAGCAGGCCGAAGCGGTCCATCGCCAGGAGCACCCTGCCGGCGGCGCGGGTGACGGTGGCCTCGCTCACCGAGCCGTCTTTCAGCGCCTCGGAGAGAGTCTTCGGAGCGACCTTCTCGCCGACATCGGGCGCGTCGGGCGGCGCCGGGGCCGATTCCTCCGGAAGCTGGGCTCCATAGATGTCGACGACACTGTCGAGGCCCACCCCCGGTGGCGGAACGGCGGCCGGCTCGGCCCCCATGAAGGCCGGCTCCTGGTATCCGGAGCTGTCGGGCCCGTCGATCATCTCCATGTCGAGGCCAGCATTCATGAACAGGGCCGAATGGGTCGCCCCCCAGTCCGACGTCACGAAGCCGGTAAAGCCCAACTCGCGGCGCAGGATCTCCGTCAGAGTCGCCTCGTTCCCGCAGGCGTAAGGGCCGTTCACGTGGTTGTACGAGCACATGATCGCTGCGACGCCGGCCCCAACCGCCGCCTCGAACGGAGCGAGGTAGATCTCGTGCAGGGTCTGGTCGTCGATCCAGACGTCGGCGGCCGTGGTGTCGAAACCCACGAAAGCCTTGCCCATGGCCATGACGCCCTGGGACTGGATGCCCCGAACCTCGGCCGCGGCGATCTGGCTGGTCAGCAGGGGGTCTTCGCCGAAGGTGTTGTAGGCGCGCTTGAAGGTGAGATCGCGATCGATGTTCAAGAAAGGCTGCAGGGTGACGTCGACGCCCTGGGCCCGGGCGTCTCGCCCGATCGCCACGCCGTTCTGGTATGCGAGCTTCACGTCGAACGCAGCGGCCACCCCCATGGTCGCCGTCTCGGCTTCAGAGGGATGGCGCGTGAGGTTGCCTGGCGGCCCGTCGGCGAGCCGCAACGGCGGTATCCCTAGTCTCGGAACGCCGGCGACGTAGCCGGCCTGCCCCAGGTAAGTTTTTGGATCTTCACGGCTGTCATGAATCAGCTTGAGCTTTTCCGCGAGCGTCATCTGGCTCAGCAACCGATCGACGCGGGCGTCGCCTGTAACCCGCTCGACGACATCGGCTCGCGCCGCGACTGAGACCAAGGCGGCCGCCAGGACTGCGAGCGCTGCGCTCAGCCCGGCCGGCACACCTGGCGGGATAGTCCGCAAGACTTTGCCTGCCAAGCTTCCGATTGCCATCGGCCCGTCAACCTTGGGGGAATCGAAGGTCATGTGGTCAAGCTTACAACCCGAGTCTCCCGGATTTTCGCGTCAAATGAGAAAAAGGCGTTGAGAGTGGCGGCTTGACGGCCGAGCTTTAGGCTCGCCTAGCTGAAGTCACCTGAGAGGTCGTCGGGGGGCCGGCGCCTGTCCCAGGGGGCGACGTCATGTTTGGCCTGGGCTACCTGATCCTTCTGTTCGTCGCCTCGATCCCGCTGGCGACGACGATTCTGCGACATCGTGGCGATCCACCTTCGGCGGCGCTTGCTCATCGCGTCTACCGGGACCTCGCCTATGTGGCGATAGCCGCCCTGGCGATCGTCGCGCTCGAGACGATCTTGCGCCTCGCGCTGGACGGCTACTGGTTCGAGGAACTCGGCCAGTCGGCGCGATTCTGGCTCGCGCTTGGCCTGCGGTCGGCGATCCTCACGGCGGTGGTGGTGTTTGGCGGCCTGTTCGTCGCCATCAATTGGCGCCTCGCCGCCAGACGTCTTGTCAGCTTGCCGCCAAGCGCGCCGCTGGTCGCGGGCTTCGCCGTCGCCGCCTTAGTTGGGCTCGGCGCGATCACGCTCTGGCAGCCATTGGCCGGCTTCCTCGGCGCGACCCGCTCGGGGATCTCCGACCCGGTATTCGGACTCGATCTGTCGTTCTACCTGCTCGCGCTTCCGGTTTACGACGCGGGAGCACGCCTTTTCATGACGCTCCTGGTCATAACCATCGTCGGCTGGGTGGTCATAGGAGTCGTCTCGTATCGCCGGCTGCCGCTGAGTTTCCTGACACTACGAGGCGGCCCTCACCCAAGGTTCACGGTGGTCGACGCAGACGCGTCCGACACGGTCGAGGCGGTCATGTCGAAAGCCCTCGCCGCCGCCCAGGCCACGGCCTGGAACACATGGCTCCCCCAGGGGCTCATACTGGCCGCGTTGTTCTGCCTCGGGTGCGCGAGCTTGGACCTCCTCGCGCGTTATCGCCTGATAATCGACGGCCATTCCGGCGTCGTCGCCGGCGCATCGTGGATCGACACTCACTTCTGGCTCCCAGCGTATGCGGTAATCATCGCAGATTGGGTTGTCGCCGCTGCAATGCTGGCGGCCGCCGCCGTTTGGATAGATGCGCGTAGCTGGCTGTTCTCCAGGCCATTGCGCTGGGGCGGCGCCTTCGCCGCCTTCCTCGCCATCTATATCGGCGCTCATATCCTCCCAGACGTGGTCGAGCGCCTCTACGTCGGGCCCAACCAGATCACGCTCGAGCAACCCTACCTCATCCGCAGCATCGCCGGCACGCGACGGGCCTATGGCCTCGAGGGTCCGAACGTCCGGGAACGAGAGTTCGCCGTTTCCCAGACGCCGATGACACGTCAGGACATCGACGCCAACAGCGCCACGTTGCGGGACGCGCGGATCTGGGACTGGCGCGCGCTCGAACCCCAGTTGCAGCAGACCCAGGGCCTTCGCCCCTACTACGCCTTCAGCGTCGTCAACTTCGACCGCTACCGAGTGGCGGGCGCGGAGCGGCAGGTGATGATCACCGCCCGTGAACTCGACGTCACCAAGTTGCCGCCGCCGGCGCAGGTCTGGGTGAACCTCGCGTTGAAATACACGCACGGCTACGGCGTCGTCGCCGCGCCGGTGAACGAGATCGACGAGCGGGGCGATCCGGTACTCTGGGCGCACGATATCCCGATCCAGGCGATAGACGATCTCGCCGTCACCCACGGTGAAATCTACTACGGTCTGAAGACCAACGATCGGGTCTACGTCCACACGACGGAAAAGGAATTCGACTTCCCGCGCGGCGACGCGAACGCCGAGACCATCTATGGCGGCGCCGGCGGCGTCCTACTTTCAAACTACTGGCGCAGGCTCGTCTTCGCTCGACAGTTCGACGGGCTGCGGCTCTTCCTGTCCGGTTACTTTACGCCGAACAGCCGGGTGATGATCCGCCGCAATGTGGTCGAGCGGGTCCGGCGGCTCGCGCCTTTTCTCACCTTTGACCAGGATCCCTACATCGTCGCCGATGGCGATCACTACGCCTATATTCTCGATGGCTACACCAGTTTGGCGAACTACCCCTACAGTGAGGCTTATCGAGGCTCGGTAGCGGCGCTTCACGGGCGCAACTACCTGCGCAATTCAGTGAAGGCGGTCGTCGACGCCTACAACGGGTCGGTGACCTTCTATGTGTTCTCTCCCGACGACCCGATCATCAGGGCCTACCGCCGCATGATGCCCGGCCTCTTCAAGGACCGCGCCGCGATGCCCGACGCCCTGCACCGGCACGTGCGCTATCCGGAGGACCTCTTCACGGTCCAGGCCGAGATGTACGGCACCTACCACATGACCAACCCCACGACCTTCTACAACCGGGAGGATCGGTGGGAGGTGCCGCGCGAACTCTACCTCAGCACCGAGGTCGAGGTTCAGCCCTACTACGTGATGGCTCAGCTGCCGGGCGAGCAGGCCCCGGAGTTCATTCTCATGCTGCCGCTGTCGGTGGCCGGCAAGAACCAGATGGCCGGTTGGCTGGCGGGGCGGTCCGATGGCGACAACTACGGCAAGCTCGTCGCCTACCGCTTCCCCAAGGGCAGGTTCGTAGACGGGCCGGCCCAGGTGGAATCGCGCATCAATTCCGACAGCCGCTTCTCCGGTGACCTGACCTTATGGGACCAACACGGGTCGCACGTCATTCGCGGGAACCTGCTCATCCTGCCGCTGGCTGGCGGCCAGCTGGTGACGATCGAACCCATTTACATAGAGGCCGAGCAGACCGGCATCCCGACCTTGGCCCGCGTCGTGTTCGGCCAACTCATGCCAGACAACCGTCGGATCGAGTGGGGCGACAGCCTTAGCGCGGCGGAAGCCCTGCTCGTAGGCGGGACGCCGCCTCCGACCGAGGCGGGGACCGCGCCGCCTGCCGCGGGAAGTCCCGATCAGCTGAAACAGGCCCGCGCTGTCTTCCAGGACATGCAGAAGGCCTACGCCTCGGGCGACTACGTCCGCTACGGCCAGCTGATGCAGCGGCTTGGCCAGATCCTGTCTTCGCCATGACGCGAGATTAAGCCTCAATCCGGCCAGGCCAGGCGCGAGCGGATGCGCCGCGCGCGGCGCGCCGAGACTGACGTGGCGATGATCTCGTTCGAGGCGAGCGCGCGGTCGAGTTCCTCCACGAGTCTCGCGGTGACGACGGTGTCCTCGCCGGGATGGAGGTTGCACGGGTCCAGGAAGAAATGACCGTGCTCGATCTCGTGATCGCGGACGATCACCGGGCGGCTTCCGGAGGCGAGCCGATCCGCCAGGTCCCAAGCCGTGATGTGCGCAGCGTTGGGCTCCACGGCCACCTGCAGCCGGTCGAGCGGGTTGTCCGTCGGGTCGGGAACGATGACGGCGGTCACGCCAGGCCGCCCCTGAAGCGCGTCGAGCCAGAGACGGAGCGTCTCGCTCTCCCGCGCTCGCACGGCGGCATGGTCGCGCCGCTCCCAGGCTTCCAGCGCCGCGATGGTTCCCGCGATGCCCTCCTTGCCGATCTTCATGCCGCGCCCGATCCCGCTGTTCTGCAGGAAGGCGGCGCGAACGAGATCGCGTCGGCCGGCGACGATGCCGCCGGTGGGGCCGCCGAGGAACTTGTGCGAGGAGTAGAGGGCGAGATCGGCGCCGGCGGCGAGCGGGCCGCGCAGGTCGTACTCCGATGCTGCGTCGACGATGACCGGCACGCCCTTCGCACGGGCGATTTGCGCGAACTCCGCCAGCGGCGGCATGCCGTACCGTACCGTGTGGTGGGAGATGACATAGACGACCGCCGCCGTGCGCTCGGTGAGGGCGCCGGCCAGCTGGTAGGCGTGAGCCGAGGTTGCCTGCCCTACCGGGACGACGCGCGCGCCCGCCAGCCGGATGGCTTGCTCGACGGGCGCCCCGTAGGAGACCATGTGTCCCGCGAGGATCGCGACCTCATTCTTGAGCCCCGCCGTGTCGGGCAGGCGCTCGACGGCGGCGAGATCGGCGCCCGTCATCGCGCCGGCCACGCCCAAGGTGATCCCTGCGCTGCAGGACGCGGTCACCAACCCCGCCTCAGCCTGGCAGAGCCGCGCAATCGCGGCGCTGGCCTTGCGCTGCAGATCGTCTATCTCCACGAATTCGCTAAGGATGGCGCCGACCGTTTCCACCGCCTCGGGCAGGACGATGGAGGCGCCAAGGGCCGTCATCGTTCCCGCGACATTGATGACGGGACGCACTCCCAGCCGGGCGCGGATGTCGGCGGATTTCATTGTCAGAAGAGACTTCCCAAGCCCGGTGGTCGAATCTGCAGGAGCTTTGCCCATGCGGACTTCGAATGAAAGCCGCGTTCACCGAAGCTCCAGTTCCGCGCCGCTGACCTGGGCGAAGGCCAGATAGAGCCGGCCAATGCACGCCACAAATTTTATTTATTTGACCCGAGGGCAGGTCGCTCCTTGCCTATCGTCCACAATCAGGCGTTGCGGGTCCGTCCACCGCATCTCAGGCCCGCACCCCAGACGACTGCAGTTTGACGGGAGAGAGACATGGACGCGAAGGTTGAAGACAAAGGCCCGGGCATCAGCCCGGTCGCTCGCCGGCATACCAGGACCAACCCTGACTGGTGGCCTGACAGGCTACGCCTCGACAGCCTCAACCAGCATTCGCCCCGGTCCAATCCCATGGGCGAGGCGTTCAATTATGCGAAGGAGTTCAAGAGCCTCGACCTGAACGCCGTGGTCCAGGACCTCAAGGCCCTGATGACGGAATCGCAGGACTGGTGGCCGGCGGACTTCGGCCACTATGGCGGCCTGATGATCCGCATGGCCTGGCATAGCGCCGGCACCTACCGGATCGCCGACGGCCGCGGTGGCGCAGGCGGTGGCCAGCAGCGCTTCGCGCCGCTGAACAGCTGGCCCGACAATGCAAACCTGGACAAGGCGCGCCGGCTGCTGTGGCCTATCAAGCAGAAATACGGCCGAAAGATCTCGTGGGCCGACCTTTTCGTCCTCGCCGGCAACGTCGCCCTGGAGTCCATGGGCTTCAAGACGTTCGGCTTCGGCGGCGGTCGCGAAGACACTTGGGAGCCGGAAGAGCTCTATTGGGGACCGGAAGGCTCGTGGCTCGGCGACGAGCGCTACAGCGGCGAGCGCGAACTGCAAAATCCGCTGGGCGCGGTCCAGATGGGCCTCATCTACGTCAACCCGGAAGGACCCAACGGCAAGCCCGATCCGGTCGCCGCGGCGCACGACATCCGCGAGACCTTCGCCCGCATGGCGATGAACGACGAGGAGACGGTCGCGCTGATCGCCGGCGGCCATAGTTTCGGCAAGACGCACGGCGCCGGCGACACCTCGTTCATCGGTCCCGAGCCCGAAGGCGCCGTGATCGAGGATCAGGGCCTTGGATGGCGCAGCAAATACGGGACGGGAGTCGGCGCCGACGCCATCACCGGCGGCCCGGAAGTGATCTGGAGCAACTCGCCGACGAAGTGGAGCAACAGCTTCTTCGACAACCTGTTCAAGCACGAATGGGAGCTGACCAAGAGTCCGGCCGGCGCCTATCAGTGGCAGGCGAAGAACGCCGAGGCGACGATTCCAGGGCCGACCAAAGAGTCGAAGCCGCGCGTCCCCACGATGCTGACCACGGACCTGTCTCTTCGCCTGGATCCGGCATACGAAAAGATCTCGCGCCGCTTCCATGAGCATCCGGACCAGTTTGCGGACGCCTTCGCCCGCGCTTGGTTCAAGCTCACCCACCGCGACATGGGCCCGATCCAGCGCTACCTGGGCCCCCTAGTCCCCAAGGAAATCCTGATCTGGCAGGACCCGGTTCCGGCTGTGGACCACCCCCTCGTCGACGAGCGGGATGTCGAAGCCCTCAAGGCCAAGATCCTCGCCTCGGGCCTTTCGGTGTCGCAGTTGGTTTCAACCGCCTGGGCGTCGGCGGCAACCTTCCGCGGCTCCGACAAGCGCGGCGGCGCGAACGGCGCACGTGTCCGTCTCGCGCCGCAGAAGGATTGGGACGTCAACCAGCCTGCGCAATTGGCCAAGGT
>JAFANN010000123.1 GCA_019232665.1 Caulobacteraceae bacterium | reverse complement strand
CCTCGCGGCGCAGGCCCGGCGTGCGCCGGCGTGCATGGCGCGGAAGGCCGACGCTCTCCGGAGTCAGCCGCCCACGCCGGGCGCGAAGGAAGTCGCCGAGTTCCCGCCGCTTCTGGTCCGCCATGTCGCCTCGCGTTCGGGTGGGCCCGTTTATCCCAGGATAGTACCAGGTCTGAATGGACGGCGAAACCG
Organism: Caulobacteraceae bacterium; assembly: GCA_019232665.1. Lineage (GTDB taxonomy): Bacteria > Pseudomonadota > Alphaproteobacteria > Caulobacterales > Caulobacteraceae > Acaudatibacter. The sequence continues at coordinate 9,066 of JAFANN010000123.1, read as the reverse complement.
GCGCCATTATGGTCGCGTCAGTCCCCGAAAGGTTTCCATGAAAGCCGCTGTTCTCACCGATTTCGGCGCCCCGCTTTCCATCCAGGCGCTCCCGGATCCGGAGCCTGGACCCGGTTCGGTCGTCGTCGATGTCGCGGCCACTGGCGTGACCGGCTACGCCGCCAACGTCTTCAACGGCTCACGCAACTATCCGCTGGAGCTTCCGGTCGCGCCGGGGCCGGGCGGGATCGGCCGCGTCCGCGCGACCGGGCCCGACGCGACCCGTCTCACGGTCGGCGAATGGGTCTTCTGCGACCCGACGGTCTGCTCGCGCGACGACGCCGCCCGTCCTGACACCATCCTGCAGGGCTGGACCTACCGCACTGAAGCGGCCTTGCCGCTGCACCGGCTTTACCATCACGGATCCTTCGCCGAGCAGATGCTCGTCCCGACCGAGAACGTCACCCCGATCGGAGACATCGATGCGGCTGACGCCGGGAGGTGGACCGCCGTAGGTCGGCTGCTGGTCCCGTATGGCGGGCTGCTGGCCGGAGACCTTCGGGCCGGCGAGACGCTGGTGGTGAATGGCGCGACCGGCGGCTTTGGCGGAGCCGGCGTCGCCGCAGCCCTCGCTATGGGGGTCCGCGCTGTCGTGGCCACGGGCCGCAACGTGCGCGCGCTTGAAGACCTCGCCCGCCGCTTTGGCCCGCGCGTGCGCCCCGTCCAGATGACCGGCGTCGAAGCCGACGATCGGCGGGCGATCGTCGAGGCCGCCGGCGGCCCGATCGACATGGTCCTCGACTTCCTGCCCCGCGAAGCTACGGCCTCACAGGTGCTCGCAGCCGTTCTTGCGGTGCGCCCTGGCGGTCGCGTGGTGCTGATGGGCGGACTTCGCGGCGCCTACGGAGATTTGGCGCTCAATTACAACTGGCTGATGCACAACGACGTCACCATCCGCGGCAAGTGGATGTACCCGCGCGAAGCCATTCCGCGGATGGTCGGGATGATCCGCGCCGGGCTCGTCGACCTGGGGCAATTCGACCTGACTGAATTTGGGCTGGACGAGGCCAACGAGGCGGTCGCGCACGCCGCCGCCAACGCCGGCCCCCGCCAGCTCACCGTCCTCCGCCCCGAGCGCGTCGGCCGCCGATCCTAACGGCCGTTCTCGAGGATCTTGAACTGCCGCACCGGATCCGACTGGGCGAGCACCTGGCCGTCCGGGAGGCGGGTGTGCGCACCTTCCGGCGCGTACTGCAGGATGTAGACCTTTCGCACCGTGCCCGCCTTCACGTTCGGCCCGGTGCGGTGAGGCGCCAGGGAGGAGAAGACGACGATGTCGCCTACCCGCGCAGGCGCCGAGACCGCATCGGCCGAGGTCAGGCAGACTCGGCCGATGTTCGTCGTCCAGTGCTCGAGCGTCCCCAGCTTGTGCAGGCCCGGTGCAATCCAGGGGCAGCCGTTTTCCTCGTCCACGTCGACGAGAGGAATCCATAGCGTCAGATACTGCTGCGGTTCGATGAAGGTGTAGCCGTTGTCCTGATGCCAGGGGAATTCCTGCGGCTTCTCGGTCTTCTTGTAGACCGACTGGTCCCAGTAGAGGCGCACGTCGCCGCCGATGATGTCGTGGCAGATGTCCTTGATCACGCGGTGCCGCGCGAACTCGGTCAGCACGGGCGAGCGGCTAACGATGTGGGCGGTAAACGAGATCGCCCCGTTCCGCGTCAGGCCTCGCCACCCTCCTCGCGATTCGACGTAGTCGACGTTCTCCTGCTCCAAAGGATCGATCGCGGCCGTCACGGCGGCGATCTCCCCTGGCGTGAAAGCGTCGCGATAGATGAAGAAGCCCTGCTTGTTGAACGCGTCGATCTGGTCGGCGGAAAGCCGGCGCATTCCGACGCCCGGCGCATCCTGCCAGACGAAGCCCTGGCTCAGCGGATGAAGCCGCGGGCTTTCGGCCGCAGCGTCCTGACCCGGATCGGCAACGCTGGTCATCTAAGCTCGGCCTCCATCAGAGCGATCTGGTGTTTTTTCCGATGGTGTCCGCCGTCCGTTTGGCGGGATCAATCGAAAACCGCGAGAGGTGGAGCCTCGCCCCATCCGCAGATGAGATGCGTCTCCTGGGGTGAGCGCCCGATTGGCGGATTCCATGCACGACCTAAACCGCCTGGGGACAGAGGAGACACCCATGCCGCCGCTCGACGAGTACAAGCCCGGTCAGGCCTTTCCCGGCGTGATCGGCCGCACCTTCGACGTCTCCAAGCCGGCCTGGCCGGCGCCGAACCGGGCGAAGCCCGGAACGCCGAACGTGCTGTTCATCGTGCTCGACGACACCGGCTTTGGCCAACTCGGCTGCTACGGGAGTCCCATCCACACGCCCAACATCGACGCCTTGGCCGCCGACGGCCTGCGTTACAACAACATGCACACCACGGCGCTCTGTTCGCCGTCGCGCTCGTGCTTCATGACCGGGCGCAACCACCACTCCAACGCCATGGCCTGCATCACCGAAGGCGCAACCGGCTATCCGGGCAGCGACGGCTACATGCCCTTCGAAAATGGCATGCTGTCGGAGATCCTGCTGCAGAACGGCTACAACACCTACGCCATCGGCAAGTGGCACCTGACGCCGTCGGAGGCGCAGTCGGCCGCCGGCCCGTATGATCGCTGGCCGCTGGGTCGGGGGTTCGAGCGCTTCTACGGATTCCTCGGCGGCGAGACGAACCAATGGTACCCGGACCTCATCCACGACAACCATCAGGTCGAACCGCCCGCGACGCCCGAAGAGGGTTACCACCTGACCGTGGACCTGGTGGAGAAGGCCAAGGCGATGATCGCCGACGGCAAGCAGTCGGCGCCAAACAAGCCGTTCTTCATGTACTTCTGCCCCGGCGCCGCCCACGCGCCCCACCACGTCCCCAAGGAATGGGCCGACAAATACAAGGGCAAGTTCGACGGCGGCTGGGACGCCTATCGCGAGCAGGTCTTCGCCAGGCAGAAGGAGCTCGGAATCGTTCCGGCCGGCACGACCCTATCGCGTCACGATCCCGATGTTCAGGATTGGGGCAAGCTGTCAGACGATGAACGTCGGCTGTTCGCCAGGTTCATGGAGGTGTTCGCCGGCTTCGTGGAGCACACCGACCACTATATCGGCGAACTGATCGCGTTCCTGAAGGACCTCGGGGAGTACGAGAACACCCTGATCATGCTCGTTTCGGACAATGGAGCCAGCGCCGAAGGCGGTCCGGTCGGGTCCGTCAACGAAACCAAGTTCTTCAACAACGTCCCCGATGACGTTCACCAGAACCTGGCCGAGATCGACGAACTCGGCGGCCCAAAGAGCTACAACCACTATCCCTGGGGCTGGACCCACGCCGGCAACACGCCATTCCGCCGCTGGAAACGCGAAACCTACCGCGGCGGAACGTCCGACCCGTTCATCATCTGCTGGCCCAAGGGCATCAGGTCGAAGAACGACATCCGCGAGCAATACTGCCACGGCATCGATATGGTCCCGACGGTGCTGGACGCGCTCGGAATCGAGCCCCCGACCCAGGTCCGCGGCATCACCCAATCCCCTCTGCAGGGCTTCAGTCTAAAGTCCTCCCTCGACGACGCCAAGGCGCCGGCGTTGCACATCACCCAGTACTTCGAGATGTTCGGCCACCGATCGCTCTATCACGACGGGTGGCGCGCGGTTTGTCCTTGGCCCGGAACGTCGTTCACCGAATCCGGCCTGCCGTTTGGCGCGCCGATCAACTACGACAAGCTGATAGAGCTCGATGCGAAGGGATGGGAGCTCTACGATCTGCGCAACGACTTCGCCGAGACCAACAACTTGGCAGACAAGGAGCGCGACCGGCTGATCGCCATGATCGGCATGTGGTACGTCGAGGCCGGCAAGTACGACGTCCTGCCGATCGATAGCCGAGGCACTCTGCGTTTTACAGATCCCCGGCCGCAGATTTCCGAGGGCCGCGAGCACTATGTCTACTATCCAGGCACACAGGTCATTCCGCCGTTCGCGGGCCCACGACTGCTCAATGTGCCGCATTCGGTTTCGGTGCACGCCAGCGTGCCCAAGGGCGGCGCCGAGGGCGTGCTCCTGGCCATGGGCGGCGTGGACGCCGGCTTCTCCTTCTACATGCAGAACGGCAAGCTGACCTATGGCTACAACTATGTCGCCGCCGAGCGCTTCAAGGTGCAGTCCGCGATCCCCGTACCAGAAGGCGACCATGTGCTGAGCTTCGAGTTCGTTCCCACCGGGCAACCCGACATTGCTCATGGCAAGGGCGCGCCCGCGGCAATCAAGCTCTTCGTCGACGGGAAGGCTGTAGGCGCGGGCGAGGTGCCCGTGACCATTCCGCTGCTGATGGGCCTGAGCGGCGGCGTCAGCCTGGGCCATAACGCCGGATCTCCGGTCATGCACGACTACGAGTCGCCGTTCGCCTTTACAGGCGTGATCCGCAAGGCCTTGATCGACGTGACCGGCGCCCCGATCGAGGACGAGGAGGCGAGGATCAAGGCCTACCTCGCGGCGGCCATGGCGCGGCAGTAGGCGAACGCGGTCACACCACCTCGAGGGTGCTTATTTTCAGCAATTCGAGGAGAAATGTGCTGCGCGGCCGGAGGATCTTGCGGAAGCGCGTCGCGTCCCAGCCGCACTGTCCGCAGACGCACACCCCGCCCAGGTGGCAGCTCGGCTTCAGTTCCTTCAGCCGCACGCTGTGCCCGTCGCCGGCGGGCCGGATGCTTGCGACCGTGTACAGCCGGCCCAGTTCAGGCATGATCCGGCTCTCGGGGCGGGACGCGGAGTCGTCGACACACTCCACGATATCTCCAGCAGTGATCTCGATCATCTCTTGTGGCTCATAGGGAACGTCCAGTACGCGATCTGGTGGACAACGGTTCCCCGGCCAACCCACGCCGCATCGCACCGACGCAAGAACAGCCAAGACCCGTCAGCGCGTGCGGCTCACGCTCCCCTCTGCGGGTTCCTCTTGAGCGCCACATAGAGCGCCCCGTCGCCGCCGCGGGTGCGGTGCGCTTCGGAGATGCCGGCAACGACCCCGCGCAGGGGCGGCTCGGCGAGCCATTCGGGCGTACGCCGACGAAGGATCCCATCGCCCAGGGCGCCTTTGCCAGTGATCACCAGAACGGTTCGGTGACGCTCCTGGAACGCCCGCAACAGGAATCCGGTGAGGACGGCGCGCGCGCGGTCTTGGTCGAGGCCGTGCAGGTCGAGCGTGCCGCCAAGCGGTTCGCGGCCGCGGTCGATGAGGCGCAGGCGATTGGGCTCGATCGTCTCCGGCGGTCCCGGCGGACGAGGGACGGCTGCCACCGGACGCCTTGGCGCCAAGACGGGCGCCTTGGCCGCCGAGACTTTGGCTGGCGAAGCCTTCGGCGTGTTGGGGGCGGGATCGGCGGGAGCCTTCGGATGGGACCGCCCGGGAAGCGGTCGCACGGTCGCGGCCACCACCGCCCAGAGCCGGGCGTCCTTCGGCCCTGGCCGAATCATTGGTTGGTCGGACCGATCGGCTCCAGCCGATAGAGGTGAAGGATGTGGCGGATGCGCCCCGCTTCCTCGCCCGCGGCCTCACCCTCGCCCAGGTAGAGATCGGCGCGCGCGTCGCCCTTGATCGCCGAGCCAGTGTCCAGGGCGGCGGCGATGCGGTGATAGGCGGGGAAGGCGCCGGGCAACGTTGGCGCGTCGGCCTGTAGCCAGAAGAGGTCTCCCAACCGGTGCTCAGTGGGATCCACCGCAACGGCGCGCCCAGGGATCAGGCGCACGCCCGCGGCTCCAGATGGCGGCCCGCCGTCGTCCGGTCGCAGCTGGAAGAAGATGTAGCGCCGGTCGAGATCCATCACCGAATTGGCCTCAGGCCCCCGGTGACTGGCGAGCCAGGCGTGGATCGTCTCGCCCGAGGTGTCGGATCCCAGCAGGCCCTGGGCCCGCATCGGGGTCGCGATGCCGGTGAAGGCTTCGTCGTTCGCGCCGTCGAAGACCGCTCTCATTCGCGCGCCTTCGGGAAAGATCAGCACACCCGATCCTTGGATTTGCAGGAAGAACAGGTCTTCCGGTCGCATCCAGGCGACGGCGTCATCCGAGGGCCACACATCGATCTGCGCGCGCGTCGCATGAACGCTCGATCCGCGTTTGAGGTCTGCAGGACGGGGGCGGACGGGAGCGCTGAACTCCGCATCGGGGCTGCGGCGGGCCTCATACACCGGGGTGAAATAGCCCGTCAGAACGCCCGCGTCCGTCGCTTGCGCCACCTTGTAGTTGCGCTCGAGGAACTCCCGCGCCTGGGCGTCGGTCGGCTGGTCCAGCCAGGAGAGGCGCATGCAGACGCCACCGGGATCGGCTCCGCCCGTAGCGGAGCACGCCGCCTTGGCCGCGGCGAGCGCCGCGAGATGGTCTTCGCTCGCCCAGCCTGGCAAGGCCGCTAGGCCGCCAGGCAGCGGCGTCTCGTTCTCAACGGACGGAGCGGCGGAAGCGGGCGGCGCGGCGGGCCGGTGTTCGGCGCGCGCAGGCGGAGGCGCAGGCCGCGGCGGTGCGGTCACGACGATTCGCGAGCGTGGGCCCGCCTCGTGATGGGCGCAGGCGGCGAGAAGCAGAGCGGCCGCCAGCCCACAAATCCTGAAACGCATTACGCCTCCGCGGCGTCGACGTGTATCAGGATCCAGTTGGGGTTGCGGCTCTTAAGATTGCGTTCAAACGTCCACACTTCGGCGGTGCGGCGATCTTCCACGGCTTCGCCTTCAGGGCCTTTGGTGCGGCTGCGGAATTCGGCGAGGAACCGGACGGAGGCTCGCGCGAAGTCGCCGACGACGTCGACGTTCTCGAAATCCGCCCGCGGCGTCTGCAGGAACTCCACGCTCTCGGTTCGGCCCTCCGACTCGCGCTCGCGGATCGCGGCCTCGAAACCGTCCATCACCTGCGCTCCGAGCAGGGGCTTCAGCGTCGAGCGATCGCCCGTGGCGAAGGCGGTCACGATCATCTGATAGGCCGCCCGGGCGCCGTTGACGAAGTGGGACACGTCGAAACTAGGGTCTCTGGCGCGAACCGCGGCCAGCCCCGTCGCGGGGGCGACCGGCTCGGGCGCGAGGCTGCCGATCCTTGGCGCGTCCAGCGGCGTCAGCGGCGGGCGCGCGGCGTCTTCCGGCCCGCGGCCGACGCGGCGACCCAGCACGGCGTAGAGCTGGAACAGCACCACCGCCGCGACCGCCGCCAATATGATCAGTTCTAAAGCTCGCAACTTCCGCCAGCGCCTAATAGGAACAATTGCATCTATATAGGGCAGGGCGCGGGGCCCGTTAAGCAGGGGCGCTGGCTTAGGACACGACGTTGCGGGCGCGGGGCGCCCATGTTAGCCAACCGCCCTCTGCCACGCTCCGGCTGCAGGCGTATGCGTCGCGCCGGGCCATCGTCGACCCGGACAAAGGACAGCATGACCGACACCTCGAACCCGGCCACGCCGTTCGGCGGCGAAGCGCCCCAGGGCGCCGTCCAGCCGGCCATCCGGATCCTGGCTCAGTTCGTCAAGGACCTGTCCTTCGAGAACCCGCGCGCGCCGGAATCCCTGCGCGCCGGCGGACCACCGCCTCAGATCGAGCTGGGCGTCGAGCTCAACGCCCAGGCCCGCGAAGGCGGCCTCTACGAGATCGACCTCAAGCTCACGGCGACCGCACGGCGGGAGGCCGATCCGGTGTTCCAGGTCGAGCTGATCTACGCCGGCCTTTTCCAGGTCATCGGCGTCGAGGCGGACGATCTCGAGCAGGTCCTCTTGATCGAGTGCCCTCGCTACCTCTTCCCATTCTCGCGCCGACTGATCGCCGACCTCTCTGCCGAAGGCGGCTTCCCCCCGCTCATGCTCGAGCCGATCGATTTCGCCGCCATCTACCTGGCCCGCAAGGCCCAGGCCGGCGAAGGCGTCGTCGGCTCAGCTTGATCTGATCCTTCCCGCCCCTGAAGGGGAGGGATGCGTTGTTACTCCGCCGCTGCGGTCTCGATCGTCAGCCACAAGGCGGCGGCCTTCAGCTCCGATTCAACAAAGGCGGCGTGGCGCTCGCGCTCGAAATCGGTGAGGCGCGGGACGAGGGGCCGTGGGCGCTCGCCGTAGGAAGACTGAGCAACGATCTGGGCGACGCCGACCGCTGCGGACTGGGCGAGATCCAGGCCGACTTCGCGGCCGCCGCGCAACTCCAGGTACACCCTCGCGAGCAACTGGGCGTCGATCAGCGCTCCGTGCTTCTCGCGCTCGGCCAGAGAAACCTTGAACCGCCGGCAAAGGGCGTCCAGCGAATTGGCGGCGCCCGGAAAGCGAGTCTGGGCGAGCGCCAGACTGTCCACCCAGCGCCGCTCCTGCAGCGTTTTGCGGCCGATCCGCGCCAGCTCGTGATTGATGAACTTGCGGTCGAAGCCGGCGTTGTGCGCGATCAGCTGCGCGTCGCCGACGAACTCGAGCAGGGCGTCGACGACATCCGGGTGGTCAAAGGTCGGCATGTCCGCCAGGAAGGCGATCGAGATTCCGTGGACGCGTTCGGCGTCGGCGTCGATGTCGCGCTCGGGATTGATGTAGCAGTGGAAATGCCGGCCGGTCGGCACGTAGTCCTCGAGCTCGACGCAGGCTACCTCGATCAAGCGGTGGCCCTGCTGCGGGTCGAGTCCCGTAGTCTCGGTGTCGAGGACGATCTCGCGGGCCATGAGTTCAATTCACCCGCTTCGCCCGCCCACGCAAGTCGGACAAAATGGCCGCCACCTGCTCGCGCGCCGCTTCCAGCCCGTGGGACGTGTCGACGACATAATCGGCCTTCGCGCGCTTTTCGGCATCCGGCATCTGCGCCGCCAGGATGGCTTCAAGCTTCTCCGGTGTCATGCCCGGTCGGGCCAGGACGCGCTCGCGCTGCATCTCCGCCGGCGCGGAGACGACCACCGTCGCATCGACGTTCTTCTCGCCGCCGGTCTCGAACAGCAGGGGAATGTCGAGCACCACGACAGGCGCGCCTCGCTTTCGTGCGTCCTCGAAGAATGCGGCCCGCCTTGTCCCCATCAGCGGGTGAACGATGCGGTTGAGCTGCGCGAGAGCT
>JAFANN010000115.1 GCA_019232665.1 Caulobacteraceae bacterium | reverse complement strand
GATACTGGACGTCCCGGGCGAGGGTCTTCACCACGGGGTTGTCGTTCGGGTTGGGATACTTCGGGTCGTAGAAGGGCGCGCCTTTGTCGCCGAGGTTGCGGAAGGCGACCATGCTCAACGCGTGGCAGGCCGAACAGACCTCCTTGTAGACCTTGTAGCCGCGCTGGAGCTGTTCCTGGTCATAGAAACCGATCGGAGACTCGAAGCTCCAGTGCACATCCTGCAGGGGCGCCTGGGTGCTGACCGCCAGGGCGGGCGCAGCGGTGAGAACGGCGGCGCCAACCGCCGCGGCGAGGGTGAGAAGTCGCATGGTGTCCTTGACCTTCAACCCTTGGTCTGGGGCGCGGCAGCGGCGCCCGCCGGGACCGTGGCGGGATGCGAGAGTACGGGAGTGGCGAGGCTGTCCGGCACCGGCAGCGTCTTCTCGAAGAACCCCAGCAGCGGTGTGATCGCCCAGAACCAGACGAAGTAGTAGATCGCCGCGATCCGGCTGAGCCAGGTGACGGTGTTGATCCCGTAGTCGATGAACACCGGTCCGGCGCCGCCTGGGAAGACATGTCCGTCGGGCTCCTGCGAGCCGCACCAGCCGAGGACGAGCACCGCCAGGACCCACACCAGCCAGTAGTTGCGGGCCATCGGCCGGTAGCGCTTGGAGCGGACCTTGGAGGTGTCGATCCACGGCAGGGCGAAGAGGCTGCCGAGCGCCGCCGCCAGGGCGAGAACGCCTGTCAGCTTGTCCGGGATGGCGCGGAGGATCGCGTAGAAGGGCAGCAGGTACCACTCGGGCACGATGTGCGCGGGAGTCACCAGCGGGTTGGCCTCCACGTTGTTGTCGACCTTCTCGAAGGCGTCGGGGAGGTAGAAGATGAAGAGCGCGAAGACGATCATGAACACCGAGACCGCGAACAGGTCCTTCACCGTGTAGTACGGGTGGAAAGGCACCGTGTCGGTCTTGGACTTCACGTTCACGCCGGTGGGATTGTTGTTGCCAGGGACGTGCAGCGCCCAGATGTGCAGGCCCACGACCGCGGCGATGATGAACGGCAGCAGGTAGTGCAGGGAGAAGAAGCGGTTCAGCGTCGGGCTGTCGACCGCGAACCCGCCCCACAGGAGCTTGGTGATCGGATCGCCGATCACCGGGAAGGCGCCCAGCAGGCTGGTGATCACCTTGGCGCCCCAGAAGCTCATCTGCCCCCAGGGCAGGACGTAGCCCATGAAGGCGGTGGCCATCATCAGGATGTAGATGACGCATCCGAGCAGCCACAGCACCTCGCGCGGCGCCTTGTAGGAGCCGTAGTACATGCCGCGGGCGATGTGGATGTAGACGGCGAGGAAGAACATCGACGCGCCGTTGGCGTGGATCGAGCGGACCAGCCAGCCGTAGTTCACGTCGCGCATGATCGAGCGCTGGACGGAAAGGAAGGCGCCGGCGCCGCTCGCGTCGTAGTGCATCGCCAGGACGACGCCGGTGACGATCTGCACCGCCAGGCAGAAGGCGAGGATGGCGCCGAAGGTCCACCAGTAGTTAAGGTTACGCGGGGTCGGGAACTCCATCAGGTCCGCGCTGAAGCGGACGATGGGCAGACGCGCGTCGAGCCAGCGCTCGAAAGCGCTCTTGGGCTGATAGGTGCTGGTATGCTCGTCCATCGGTGGCTTAGCCGATCTTGACCTTGGTGGGGCTGAGGAATTCGTACGGCACCAGATACAGGTTCTTCGGCGCCGGGCCTTTGCGGATGCGCGCGGAGGTGTCGTACATCGAGCCGTGGCAGGGGCAGAGCCAACCATTGTACTCGCCGCCCTTGAAGGTCGGCACGCAGCCCAGGTGGGTGCAGCTGGCCGAGACGATCAGCCATTGGGCGTGGCCCGGCTTGACGCGGGAAGCGTCCGTCGCCGGGTCCTTCATCGGCGCATGGTCATCGCGTACGGCCGCATCGATCTCGGCCTGCGTCCGGTGTCGGATGAACACAGGCTGCTTGCGCCATGCAATCGTCACCTCCTGGCCGAGAGCGACCTTGGTCAGGTCGTACTCGATGCTCGCCAGGGCCAGCGCGTCCGCCGCTGGGTTGAGCTGGTCGATGAGGGGCCAGGCGATGGCCACCACGCCGGCGCCTCCAACGGCGCCTGTTGCAAGATACAGAAAGTCCCGGCGCCCTTCGTCGGTCGGACCCTCATGGTCCGCGACCGGGTGCGCTACGCTGTCCACCACGTCGGCGATCCTCGTCCTCTGGCTTGATTTCCCTGATGGATGGGCGCCCTTGATGCGAAGCGCCGCCACCCCCTGGCGCGAGGGCTTAGATTGCGGCTCGCCCTTTTTCAACCGGACATTGCGCAAAACGTCGGAGCGGCCATACGTCTTGCGGCGTGCCTGGGCATACCGCTGGAGGTGATCGAGCCCTGCGCCTTTCCTCTCGACGACCGCCGCCTACGGCGCGCGGCCCTCGACTATGGGACGGGAACGGACGTACGCCGGCACGATTCGTTCGAGGCTTTCCGAGCCTCGATTGCGCCGGCCCGGCTGATCCTGATGACGACGCGCGGCGAGCGCAGCTTCCTCGACCACCGTTTCGCAGCGGACGACGTGATCATGATGGGGTCGGAGAGCGCCGGCGCTCCGCCCTCAGTGCATCAGGCCGCTACGGCGCGCCTTCGGATCCCGCTTGCCCCGGGTTTGCGTTCGCTCAACGTCGTCACCGCCGCCGCTATGGTCTTGGCGGAAGCCTTGCGCCAGACAGGCCAGTGGCCGTCGCAGGAGGACTATCCGACATGAGTCTCGAACACCCCGCAGCGACCGACCCGCACGCCCGCGCCGCCGTGGTCGGCGAGCGGACGCGCCGCGCGCGGGCATGGTTCGACGAGCTGCGCGATTCCCTGGTCGCAGCATTCGAAGAGCTCGAGGACGAGGCGCCCGAGCATCTCTACCCCGGCCCGCCAGGGCGATTCGAGCTGAAGCCATGGGTGCGCGAGGCTGGCGGCGGGGGTGTCATGGGCTTTCTGCGCGGCCGCTTCTTCGAGAAGGTCGGGCTCCACATCAGCGAAGTGCACGGTCGCTTCACGCCCGAGATGGCGGCGACCATGCCCGGCGCAGACAGGGATCCTTCCTTCGTCGCCACCGGCGTGAGCCTGATTGCCCACCTGGCCAGCCCGCGCGTGCCGGCGGTGCACATGAACACACGCTATCTGGCGACCAGCTCAGGCTGGTTCGGCGGGGGCGCCGACCTCACGCCGCTGCTGGAAGACCAACGCAGCCAGGACGCCGATGACGCCGTTCTGTTCCACGAGGCCCTGCGCCGCGCCTGCGACGCCCACCACGCCGACTGGTACGGCAAGTACAAGGCCTGGTGCGACGAGTACTTCTTCCTTCCCCACCGCAACGAGCCGCGGGGTGTCGGCGGCATCTTCTACGACCGTCACGACTCGGGTGACTGGGAGCGCGACTTCGCCTTCACCCGCGATGTCGGCCAGGCGCTGCTCGAGGTCTACCCGAAGATCGCCCGCCACCGAATGAGCGAGCCCTGGACGGCCGAAGAGAGGGAGGAGCAGCTCGTCCGCCGCGGTCGCTACGTCGAGTTCAACCTGCTCTATGATCGTGGGACGATGTTCGGCCTCAAGACCGGCGGGAATATCGAATCGATCCTGTCCTCCATGCCGCCCGTGGTCAGGTGGCCTTGAACCTCTAAGCCAGTTTGCCCTCGGCCAGCGGATCCTCTGGAAGCGGCGCGCGCTCGAGGGGCCGGCGGAGGGCGGCGAGAAGCGGCGTCTCGATCCAAAGATGAACGCCGAGGCCCGCGAGGATCGACACCGCCATCGAGACCGGCAGGAACACCCAGGGATGGGCGTAGCCCAGGGTGTGGGCGATCACGGCCGTCGCCGGAAGGTGGAACAGATAGATGCAATAGGAAGCGTCGCCGAGCAGCAGGGCAGGTCGCACCAGTGCGTGGGGCGCTCTCAAGACCTTACCCGACAGCTCGATCGAGAGGGCTCCGGCCACGGTGAGCGCCGCCGGCACGCCCCAGACCAACGGCCGCCAGAGTTCGGTGAACAGGCCGCCCTCCTGGATCAGCACCCATACGAGCAGAGCCGCGACGATGAGTCCGACGCCCCAAGCGCGACTGGGAAGGCGACCCCTCTGAGCCGCGACGCCAAGGCCGACGCCGGCCGCGAACTGAAGCAGCATGGGGTTGGCGCCCATGAAGTAGCCGGTGTCGGGAAAGAAGAAGCCGGAGACCACGATCGCGAACAGCGCCCCGACAGCCAGCCGCGCGCGGATCCGCTCCGGAGCCGCGAGGCATCCGGCGAAGACCACGTAGAAGATCGCCTCGTAGTTGAGGCTCCAGCCCGGAGGCAGGGTCGGGAAAGGCAGGCCGACCGGATCGAGGTGCGGAACGAAGGCCAGCGACAGTAACAGGTGCTTCCAGCCGCTCTTCACCTCCGGAAGGAACAGCCGCCAATGAAGGGCGATGGCGAACACGAGGAGGGTCGCCAGCCAGTAGAGCGGCGCCACGCGGGTGAAGCGCCGCCACAGGAAGGCCGCGGGTGAGACGGTCCGGTTCGCCGTCACACGCCACATGATCACACCGCTGATGATGAAGAAGACGTCGACCCCGGCCCGGCCCACGTCGAACCCCCCACCGCACCACTGCAAAGCATGGAAGGCGACCACGGCGAGCGCGGCGGCCGCCCGAAGCGCCTGGACAGATGCAAGGACGCCCTCGCCTGGCCTCTTGCCAGTCGCTGTGGCTTGCTGAAACTCACGGTCCAGGCCGAGCGTTGCGGGACCGGCTAGGCGCCAACCGCAGGGCGCGCCCCCCATGCCCGGTCCAGGAGTGCGCCCATGGCCCTTGAAGTCTCGGTCGGACCCCCGCGGCTCAGCATCAACCAGGGCTACGGCATCCTCATCACCGAGGTCGACGGCTCCATTCCGTGGCCCACCGACAAGGGTTTCTACCATTCCGACACCCGCATGATTTCGGCCTGGACGATCTACGCCGACGGCCAAAACTGGAATCTCCTCAACGGCGGCGGCCTCTCCTACTACGCCGCCCGCATCTTCCTGACGAACAAGCAATTCGAAACGTCCGGCGGCGTGGTCCCCGATGGGACACTCGCGCTCACCGTCAGCCGGAGCATCGACGGGGGCATCCACGAGGACCTCGACCTCGTGAACTATGGCTCCAACACGGTTTCATTCAACCTGGAGCTCGTCATCCGCAGCGATTTCGCCGATATCTTCGAGGTCAAGAGCGGCAAGTTCATCCGGCGCGGCGCGATCACGACAGAGTGGTCGTCGAAGCAGGGCCGTCTTCGGACCCGTTATCGCAACCAGAACTTCCGCCGCGATCTGACCGTCGACCTGAAGAATGCCGATTCGCCGGCCGTCTATTCGAACGGACGGATCAGCTTCCACATCGAGCTGCCGCCGGGCGGCGCCTGGCACGCCTGCGTCCTCTACATCGTCACCGAGCAGGACGTGACGCTCCACCCGCCGGGCGACTGCATCGCCCTCCAGGGCGAGTCGGTGATGGGCAAGCGCCTCGACCTCTGGCGTGCGACAGTGCTTAAGATCGACACTCCCAACGAGGATTTCCGGCGGTTCTACGACCAGTCGCTGGCTGACATGGCCGCGCTGCGGCTGCCGATTGAAGGAACCGACCACTTCGAGTTCGTCCCGGCGGCGGGCGTTCCATGGTTCGTCGCCCTGTTCGGCCGCGACAGCCTGATCGTGTCGCTGCAGAACGCGATGGTCTATCCGAACTTCGCGCGCGGAGCGCTCGATGTGCTGGGCAAGCTCCAGGCCCGAAAGGTGGACGATTTTCACGACGCCGAACCCGGGAAGATCTTGCATGAGTTGCGCCGCGGCGAGCTCGCCTACTTCAAGCTGATCCCCCACACCCCGTACTACGGCACCGCCGACGCAACGATCCTGTACCTGATGGTGCTGCACAACCTTTGGCGCTGCGTGGGCGATCTCGACATGGTGAAGGGGCTGATGCCTATCGCCGAGCGGTGCCTTAAGTGGATCGACGACTACGGCGATCGCGACAACGACGGCTTCCAGGAGTGGCAGACCCGCTCGAGCGCCGGCTACGAAAACCAAGACTGGAAGGACTCAGGAGAAGCCTTCGTCGATCCCAAGGGGGAGCAGATCAAAGGCCCCAAGGCCGCCTGCGAGCTGCAGGGCTATGTCTATGACGCCTGGCTTCGCATGGCGCAGATCTATGATTCGCTCGGCAAGAAGGCGAAGGCGAAAAACCTGCGGGCCAAGGCTAACGCCCTGTTCCATCATTTCAACGAGGTGTTCTGGGACGAGCGGAGCGGCTTCTATGCCTACTGCCTCGACGGCGACAAAAAGCCGATCATGACGGTGGCGTCGAACCCCGGCCACCTGCTGTGGAGCGGCATCGTTCCGGTCGACCGCGCCGAGCGCGTCGTGCGGCGCCTGATGGCCGACGACATGAACAGCGGATGGGGCATACGCACGCTTTCGTCGCTGAATCCGGCGTACAACCCGTACTCCTACCAACGCGGGTCCGTCTGGCCGCATGACAACGCCTTCATCGCCCATGGCTTCCGGCGCTACGGCTTCACCAAGGAGGCGCACCAGATCGCCGGCGACATCACCAACGCCGCCAGCTACTTCGCGCTCTCGCAGATGCCCGAGCTCTATGCGGGCATTCAGCGCGAGCCTCAGAACTTTCCGGTCCAGTACCTGGGCGCGAACGTCCCCCAGGGCTGGGCGGCTGGATCGTGCTTCCAGTTCCTGCAGATGATTTTGGGTTTCCAACCCGACGCCTCCCAGGGGGTGCTCTACCTCGACCCGGCGCTCCCCGACTGGATGCCCGATCTGACCCTCTGCGACCTGCGGCTGGACGACCAGATCTTCGACATCCGCTTTTGGCGGGATGGACCGACCACGCGATGGGAAGTCATCCGCGGCGACCCCACGCGTGTGATGCAGCACAGTTTCACTGTCGCCACAGACCGTTGGACATAAAGACGCTCTTGCGCGGCCTCGGCTGCGCCGCATCTAAACCGCGCCATGAGTTCCTGGTCCTCGATCCCCCGCCGCCTTCTCCTGCGCCTCGCCGGCTCGGCCCTCGCCGTGGCCCCGGTCGGCGCGCTCGCCCAGGCCTCGACGGGCGCCCCTGGAACCGCGCCGCCAAAGTCGGCCGCGGCCAGCGAAGGGGGCGGTCCGCCGCCCGGCCGGCTGCCGCTGTCGGCGATCTGGAGCCAGTACTTCGCGGTCCAGCGCATCTGGGCGTACGCCGATCGCCACAGCGTCACCCCTGGCGAGAAGCTAAACGTGATGGCCGCCGGCGGCCCCGGCCAACCCACGCGCAAGGTCAGGTTGGAAGTATTCCGCGTCGGCGCGGCTGATCCGCAAAAGGTCTGGGTCAGCGACTTCGTCGACGTCCCGTATCGGGGGGCGACCATGTCGGGCGCCTCGATCGGTCCCGGCTGGCCGCCGACTTTCGCCGACATCGACACCACGGGCTGGCCGCCCGGCTGCTACTACGGCGACGTGGTGGAGATGACGACGGCGGTGCGCGACGTGAAGGCCTGTTTCTGGGTGGTCCGCAATCCCAAGCGCTCCGGCCGCATCCTTCTTCGCCTGGGGACCAACACCTACCAGGCCTACAACGACTGGGGTGGGCACAGCATCTACCCCAACGACGACGACGAGAACCGCGGGCTGATCATCTCCTTCGACAGGCCCTGCACGCCGAGCTTCTGGGAATACGACGTCTTCATGGTCCAGTGGCTCGAGGGCCTCGCTCAGAGCCTGGGCGGCGTCGACTACGCCACCAACTTCGACGTCCACTCAGACCCGACAATCCTGGATCCCTACGCGCTGGTGATCACTGGCTCACACGACGAGTACTGGAGCAAGGAGGAGTTCGACGCCTTCTGGCGGCGCATCTTCCAGCAGGGCAGGAACGTCGCCTTCTTCGGCGCCAACACCGCCTATTGCCAGGTCCGCTACGGCGACCTCGACCGGGCCCCGGGGACGCCTGACCGGGGCCGTCAGCTTGTCTGCTACAAGACCGCCTCGGATCCGATCACCCGTCGTGGCGGATCGACCGATCCGCGGCTGCTGGAGACCAGCAACTTCCGCACCGACGCCCGCCGGCCCGAAAGCATGCTGCTGGGCGGCGCCTTCCAGAACTGGTTCGAGCCGGCGACGCCGCAACGGCCGACCTTCCACGTGGCGCGGACCGACCTGCCGTTCTTCGAGGGCACCGGCTGGAAGGTCGGCGACCCGGCGGCGGACGTGATCGGGTACGAGTGGGACAACCGCGATCCGGACGGCGACGGCAAGCGCCTGTGGGCCGAGGGCAAGTCGCTGATCCCGGCGATCGATGCGAACCGGATCATCGTTCTCTTCCAGGGGAGAGCCGAGGCGGCCGACGGCACGACCGGCCTGGCGGAAGCGACGTATTTCCGCTCGCCCGCCGGCGCGCAGGTGTTCAACGCCGCGGCGATCCGCTGGGCGTGGGGCCTGGGCAAGGAGACCTACGTCAACGCCCCCTTCCAGCGCTTCAACGAAAACCTCGTCCGCGCCCTGAGCGGAGCGCCGGCGCGGAGTTGAGGCGTCAGGCGGCGGCTAGATCATCGCCCCGCCGGCGGCGCCAGAGGGGTCCGCGGGCCGCCTTGGCGCCTTTGGCCTCGAGCTTCTTGTCGATCGCCGTGCAGATCATCCGCGCGGCGAACCGGTGGGAGGTCAGCAGGTCCGCAGCGAGGGGGCCCGCCAGAGGCACGGCGGTGATGGCCGTGCGCCCAAGCATCAGGGCGGCTGCGACGGCAAGGGTCCGGGTGGGAACGCCGGCGCGCGCGCCCTGACCGACGATGAAGGCTCCGGCGGCGAGACTGTAGGCCTCGCCAAGGCCTGGAACCCAGTCGAGGACGCCGTCCAGCCCGAGGCTGAGGGGTCCCAGCCTCACCAGGCCATCGGACAGGCGTCCGGCAAGTTCTACGCTGCGACGGATCCCATGAAGATCAGGTTCGCGGTTCATTTTCCGGACATGGGGGGTCACACGGCGCGTCGCTAGACTCCTGAAATCAGACCAATACCGGAGTCCGGCGAGGGACTCAGGGCGCGTAGCTGCTGCGGATCTTCACGCCCCAGTGGCCGTCCTGATTGGTGACGACATAGATGGAATCGAAACCGCCGATGACGCTGCCGTCGGCGCGGTAGCGGGTGAATCGCGTGTCGATGTGCACCTTGTCGGATCCGCTGTGGATGACGTCGCGGCGTTCCCATGCCGAATGGTCCCATTCGGCCAGGGCGCCGGTCCCGAACATTTCCGGCTTGTGGTCGCCCTTCTCGATGACCCGCAGGGTGTTCGACGCGAGCCGCACGCTCGGAAAATTGAAGGTGGCCTCGAAGGCCTCGACGTCACGGGCGTTGAAGGCGGTCATGAAGTCGTCGAGCACCTTCATCGCCGCAGCGATCTCGGCAACGTCCTTCGTCACTGGGGCGTCCCTCCCTCCTGTTCGCCGAAATTTAAAGCTTGATCGTTGCGCGCGCCAGAGCGCCCGAAACCCCACGGGCGGTCGCATCGGGAATGTACAGGAGTGACGTCGAGCGCCTTTACGCGATCAGTTCGACCAACGGCATACGAATTTTTTCGGTCGGCATATTGACGCGACCGCCCGCGGACGACACATCAAGTGTCGCCGCGGGCATCCCCCCCGTTCTCGCGGCTCGACTGGCCCGGCGGGTTGAAAGCAATTCCTCGCCGGGCCACCTTTTTCTTAACCCGACGAATAGGGCAAGTGCCCGATGGCGCCACTCGCGTGACGGGGCCGTGAAGTGTCCGAAATGCCACACCGATTGAGCGCGCACACGAAGCGATACGCGAAGAGCGTCCTGCGAACTTCTTGATTTTTCATACTTATTCCGACGGGCCGAATCTCACCGTCCGTAACGCGAAGAAACGTTCTCTTTCCGACATCGAAACAACCGCGCCACAATCAAAGGCGCTTGAATCCTATCGAGGACCCTCAGGCGCCCTGCGCCACCGCGTTGAGCCGGGCGTAGGCGCCGCCAAGAGCGACCAGGTCGGTATGGCGGCCTTCCTCGATCACCCGGCCGTCCTGGAAAACCAGGATCCGGTCGGCATGGCGGATGGTCGAGAGGCGGTGGGCGATGATGATGGTCGTGCGACCGGCCATCAGCTCGTCCGTCGCCGCCTGCACCTGGACCTCGGTCTCGACGTCGAGCGAGGAGGTCGCCTCGTCCAGCACCAGGACGGGGGCGTCGGCGAGGAAGGCGCGGGCGATCGCCACCCGCTGGCGCTCGCCCCCGGACAGCTTCACGCCCCGCTCACCGACCAGGGTCTCGTAGCCCTTGGGCAAAGCGGAGATGAAGTCGTCGGCGCGG
This sequence comes from Caulobacteraceae bacterium, assembly GCA_019232665.1. Lineage (GTDB taxonomy): Bacteria > Pseudomonadota > Alphaproteobacteria > Caulobacterales > Caulobacteraceae > Acaudatibacter. The sequence goes on along the minus strand of JAFANN010000115.1, from coordinate 9,386 downwards.
GCGCGGCGGGCGGCGAGACGGATCTCGTCGGGCGTCGCGTCAGGACGGGCGTAGGCGATATTCTCCGCGATCGTCCGGTGAAACAGAGCCGGGTCCTGCGGCACCACCGCGATCCCGCGGCGCAGGCTGGCCTGGGTGACCTTGGCGATGTCCTGGCCGTCGATGACGATACGGCCCCCCGACAGGTCGTAGAGGCGCTGGATCAGCTTGACGAAGGTGGACTTGCCCGAGCCGGTCGCTCCGACCAGGGCCAGCCGCTCGCCCGGATAGATGCCCAGGTCGAAGTGCTCGTAGAGGGGAGCTGCGGCCGCCTTGTACCGGAAGGTGACGTCCTGGAAGACGATCTCCCCCATCTGGCCAGCGAACTCTTCAGCGTTTGGCGCGTCCGCGACCTGAGGGGCCATCTTCGAGTAGCGCGCGACGTCCTCGACGTCGGCGAGGCCGCGTTGGGCCATCCGGATGTTCTCGCCGACGTTCCTCAGGTAGCCGCTCATCACCAGGAAAGAGGTGATGACGAAGGTGACGCCGCCGGCGGTGGCCTCTCCGTGCGCCCAGCGCAGGACCACCAGTCCCGTGAGCCCCGCCTGCAGCGTCCCCAGCAGGATGTTCTGGATCAGCCACACGTCCATGTAGCGGTTCCAGGTCTTGAACGTGGCCTGTCGCCAGTCGGTGGTCACCCGGTCGATCCGGGCCTCCTCGCGAGCCTCGGCCCCGAAGCCCTTCACCACCGCATTGGAGGAGATCGAGTCGGCCAGGGCGCCGCCGATCCGCGAATCCATCGCCACCGACCGCATGTTCGCCTTGCGGACGTAGAGGTTGGTGAAGACGACGTTGGCGGTGACGTAGAGGATCACCATCGCCAGCGAGAAGCCCCCCACCACCGGCCAGCGCAGGATCATCTGCAGGGAGAGCCCGAAGAGGATCAGGATCGCCGGACCGATGAAAAGGACGATGGCGTCGGCGCTGCTGTCGTAGCCCCACATGGCGCGCGACAAGCGGCGCACAGTGGCGCCGGCGAAGGTGTCGCCATGCCAGTCGGACGAGAAGCTCTGGACCCGCCGGAAGCCCTCGTTGGTCATTTCCTGCATGGTCCAGACCGCCAGCGGGTTCCAAAACCGCATGGCCGTGTTCCGCAACAGGGCGAAACCGAAATAGACGCCCACGAAGAACAGCCACGCCTTCCATGCGTCGCCGACGTGGGCCGGGCCGCGCACCGCGGCGTCCACCAGGGCCTGGGAGGCGCGGGGGACCAGCAGCTCGCACGCGATGGCGACGAGGGTGAATCCGATCGTCGCCGCCATCAGCCAGGGGCGGCGTCGCCAGTAGCCGGCGATGAAGGCGATGACCTCGCGGTTTGAGAGCAGCCGCCGGCGCGAACTCTCGTCGTCCTCGTACTGCTCCATCGACATGATTTAGCCCTCGGCGCCCCCAGATAGGCGTTCGGCGTCATGGACGGCAGGCTTGGCTGACAATTTCTTGCCATAAGAGCCGGAAAACCACATCACGAGCGGGCGTGGACACCGTCTTACCCGATGCGGGGCCTCAGAACTGGGTCGACCGCCTTGCGCCGGAGCCGCTTCGCCCCTGGCTGAAGCTGGCGCGGCTCGACCGCCCCACGGGCATCTGGCTGCTGATGCTCCCCGGCTGGCAGGGCGTCGCCCTGGCCGGCTCCATCCAGGGGCGCTGGCCCGATCCCTGGCTGCTCCTGGCCATCCTCATCGGCTCGGTGCTGATGCGGGCGGCCGGCTGCGCCGTGAACGACGTCGCCGACAGGGATTTCGACGCGCGTGTCGCGCGCACGGCCGCAAGACCGGTGGCGAGCGGGCGGATCAGCCGCCGGGCCGCCTTGGCGTTCGCCCTCGCCTGCACAGCGGCGAGCGTCGCCATCCTGCTGTTCCTCAACCTGGCGAGCCTCTGGTTCGCCCTGGGCTCCCTGCCCCTGGTCGTCGCCTATCCGTTCATGAAGCGGATCACCTGGTGGCCCCAGGCGTGGCTTGGCCTGACGTTCAACTGGGGCGCTCTGCTCGGCTTTGCGGCCGCCCAGGGGGGCGAGTCCCTGCTCGGCCGGCTCGGCCTTGGCGTTGCGGGAGCGCCGGTCCTGGGCGAGGGCTGGATTCCAGCCCTGCTGCTCTACGCCTCCGGCGTCGCGTGGACCCTCGGCTACGACACGATCTACGCCGTGCAGGACATCGAGGACGACGCGCTGGCGGGCGTGAAGTCGACAGCGAGACGGCTGGGACGTCACGTCCCCGGCTTCGTGCTGGGCGCATACCTCGTCGCATTCATCCTGGCGGGCGCGGCAGGGCGCGTGGGCGGGCTGGGCCCGATCTTCGGCCCCTGTCTGCTGGCGGCCGGCCTGATCCTGGCCTGGCAGGCGAGGGCCGTGAGGCAAGCTGACGCGCCGCGGGCGCTCAAGGCGTTCAAGGCCAACACCTGGGTCGGGCTGGTTGTGTTCGCCGCCCTCGCCCTTGGACATTTCGGAGTTAACTCCAGCTTCACCACGCCTGGATGAAGAAGGCCGCTCCGAAGAGGAAGAGCCCATGACCCTGCCGATCGACGAGGTGATCGTCGGCGACTGCATCGAAGAGATGTCGCGCCTGCCCGAGCGGTCGGTGGACCTCGTCTTTGCCGACCCGCCCTACAACCTGCAGCTCGGCGGCGAACTTCTGCGGCCCGACAACTCGCGCGTAGATGCGGTCGACGAGGACTGGGACCGCTTCGCCTCGTTCGAAGCCTATGACGAATTCACGACCGCCTGGCTCGCCGCCTGCCGCCGAGTGCTGAAGGACGACGGCGCCCTCTGGGTGATCGGTAGCTACCACAATATCTTCCGCGTCGGCCGCGCCGTGCAGGACCAGAGGTTCTGGATCCTCAACGACATCGTCTGGCGCAAGGCCAACCCGATGCCGAACTTCAAGGGCACGCGGTTCTCCAACGCCCACGAGACGCTGATCTGGGCCGCGAAGATGCGCGGCGCCCGCCGCTACGCCTTCAACTACGACGCCATGAAGATGGCCAATGACGAAATCCAGATGCGCTCGGACTGGTCGCTGCCGATCTGCTCGGGTGAGGAGCGGGTGAAGGACGAGACCGGCGCCAAGGCCCACCCGACGCAGAAGCCCGAAGCGCTCCTGCATCGGGTGCTGCTGGCCTCGACCCAGCCCGGTGATGTGGTTCTCGATCCTTTTTTTGGCGTGGGGACGACAGGCGCTGCGGCGCGACGGTTGGGACGGCGTTTCATCGGCATCGAGCGCGAGGCGCGTTACGCCGAGCTCGCCCGGGAGCGGATCGCCAAGGTGATCCCCGCGGCGCCCGAAGATCTCGAAGTCACCGGATCGAAGAAGGCCGAGCCGCGCGTGCCCTTCGGCCAGATCGTCGAGGCGGGCCTGCTCAGCCCCGGCGACGTCCTCTGGTGCCCCAAGGGGAAACGGCAGGCGAAGGTTCGCCCTGACGGCAGCCTGTCCGCCGGGGACCTCACCGGCTCGATCCACAAGGTGGGCGCGATGCTCGAGAGGGCGCCGGCCTGCAACGGCTGGACCTACTGGCACATCCGCACCGACAGGGGTTTCCAGCCGATCGACGTCCTGCGCGCCCAGATCCGGGCTCAGATGAGCTGAGGCTCCGCCGGGACCGCGAGGTCCACGGCCTTGCGGAAGACTGTCGGCAGGCCCGCCCGAGCGGTCTCGAGCGAAGTCCACAGGAGTCCAGGCGCCGGCGCAGCGACGCTCGCCTCGAGCACCGTCAGCCGCAGGGCGAAGTGCGTGAAGACGTGTTCCACCGCGCCCGCCTCCCGCCAGTCCGCGGCGCCTGGCGCGCGGCCGCCGCCTTCGGCCAGGCTCCACGGCTCGCTTCGCCACGGGGTGGTGGGCAGGCCGAGCATGCCGCCCAGCAGTCCGCGGGCGGGCCGCTGCTCGAGGGCCACCTCGTCCCCGCATCGCAGGACGAAGGCCACGCCGTGACGGCGAGGGCGCTCGACGCGAGCCTTACGCCTCGGCCAGGTCTCCGGACTGCCGGCGGCGAACGCGCGGCAGTCGCCGCTGACCGGGCACGCTTCGCAAAGCGGGGACTTCGGGCGGCAGACGACAGCCCCCAGGTCCATCAGGGCCTGCGCCCAATCTCCCGGTCGCTGGGCCGTGACGAGACCCTCCGCCAGCCGCTTGAGTTCGGGCTTGGCATTGGGAAGCGGCTCGTCCACCGCGAAAAGCCTCGCGATCACCCGCTCGACGTTGCCGTCGACGACGTTGGCCGGGCGGTCGAAGGCGATCGCGGCCACGGCGGCGGCCGTATAGGGGCCAAGCCCGGGGAGGGCCCGCAGACCCTCCTCGGTGTCGGGAAACCGTCCCGCGTGATCCCGGGCGACGGCGCGCGCGCAGGCGAGCAGGTTTCGGGCCCGGGCGTAGTAGCCAAGTCCGGCCCAGGCGCTCATCACCTCCGAGTCCTCGGCCTTCGCCAGGGCCTCGACGGTGGGCCAGCGACGAAGGAAGGCCTCATAGTAGGGCGCGGCGTGAACCGTCGTGGTCTGCTGGAGCATCACCTCGGACAGCCAGACCCGATAAGGATCGGCGCGTTCGCCGCGACGTGCGCGCCACGGCAGCGCCCGGGCGTGGCGGTCGTACCACTTCAGGACGCGCGAACGTAGCGGGGCGACGAAGCTCATGCGCCGACCTATTATCGTTTCAATGGTCCGTCCGCTTCCCTCTCCACGAGAGGCCAAGCTTATTCTTGGCAAGCTCCGCACGCGGCCCGCGGCGGGGGCGCCTCCCGCGGCGGCCAGGGCGCTGACGCCGACCTTGAAGCAACTCGAGGCCCGCTTCGGTCAGGGCGTCGACGGACTGAAGGCGCGTTGGACCGAGATCGTCGGAGAGGTCCTGGCCCGACGCACGGAGCCTGTGAAACTCACCAAGGCCCGCGGCGGCGGGGCGGCCAGTCTGGAGATTCGCGTCGAAGGCGCTGCGGCGACCCTCATCCAACACCAGGCTGCGGACATCCTGGCGCGGGTGAATCTCTTCCTGGGCGAGGGGGCTGTGGAGCGGCTTCGGATCGTCCAGGGACCACTCAGAGGCGTCGCGCCATCACGCCAGCGCCCCGCTCCGCGGCATGTCCCTCCGCCGGAAGCGCCGCTCGACGCGGCGGCGGAGGCGGCGCTCGCGCAGGAGATGATCGCCGTACCCGAGGGACCGCTTCGCGCTGCCCTGACGCGGCTGGGCCGGGCCGTCCGCCGCAGGGACTCCGCATGATGGTCGGCGGCGACTTGCCGCGCAGCCACGAACCAGCAGATGATCGTCAGCCGTGCGACCGATTCTCGTCGTCGAGGGGGTTCGAGGACCTCGCGTGATGCGCCCGACCGCCCGATGGGCCGTCCTGATCGTGACCCTGTGCCTGGCCGCCTGCCAGCGCCCCCATCCCGCTCCTCCGTCTGCGGAGGACATGGCCATGGGATCGGCGAACGCCCCGATCACAGTGATTGAATACGCCTCGGTCGCGTGTCCCCACTGCGCCAGTTTCAACAACGACGTCTTTCCGGCGTTCAAGGCGCGCTACATCGACACCGGCAAGGTGCGCTGGATCCTGCGCGAGGCGCTGACCGGCGACACGGCCCTGGCGGCGGCCGGCTTCCTGACCGCGCACTGCGCCGGAAAGGACAAGTATTTCAGCGTCGTGGACGACATGTTCCACGCCCAGGCGCAGATGTTCGCCACCGGCGACCCGCAACCGGAGATGCTCGAGATCGCCGGACGGGCGGGGCTGACTCCGGCGCAGTTCGAGGCGTGCATCCGCGATCCGGTCGCCCTGGCGGCGATCGAGGCGCGCTGGCGCGAGGCGGAGCGACATGAAGGCGTTCGCCAGACGCCGACATTTGTGATCAACGGCCGCGTCTACACGGGCGCTCTCACCGGCCCCGAACTCGACAGCGCTGTGGCGCACGCCAAGGGAGCGAAGCTGTAGAATGTCGCGACGTCGCGCCCTGCCCTGGGTCCTCGGGATCGCCATGGCCGCAGGCTCGGCCGCCGCTGCGGCGACCACTCCCGAGCATGCGCTTGGCTCGCCCAAGGCTCGGGTGACGGTGATCGAATATGCGTCGGTAGGCTGCCCTCACTGCGCCACCTGGGCCAACGACGTGTTTCCGGCGTTCAAGAAACAGTGGATCGACACCGGCAAGGTGCGGTTCGTCTTCCACGAGATGATCACGGGCGATTCCGAACTGGCCGTGGCCGGCTTCATGGTCGCCGACTGCGCTCCGCCGGACAAATATTTCCAGGTCGTGGACGGCATCTTCGCCGACCAGGTCGGCGTAGCCCGGGGCGGCGGCGCGGCGCTGCTGAAGCTGGCGCAGGCGGCGGGCATGACTCCGGCCCAGTTCGACGCCTGCCTGACCAACCACCAGGCCATCGCCGACCTGCAGACGCGCACCGACAAGGACGCGCAAGACCACGGCGTGCAGTTCACCCCGACCTTCTTCGTCAATGGCCAGAAGCTGGATGGGGACCCGACGCTGAAGGAGCTGAGCGCCGCGATCGAGAGCGCCGAACGCGCTCGCCGCAAGGGCTAGGACCCGCGCCTTGCACGTCACGCGCCTTCGTCTCTCGGGCTTCAAGTCCTTCGTCGACGCCACCGACTTTCTGGTCGAGCCCGGTCTCACGGGCGTGATCGGACCCAACGGCTGCGGCAAGTCGAACCTGCTCGAAGCGCTTCGATGGGTGATGGGCGCGACCTCGGCCAAGGCGATGCGCGGCGAGGGCATGGAGGACGTGATCTTCTCCGGATCGTCGGGCCGGCCCTCGCGCAATCACGCCGAGGTGGTGATCACCCTCGACAACACCGACCGCACGGCCCCGGCGGCCTACGCCTCGCACCCGACCCTCCAGGTCAGTCGCAAGATCGAGCGCGGGGCGGGCTCGACCTATCGCATCAACGGATCCGAGGTGCGCGCGAGGGACGTGCAACTGCTGTTCGCGGACGCCTCGACGGGAGCCAACTCGCCCGCCCTGGTGCGCCAGGGGCAGATCTCGGAGCTGATCGCCGCCAAGCCGCAGAACCGCCGGCGCATTCTCGAGGAAGCCGCAGGGGTGGCCGGCCTGCACGGGCGTCGGCACGAGGCGCAACTAAGGGTGAAGGCGGCCGAGGCGAACCTCACACGGCTCGACGACCTCGCCCGGGAAGTGGAGATGCAGCAGTCTCGCCTGAAGCGCGAGGCGCGCGCCGCGGCGAGGTACAAGACGCTCGCGGCCCAGATCCGCAAGGTCGAGGCCGCGCTCATGCACACCCGCTGGGCCGAGGCCGCCGCCGTCCACGCCGCGGCCCGGGAGGAAGCAACCGCCGCGGTGGCCCACGCCCTGACAACGGCCCAGGAGGCGGCTCGCGCGGCGACCGCACTCATTACCGCCGACACGGCCCTGCCGCCCCTGAAGGAAGCCGCGGCGACCGCGGCGGCCATCCTCGGCCGGCTGACGATCGAATCCGACCGCGCCGAGCGCGACCTCGCCGCCGCCCGTGCGGAAGCCGAGCGCCTTGCCGCCGACGTCGCGCGTCTGGTCGCCGACCGCGCCCGGGAGACGACGGGCCAAGAGGATGCGCAGGCCGCCCTCCAGCGGCTGACAGTCGACCTTGACCGCGTCCGATCCGAGATCGACCAGGCCCCCGAACGCCTGCCCGCCCTGAAGGCCAAGGCTGAAGCGGCGGAGGCCGAGGCTGCGGCCCGCACGCGTGAGGTCGAGGCTCTCGCCGGCCGGCTGGCCGCCTTGCAGGCCGAGGTCCGCGCCGGCGCCACCCGAGTGCAGGACGCGCGCGAGCGTCTCGCCCGCAGCGATCGTGCTCTGGCTCAGACGCGGAACGAACGGGCCGCTCTTGGCCCGGCCGAGGATCCGAGGCTTCCCGCCGCCCGAGAAGCCGTGGACACGGCCAGCGCGGCCGAGGCGGACGCGCGCGAGGCGCTGCAAAGGGCCGAGACGGCCCGGGCCGAAGCGGCCGCGATCGAATCCGACCTGCGCAAGCTCGCCCGCGCCGCGGAGGACGCCCTCGCCCAGCGCGAAACTTCGGCGCGCGGCCTTTCCGAGATCGCCCGTGCGCCGGCCTCTGGGACTTCGTCGCCGATATTGGAGAAGGTCACGCCAAAGGCCGGCCTCGAGATCGCTCTCGCGGCAGCCATGGGCGAGGACCTTTCGGCGAGCCTCGATCCCGGCTCGCCGGCGTTCTGGGGCGGCCGCGAGGCGACAGCGCCACAGTGGCCTGCAGGCGTGACGCCTATCGCCGACAGCATCGACGCCCCGCCGGCCCTTGCAGCGCGCCTGGCCTATGTCGGGCTCGTCTCGCGCGATGACGGCGCCCGGCTCGCCCGGCTGTCGCCCCCTGGGGCGCGGCTCGTGTCCCTGGAGGGGGATATGTGGCGCTGGGATGGCCTGGTCGTCCGCTCGGGCGCGCCCAAGCCGGCGCAGGTGCGACTGGAGCAGCGCGCCCGCCTCGCGGCGCTCGAGGCCGAGATCGCCGAGATGCGGCCGCAAGCCATGAAGGCGCGCGCCGATCATGAGGCCGCCGCCCGGCGTCTGGCGGAAACCGAGAAGGCCCTGGCCGCAGCCCGGAGCCGCCCGGGCCCGGCCGGCGTCCAGCACGATCGAGCCAGGTCGGTTCTCGAAGCGCTGGAGCGCGAGGGGGCCAGGCGCGACGCTCGCGCTTCGGCCCTGGACGAGACCATCGCGCGGCTCACCGCCGAGCGCGAGGAAGCGCTCGCGGCGATGAAGGCGGCTGAGGCCTCCGCGCCGGCCGAACGAACAGACGCCGGACTCGAGCAGGAGCTCACCCAGGCGCGCAACGCCGCAGGCGCCGCCCGCGAGACCGCCTTCGCCGCGCGTTCGGCGCTGGAGCGCGAGACCGCCGCCCGGTCCGGCCGTCAGCGCCGCTTCGAACAGCTCGAACGCGAGACGCGCGACTGGAGCCGCCGGGCGGCGAGCGCCGCCCAGCGCCTGGGTCAGCTGGAGCGGGAAGAAGCCGGCGCGCGGACCGCCCTGGACGAAGCCCGGCAGGCGCCCGAACGCCTGGAGGTTCGCCGGATCGACGTGGCCGACCAGACGGCCAAGGCCCTGTCGCGCCAGGCGGAAGCCGCCGAAGCCCTGGCGACGGCCGAGGCGGCGCGGTCCGAGGCAGAGCGCGCCGCGCGGCAGGCGGACGCCCGCGCCGCCGACGCGCGCGAGACCCGGGCCGGGACCGAGGCGCGGCTCGAGGCGGCGACGGCGACGCTCGCCTCGCTGCGAACAACCCTGACCGAGGCGACAGGCCAGGAGCCGGAAGCCCTGGGTCGCAGCCTCACGGAGGACGCCGTCGCGCTCCCCGCCGGGGCGGCGGCGATGGAAGCCCATCTCGCGGCCCTGGAGCGCGACCTGCAGTCCCTGGGC
>JAFANN010000060.1 GCA_019232665.1 Caulobacteraceae bacterium | reverse complement strand
GCACCAGTCGATCGTCGCGACAGGGACAAACCAGAACATCTTCACCGACATCGAGCAGCGACCGACAGCGGAGTTCTTCCAGTTCCTCGCCGGCCAGCAGCGCTACCTCCCGGCGGTCACCTGCATCCTGGCGCCCTACGTCAATTCCTATCGCCGCCTGGTGAAAGGACTCTCGGCGCCGGTGAACGTGCAGTGGGGCTACGACAACCGCACCACCGGACTTCGCGTGCCGCCTTCCTCGCCGGAGAACCGGCGCGTCGAGAACCGCGTCCCCTCCTCCGACGCCAATCCCTATCTCGCCATCGCCGCGTCCCTGGCCTGTGGCTACCTCGGCCTCACGCGCAGGCTCACGCCCAGCGGGCCGGTCTCTGGCACCGCCCGCAGCGAAGGCTTCGAACTGCCTGTCGGACTGCTCGAGGCCGTGGACATGTTCGAGGAGACCGAGGAGCTCGCCGAAGTCCTCGGCCGTGACTTCATCACCACCTTCGCTGCGGTGAAACGCGCGGTGTTCGCAACCTTCATGCGCGTGATCAGCCCCTGGGAACGTGAGTTCCTGCTGCTGAACGTGTGAGCAATGATCGCGAGTTGGCGCCCCCTCAACCGGGGTCGGGCGACCCGCGCTTACTACGAACCGCGCTAGGTCACGAGCGCGTCGAGCGTTGGCCATGGCGAACCCTGGCGTAGGGCGCGGAGGAGGTCTCGGCCTTCTCTCTCCCCGTCCGGAAACTGGTCGCCGCAGTCCCAGCGCCATGCTGCGACCATCGCCAGAACGAGGCCCCGGCAGTTGCTGAGCAGGTCTTGATCGATGTCTCGATAGCACTCGCCGACCGCTTTGGGCGCATGGGCAAGGTCGAACTCGACGGGTCCACGGCAACAGGTCTCGAAGTCGATGAACAGCGGCCCGTTGTTCGTCGCGAGCAGGTTGCCGGGGTGAGGCTCGCCGTGCAGCAGTTGCTCGGGAGCGGCGCGGTCGGCGATCGCCTGCCTCAGCTCTCGCAACGCGTCGACGAGTAGCTCTCGATCCGCGTCCGTGAGCGCCGGCGTGAGGTCGCGGCTCGCCACAAGGTGCTGAGCCTCTGCGACTCGATCGGTGAAATGAGGGCTAGCCACGTCGAGCTTGCGCATGCCGGCATGGAGCCGCTCGATAGCGATGGCGTAGTCGGCTGGGAGGATGTCGGGAGGCGTCAGAGGTTGATAGTAAGTCCACAGCGTGGCCGCGAAACCGTCGAGCTCGTAGACCTGGGGCTCGACCCGAGGGTCGAGCCCCGCAACAGGGCTCCCCATCTCGGCAAGCCGCCGAGCCAGCTCGATCTCGAACTGCAATTCCTGATGAGCCAACGGCGCGACGCGGGCGAAGACTTCGCACGGCGACAGACGGACAGCGAGCTTGTTCGAGTTTTGAAGGACGAACGCGTCGTCGACTCTCAGACCAAGCAATGTGGCTATCGACTTGGCGGCCGCCACGGCCCGCGAAACTTCAGTTGCCCGCATCCCGCCTCCCGGAGTGGTCCATGTTGGGTTAGCGGATCGTCTACTTCACGGTGGCGGCGACGGGGAATGAGGGAGAGGTTGACTGATGCCAGACGCGAATCAAGCGAATAGCGGCGGACGCACCCGCCTCCGCGACCTGGGGATCGTCACCGGCATCCTACCGCCCGGTCCCCACAACGCTATCACCGACGTGGCGGGCGTGACTGTCGGTTATCGCAGCGTGATCGTCGACGAGCCGCACGTCGTGCGGACAGGGGTGACGGCGATCTGGCCGCGTGGTCCCGGGATCTGGGCGGACGCCGTCTACGCGGGCGGTTTCTCGTTCAACGGCAATGGCGAGATGACCGGCATGGCCTGGATCGCCGAGCAGGGGATGCTCTCCACGCCGATCGGGGTGACCAACACCCACGCGGTGGGCGCGGTGCACGAGGCGATCTGCCGACTCGGCGTGCGGGACGGCGTCCCCACGGCATGGATGCTGCCGGTCGTCGCCGAGACCTACGACGGGTGGCTCAGCGACCGCGGCGCGTTCGCGATCACGCCTCAGATCGCCATGGAAGCTTTCGACGCCGCCTCGAGCGCCCTGCCGGCTGAAGGCAATGTCGGCGGCGGGACGGGCATGATCTGCCACGAGTTCAAGGGCGGGACCGGCACCGCCTCGCGCGTCGTGTCCGGCGAGGATGGTCCATGGACGGTCGGGGCCCTCGTCCAGGCGAACTACGGCATGCGGCCAGCGCTGCGGGTGGCCGGCGCGCCGGTGGGGCGGACGCTCGACTACCGGACTGTGCCTTCCCCCTTCGCGGTCCAGCAGGACGCAGGGTCGATCATCGTCATCCTCGCCACGGACGCCCCCTTGCTGCCGATCCAGTGCCAACGGCTCGCCCGCCGCGCGACGACAGGCCTGGCGTGGGTCGGCGGCTATGGCGCGAACGGCAGCGGCGACATCTTCTTGGCCTTCGCCACAGGCAATCATCTGCGAGACCCGGCACGGACTGCGGACGTCCGCATGGCCGCTCCGGACGCGCTCAATCCCCTCTTCCAGGCCGCCGCAGAGGCGACCGAGGAGGCGATCCTCAACGCCCTCGTCGCCGCCGAGACGATGACCGGGTTTGCCGGCCACACCGTCCAGGCGATCCCGCACGATCTGCTGAAGCAGTCGGTCCTCGGGACTCAGGATTCGTAGTCGGGCAGCTCGAAGTCGTCGCGGATGTCGCCAAGGATCATGGCGTCGGCAAGGAAAGGTATCCCCATGAGGTGAGTCGACGCGTTGCGAAGCCACACGCCCAGGCTCGTGCGCGGAGCAAAATAGCCGGCGAAGTTGCGGGCCGACTGCTGCTTCCGTTCAATGAAGGCGCGCAGGCGCGCCTCGTACGCCTTGGACGCAGCGACAGGATCGCCCCGTGCGCGCTCGAGTTCACCAGCCAGCACATAAGCCTCGGTCATCGCCAGGCCCGTTCCTTCTCCGGCAAGCAGCGAGACGCAGGCCGCCGCGTCACCGATCATGCAGACGCGCCCCGACGACCACCGGTCCATCACGATCTGGCTGAGATCGTCGAGATAGACCTCCTCGGCGACGTCGAGCGCGGCCGCAATGGATGGCCACTCCCAGCGCATGTCCGCGAAAGCCCGCTCAATCGCTGCCTTCCGATCGGCCAGCTCGCGCGGGATCGACCCCGTGAGCCGATCGGAGGTGAACACCAGCAGGATGGCGGTCCGGTCGCCGCGCAGGGCGAAGCGGGCGATCATCCGCCCAGCCTCGCTATGGGTGACGTAGGCCAGCTCCTCGCGTGGCCGATAGCCGGGCGCGTCGAAGGCGGCGACCCGATAGCCGAGCCGGCGCTCGAAACGCTCGATCGGTCCGAACGTCAGGGTGCGGACGGTCGAATGCAGCCCGTCGGCGCCGACGACGAAATCGAATGTGCGGACGTCGCCGTTCGAGAGACCGACACGCACATGATCATCCGCCTGCTCGATGGAACTGATCGTGGTTCCGAACAGGGTCTCGACGCGGCCGTCAATGCTGGCGTGGATCAGGGCCGCCAGTTCGCCGCGAGGCAAGCTGACGAACCGGTTGCCGATCACGCGTTCAAGGCGCTTGATTGGAAAGGCTCCCGCCTCGCGCCCGCGCGCATCCAGAAATCTTGCCGCCTGCACGCGATAACCGGCGTCATGAATGGCCGGCAGCAGTCCCATTCGCTCCGCGACGGTGTAGCCCACGCCCCAGAAGTCGATGACATAGCCGCCGGTGCGCAAGACCGGCGCGGCTTCAATCAGGGTCGGCTGATGGCCCGCGCGCAGCAGCCACCAGGCCAGGGTCGGTCCCGCCACCCCCGCGCCGCTGATGGCGATGCGCATCGCTCCAGTCTTCGTCTCACAAGGCCAGCAGTTCTCCCACGGCCCTGTGGGCCTGGTCGATGGCGCAGTCGGTGTAGGCCGCTGCGCCGGCGTCGGAGTTGGCGATGGCGATCAGGCCAAAGCGCTGGCGGCCGATCTCGTTGGGAGCCTGGCCCGGCGGATAGACCTGGCCCCACAGCGGATTCCACTCCGGCGCATAGCCGTGCGGCCACCGGTTGACGGTGATGGCGGTGATGTCCCGCGCCGGATCGAAGCCGCCGCCCTGCAACGTGCGCCCGAGCTGGGCCCGGATCTCCCGCTCGAAGGTGTCGAACGGCGTCGTCAGCAGCTCGGCGCGGCCGGCCTTGTTCTGCTCGTGCTCAGACAACCCCGGATGGCACGGCGTGCGGGTCATGTGGAGGAGGATCGGCTTTTCGGGATCGCGCTCGGCCGAGTAGCCGCCGATGTCCACCGGCCAGTTGAGCTGGAAGGAGGTGTGGTAGCCGCCCGGCGCCGTCACGCCGGCCACGCCGAGCTTGTGGAAGGCCGTCCAGTTGCGCAGGGCGACGGAGGTGTAGACCAGCGGAGTCTTGACGATCTGATGCAGCGCCGCCTTCTGCGCCTCCGGCAACTCTGGACAGAGATACGGGATCATCATGTTCCAAGAGGCCAGGACGCAGGCGCGACCGCGCACGCGAAGCACCCGATCGCCGCGGACATAGGCGATCTGCACGCCGTCCGGGTGCGCCGGATCGCCCAGGTTCTTTGCGCCGACAACAAGGCTCGAGAGCCGGATCCGCACCGGATTCTGTGCCCGGTCGAGCTGTGAGTAGTCCACCCGTGCGGTGACTACGTCGCGGCAGTCGCTTCCCGGCACTGCGGCTGGGACCAGGTCGCGCACCAGCAGCCGCGCGATGGTCGCGTTCCCGTCCGGGAAATGGAAGACGTAGGAGCCGCCCTGGCAGTAGCCGGCGGGCGTGTAGCTCATCCGCGGCGCCGGGCCGGGATCGAGCTTGAGGCCCTGGAACCCAGGCATGAAGAAGCCCCAGCAGTCGAGGGCCGAGACGGCGTCTATGCCTACGCCCCACTCGCCCTGGGTGTGGGTCTGGTAGAAGTCCAGGACCAGCGGATGGACCTTGGCGACCTTGCCCAGGTAGTCGCGGTAGCTCATCCGCGAGAGGGCGTCCTTCTTCTGAGCCGACGTCATGCCGGGCATGTAATCGACCTTGGCGGTCTCGATCCGCACGATGTCGTCCCGCGCCGCCTGCGGCAGGGGCGCTCGGGAAACGAAGTCGGGCCAGGACCCTTCCGTCCCCGCGTAGCGGTTGGGCGCGCCCGCCACGAGGGCGTCGGTCCCGAAGGTCTCCTTGTCGAAGAACACCCCGTGGCCCAGGTTGAGATTTTGATAGATCTCGTTCTGGTCGCAGGTCCGGCTCAACCCCACCGGGTCGATGCCAAGCGTCTTGATCAGACCGCCCGCGACGGCGCTGTACGGCCGAGGGCTGTCGATCTCCAGGGTGCCGCCGTTCAGCAGGTGCAGCTTGCCGTCCAGATGGAACTCGTTGCGTTTGGCGTGGCCGCCAAAGTCGTCGTGGTTGTCCAGGATCAGGATCCGCGCCGACGGCCGCGACTGGCGCCAGAAGTGCGCCGCCGAGAGGCCGCTTATCCCGCCGCCGACGATGATGAGGTCGTAGGTCTCATCCAGCGTGCGGCCCGGTCCTTCGTCGGACCAGAAGTCCCCGTCGCGCAGGCGGTGGGCGTTCTCGAAAGACCCAGGATGGCTGCCGCGCATGCCCGTTAGGGTCGGCGGATAGTAGCCAACGAGATCCTGCGGCCAATCCGCGTCGGCGGCGCTGGCGTGCAGCCCGGCTCCCAACGCGCCGACCGCCACAGCCGCGCCTTGCAGGAAGTCTCGTCGCCGGATCGGCCGGCTCATTCCCAGGGATTTGTCGTCGCGGCCGTCGCTCATCGGAGCCTCTGGAAGTCGAGGAAAATCAAAGCCTGTCACGCAAGGCGTACCAAAGCATTCCCATCGTGTGGAGGGGGCCGCGCAAGGCTTCGCCGCCCGGGAACGGCGGCGGCGCCAAGGAGGCGAAACGGGCGAAGCGGTCGACGTCGCAGCAGACCGCCTCCACGGCCAGTCTTCCCGCCAGCGTGGAGAGCAGAACCCCTTGTCCCGAATAGCCGTGGGCGAACACCACCTCGCCGTGACGGCCCAAGTGCGGCAGGCGCGAGCGCGTGATCGAGACGAGCCCGCCCCAGGCGTGATCGATCCTGACGCCCGAGAGCTGCGGAAACACCCGCTCCAGGTGCGGTCGCACGAAGGCGGCGATATCCGCCGGCGGGTCGGGCGAGTAGCGCTCCCCTCCCCCGAAGATCAGGCGACCGTCGCGGCTGAGGCGGTAGTAGTTCACCACAAAGCGGCTGTCCGAAACCGCCTGGTCGTGGGCGATGATGGCGGCAGGGTCGGCCAGGGGCGCCGTGGCGACCAGATAGTTGGCGACCGGCATGATCCGCCGCTCCACGGCCGCATCGATCCCGTGCAGCAGAGCGTCACCCGCGAGCATCGCCTGCTTCGCCCGCACCCTCAACTGTCCGACGCTCACCTCGACGCCGGCTGACGTTTCCCCGATCGCCATCGCCGGCGAGTCCTCGAAGATCGCGGCGCCCGCCGCTTCCGCCGCCTGCGCCATGCCAAGCGCGTAGTTCAACGGATGCATGTGTCCGCCGAGGCGATCGACGAGTGCGCCGTGGTACTCGGTCGCCACCTCCGCGCGGGTCTGGGCCGCCGACAGCACCTCGACGTGCGGATAGGCCATCTGGCCTCCCAGGCACTCCGCCTCGGCCTCCATCCACCGCAGGTCCGAGGCCTTTGCCGCGCCAAGGATGTGCCCGGTGAGACGCAGATCGCAGTCGATCGCGTGACGCGCGATCAGTTCGAGCACCAGGCTGCGGGCTTCGAAGGCCAGATCGAGCAGGGCGCGCGCCCGATCGAGGCCGAGGGCCTCGCGCAGCTCCACCGCGCTTTTGCGCAGACCCGGGATCATCTGTCCGCCATTGCGGCCGGACGCGCCCCACCCGATGCGGCCGCCCTCCAGCAGGACGACCGACATGCCCCGCTCGGCGGCATGGAGCGCTGCGGAAAGCCCTGTGCACCCGCCGCCCACGATGACCAGGTCGACTTCCCGGTCTTCGGTCAGCGACGGCCGGCTCGGTGCGGGGGTCGCCGTCTCGGCGTACCACGAGTTCGCCATCCCAAGCTGATCGTTGAAGCCCAAGCTTAGACCTTCAGGAGCAGGTGGTCCCGCTCCCACGAGCTGATCACCCCGCGCCAGGCCTCGAGCTCGGCCTCCTTGATCGAGACGAAGGCGCGGAAGAAGGCCTCGCCGAGGATCTCGCGGACCGGCGTGCAGGCGGCGAGCCGCTCCATGCCCTCCTCGAGGTTCTGTGGCAGGGTGCGTTGGCGGAGGTAAGCGTTCCCGGTCTCGGGCGGCGACGGCTCCAGGCCCTGCTCGATCCCCAGCCAGCCGCAGATCAGAGCGGCCCCCATGGCCAGGTAGGGATTCGCGTCCGCCCCCGGCAAGCGGTTCTCGATCCTTCGGTTCTGGCGATCGGAAATCGGCAGGCGCAGCCCGCACGAGCGGTTATCGCGACCCCATTGCACGTTGATCGGCGCGCTGTGGCTGGGCCGCATGCGCCGGAAGGAGTTCACGTTCGGCGCGAACAGCGGGACGACGCTTGGCAGGTAGGCCTGTAGGCCGCCAATGAACTTCGTGAACAGCGGGCTGTCGGCGCCGTTCGGCGTCGCGAAAAGGTTTTCTCCGGCGCTGTCCTCCACCGAGATGTGCAGGTGCATGGCGCTGCCGGGCTGGTGCTCCATCGGCTTGGCCATGAACGTCGCGTAGAGACCGTGAGCCAAGGCGACCTGTCGGACGATACGCTTGAACACCAGGACCTGATCGCACAGCGAGATAGGCTCGCCATGCAGGAAGTTGATCTCGAGCTGGGCCGTCCCCGACTCATGGATCATGGTGTCAATCGCCAGCCCTGCAACCTCCGAGTGCTCGTAGATCGCGTCGATGATCTCCTCGTACTCGGTCACCGCTTCGAGCCCGTAGGGCTGCGGGGCCGTCTCCGCCCGCCCCGAGCGACCCGTCGGCGGCGTCAGCGGCAGGTCCGGATCGGTGTTCATGGCCGTGAGATAGAACTCCAGCTCCGGAGCGATGACCGGCCGCCAGCCTTTGGTGGCGTAGAGTTCCAAGACGCGCGCGAGCACGTGGCGTGGGGAGACGGTCCAGGGCGTGCCGTCGGCATGCAGCGTGTCGGCGAAGACGAAGGCGGTCGGCGTATTTAGGCCCGGCGCCACGCGAGCCGTGGCCACGTCCGGGCGCAGCACCATGTCAGGGTCGGAGAAGGACTCCGGATCGTCCTCCGATCCGGCATAGTCGCCGGTGACGGTCACCTGAAACACGCTGCTGGGCAGCCGAAGGGAGCCGTCCTTCAGTGACTGGAGCAGCTTGGCGGCGGGCAGGACCTTGCCTCGCAACACGCCGTTGATGTCTGGGACGAGGCACTCGACCTCCGCGATCCCCCGCTCGCGCACCCACGTCGCCAGATCGTCCATGGCGTCTCCGAAGCGGCGTCTGCCTTCGCCTGTTGTGACTGGCGTCGTGGCGCGCCGTCAACGCTCGGCCGCTGTTAAGCTCAAGCTTTCCCGCCTCCGGCCGCAGCAAGCTTCGCGGCCCTCCAGCTGGACCGGCGGGCACGGCACGGTCCCGTAGGAACAGAAGACGCAGCAGTCGCCGGGCTTGGGGCGAAGCACGACTCCGCAGCCGGTGCAGTCATAGAAGTACTGGCAGGCGTCGGTGGGCATCGTCTCGGTCTTCACCGCCCCGCACTCCGGACAGGTGAGCGTGGACTCGAGACTGAAACGGGCGCCCATCGATCTATCCTGCTCTTGTGATGGCGAGTTCTGACGCGACCTGCCCAGATTCCCTCTCGAACTGGGCGAGAGTCTCGACGGGGTCGATTGCGTAGAAAGGCGACAGCGGAAAGGTCCAGAAGATGTCGTGGAAGGTTTTGCCGGCCGCGAAACCCCGCATCAGCGACGTGCGCGCCACGCGGTTCGATAGTCCCCTGAAGCCCCGCGGCTGGCGTCGGTAGAACCAGTCGGACGCCATGGCGCAGGCCCTCAGGTCGGCGCGGATCGCCTTCAGGCGACGGCGATAGGTCGTCTGCGCGTCGACGCCTCCGCGGACCTCGCCCACGATCGCCTCGGCGGCCAATTGGCCGGACTTGATGGCGTTATGGATGCCTTCTCCCAGCATCGGCTCAGCCCCGCCGGCAGCGTCGCCGGTGAGGAACACCCGCCGTGCGGGCGCGTACGTCTCGCCGCCGACGCCGAGCGGATGACCTACGATCCGCCCCACATCCTCGGTTCCCAGGACCTGGCGAGCGTAGCCGATGACGTCAGCCGGTCCGAAGGCGGCTTCGGGACTGCGGGCGTAGAGTCCGACGTTGAGGTGGTCGCCTTTGGGAAACACCCAGCCATAGCCGTTGGCGACCTGGGCAAAGTCGAACCGCGTCACGCGCAGAGCTTTCGCGGAGCGGGCGTCCACATCACCCTCGAGCGCCCAGGCCCGAGCGACCCGTGCGTCTCCGATCAGCTTTCTCACGCGGCTGTTGGCGCCATCCGCGCCCACGATGAACGCAGCGCGAAGTGAATCCCCCTCGGAGGTGACCAAGGTGACGCCCGACTCGTCTTCGATGATCTCAGCGATATCCCGCGTGATGCGGAAATCGGCGCCGCGAGCCCGAGTCGCCTCGAGGCAGAAGGTATCCAGCTCCTCGCGCACCGTCATTGCGATGACCGGGTGACGGCTCCTGAAGTGACGCACCCGCTCGCCCCTCAGGGTCACCTCCAGATCGCGTGCGACGTAGCGGACGACCGGAGCAATGGAATAGCGCAACCGTTTGAGGGCCTTCACCGTCACTGCGCCGGCGCACGGCTTGGGCCGAGGGAATGACTTGCGATCCAGCAGGCGCACCGAAAGGCCGGCGTCCGCGAGATCGTAGGCGGCGGCGCAACCCGCCGGCCCGGCGCCGACGACGATGACGTCGAGATGGTCCGTGGAGCCTGTCATCTCCGGCACTATCGCAAATATCGCGGTCGTCGAAACGAAGTGGAGCGGAGATGCTGGACCCAGGGGACTGGGACGCACGGCAAGGTTCGCGAACCGAAGCGCCTCGCCCAGTCTCCTGGGGTCCCGGGTCCACGCTGCGCTCCGCTTCGCTGCGGCCCGGGATGGCGAGCGGTAGGGAGGCGTAGAAGCAGATTTAAGCCGCGAACTTCTCCGCCAGGATCGGCTTCGCGGCGTCCAGGGCGCCGCGGATGACTTCGACGATCCGGTCGATCTCCGCGTGGCTGATGATCAGCGGCGGGCTCATCACGATCGTGTCGCGGATGCCGCGGACCATCAGCCCATCGGCGATGCAGTGGTCGCGGACGATTGGCCCGGCGTTGCCTTCCTTGCCGCCGAAGCGGGCGCGGCTCGCCTTGTCGGCGACGATCTCCACCCCGCCGATCAGGCCGAGCGACCGCACCTGGCCGACGAGGGGATGGTCGACGAGAGTGGCAAGGCGTTGCGCGAGATAGGGGCCGGCGTCCTCGCGGGTCCGGCGGACGAGGTCCTCGCGCTCCATGATCTCGAGGTTCTGCAGAGCCACGGCCGCGCAGGTGGGGTGCCCGGAATAGGTGTAGCCGTGGACGAAGTCGGTGTCGGCCGCCCGCAGCGTCTCCACGACATGCCCCGCCACGCCGACAGCCGACATCGGCAGGTAGCCAGAGGAGATCCCCTTGGCCATCGTCACCAGGTCGGGCGATACGCCGAAGTGCTGGAAGCCGAACCACTGACCGAGGCGTCCAAACCCGCAGATCACCTCGTCGCAGATCAGCAGGATGCCGTACTTGCGGCAGATCCTCTCGATCTCCGGCCAATAGGTCGCCGGCGGGATGATCACTCCGCCCGCCCCCTGCACCGGCTCGCCCATGAAGGCGGCGACCCGCTCGGGTCCCACCTCCAGGATCCGATCCTCGAGCGCCCGCGCGGCGCGCAGGCCGAACGCCTCCGGATCCTCGTCCGGATGCTCGAAGGCGTAGGGCTGCATGATGTGCTCGATGTCGGGCAACCAGGGGCCACCCTGGGCTCGCATCGCGCCCATCCCGCCCATGCTGACGCCGCCGATGGTCGAGCCGTGATAGCCGTTGATGCGGCCGATCATGACCGTCCGCTGCGGCTCGCCTTTCGCCTGCCAGTAGTAGCGGGTCATGCGCAGGGCCGTGTCGACGGCCTCGGATCCTGAGCTGTTGAAGAAGACGTGGGTGAACGGTGGCCCGAGCAACGAAGCCACCTTCGCCGCGAGCTGCACGGTCGGCGGCGCGGCCGTCTTGAAGAAGGTGTTGTAGTAGGCCAGCTCCGTCATCTGGTCGTACGCGGCGCGGGCGAGCTCCTCGCGCCCATGGCCGACCTGCATGCACCAGAGCCCTGCCATGGCGTCGAGCAGGGCGTGGCCCTCCCCGTCGTGGATCCAGCAGCCCTCCGAGCGGGTGATGATCCGGCTGCCGCCCATGCGCTGGAGAAGGGCGTAGTCGGCCTGGGCAGGCAGATGGTGCGCGACGTCCAGCCGCCGAAGCTCCGGGATATCGTAGTTGCGCAGGGCGGCGGGCATGCGTCCTCCTAGGCTGTCGTTTCGAGACGCTCCCCGCGCAGGGCCCGACCGAGCAGGCGGAACACGAGCTGCGAGGCGGCGTCCTCCTGCGTACGCCATTCGGGGTGCCATTGCACAGCCAGTATGGAGGCGCCGCCGATCCGGGCCGACACCGCCTCCACCAAGCCGTCGGGCGCCCGCGCTTCGACCATCAGGTCGCGACCCAGCCGCTCGACGCCCTGGTAGTGCACGGAGTTGACCATCATCCGGTCGCTTCCGCTCGCCTTGGCGAGCACCCCTTCGGGGGCGAGAGACACTTCGTGCCGGTGGGAGAACATGCCCTCGAGGTCGACGTCGGCCGGCGCATGGTGGGCGAGCGCCTCGGCCGCGCCGACATCGCGCGCGAGCGTGCCGCCGAAAGCGACGTTGATCTCCTGGAAGCCGCGGCAGATGCCGAAGACAGGCTTGCCCTTGGCGACCATGGCCTCGATCAGCCCAAGCGCGACCGCGTCGCGCCCCGGATCGAATGGGCCGGCCGCGTCCGGCGCCGCCTCGCCGTAGCGGGCCGTCTCGATGTTCGAGGGGCTGCCGGTCAGAAGCAGGCCGTCGAGCCGCGCGGCGACCTCGTCCAGGTCCATCAGTTCCGGAATCGCCGGCGCCAGCAGGGCCGAGGCGTCGGCAAAGGTCATCGCAGCGCGGACGTAGCGGTCCATGACCGACTGGGCCGCCTCGCTTCCGATCTGCCGGTTGCAGCAGGTGATCCCGAGCACGGGTCGGCTCATGCAGGTCCCTTCCTGTCGGCCGCGGGGGCCGGCCGTCTTACTTCAGCAACAGGCATGGCGCGCCTGCTTCCCACGTCAGCCATACCGGGTCATCCGGGCGGAAGTCCGTCTGGCGACGCCCGCGATTGGGATGCTGGGCGCGGATCAGCCGTCCGCTCGGCAGCTCGACCTCCACGACCGAGGCCACGCCAAGATAGGTTGCCCGCCGCACCACCGCCGCGGCCGCGCGGGCGGGCGTCGCCCGCGCGGCCGAACCTTCCACCTCCCCGTCGCGGGGCCACAGGTCGATCGCCTCAGGCCGCAGGGCGATCCAGACGGCCTGCCCGGCTTGAACCTCCGCCTCCAATGGCGCGTCGATAGGCGCCGGCAGATCTACGGACTCGACCCGCACGCGCCCCGCCTTCGTCTCGACGACGACGCCTTCGAACAGGTTCACCTGGCCGATGAAGTCCGCGACGAAGCGAGAGGCGGGCCGCTCATAGATGTCCGCGGGCGGCGCAACCTGCTCGAGCCGGCCCTCGTGCATCACCGCGCAGCGACTGGCCATGGCCATCGCCTCCTCCTGGTCGTGGGTGACCATCAGGAAGGTGACCCCGACGCTCGCCTGCAGCTGGGCGAGTTCAACCCGCATCGCTTCGCGCAGCTTGGCGTCGAGGGCGGAAAGCGGCTCGTCGAGCAGCAGCACCCGCGGCCGCTTCACCAGCGCTCGCGCCAGGGCCACGCGCTGTCGCTGGCCGCCCGAGAGCTGGTCGGGCCGCCGGCCGCCGAAGCCGTCCAGCTTCACCAGGGCGAGCGCCTCCTCCACGCGCTGACGGCGCTCTGGACCAGGGACCCGATCGATCCGCAGGCCGAAGGCGACGTTCTCCGCCACGCTCATGTGCGGGAAGATGGCGTAGGACTGGAACACCATGTTCACCGGCCGCTTGTTAGGCGGCGTCAGGCTGACATCGGCGTCGTCGATGAGGATGCGACCGGACGTGGGCGTCTCGAAGCCGGCCAGCATGCGCAGCAGCGTGGTCTTGCCGCAGCCCGAGGGCCCCAGCAGGCAGAAGAACTCGCCCTCCTCCACCTCCAGCGTGACGTCGTCGACCGCCTTGGTGCGGCCGAACGCCTTGCCAACGCCCTCGAAGCGGATGATCGGTCCGTTCACGGAAGAAGCCCCTCCCCCGCCTGAGGCGCCTGCGTCACGCCCGGCCCTTGCAGCCATAGGGCCAGGGCCGTCAAGGCCACGGTGGTGATGATCAGCAGGGTGGAGGCCGCATTCACCTCTGGCGTCACCGAGAAGCGCACCATCGAATAGACCTTGATCGGGAAGGTCGTCGTATCCGGCCCCGAGGTGAAGAAGGTGATGACGAAGTCATCCAGGCTGAGGGTGAAGGCGAGCAGGGCGCCGGCGATCAGCCCCGGCTGCATGTGAGGGACCAGCACCTCGCGGAAGATCCGCCACTCGCCGGCGCCAAGGTCCCGCGCCGCCTCCTCCAGGGACCGGTCGAACGAGGCGAGGCGCCCGCGCACCACCACGGCGACGAAACTGAACGAGAAGGATATGTGCGAAATGATGATCGAGCCGAGGTTCAGCGGCCAGGGCGCCTCGGTCGGCCAGGGCACGATCTCGGTGAAGAACACCAGCATGGCGACGCCCATGCAGATCTCCGGCACCACGATCGGCAGGCCTAGCGCGCCGTCGAGGGCCGCCTTTCCGGGGAAGCGGAAGCGCCACATCAAGAGGGCCGTCATCGCGCCCAGGATCGTGCTGACGACAGTGGAGACGAGCGCGATGGTGAGGGAGTTGACGAAGGCCTGGATCAGGTCGGCGTCGGCGAAGGTCAGGGCGTAGTATTTCAGGGTGAAGCCGCGCCAGACGATGTTGCGCTTGCTGTCGTTGAAGCTGAACGCCATCAGGGTGATCAGCGGCGCGTAGAGGAACACGGCCGTGGTCGCCAGCCAGACCTGCAACGGCCAGCGGCGCAGATAGTCGAGCGGTCCGGTCGGCGACCTCACGCCGATCTCCGGCGCCGGCCGGCGAAGGCCTGGGCGGCCATGGCGGCGAAGGTCAGGTACATCAGCAGGAACGAGAGGGCGGCGCCGAACGGCCAGTCGTCAGCCGCCTTGAACTGCCGCTCGATGACGTTGGCGATCATCATGCTCGAGGGACCGCCGAGCAAGTCCGGGGTCAGATAGGCCCCGATCGAGGGGATCAATGTCACCAGCACGCCCGAGATGATCCCCGGCGTCGCCAGGGGGATCACGACCCTGGCGAACGCCGTCAGATGGCCCGAGCCGAGGTCCAGGCTTGCCTCGATCAGGGACCGGTCGAGACGGTCGAGCGCGGCGTAGAGCGGCAGCACCATGAAGGGGAGCTGGACGTAGACCAGACCGAACACGACGGCGAAGTCGTTGTGCAGCAGCTCAAGCGGCGTGAATGGCGGCATGTGCAGGCCGACGAGCGCCGCCAGGGCCGCCAGGCCCTTCCAGCCGAACCCGAGGAGGGCATTCACGTAGCCCTCGGTGCGCAGGACCGCCATCAGGGCGTAGGTCCGGATCAAGAGGTTGGTCCAGAACGGCAGCATGACCAGCAGCAGGAGCCAGGCCTTGGTCCTTGGACTGGCGAAGCTGATCGCCACGGCCACCGGAAACCCGACGATCAGGCAGAGCAGCGTGGTCACGGCGGCGAACCACAGGGACTTGCCGATGATGCCCAGATAGAGCGGTCGCAACGCGTGGGCGTAGTTGCCCAAGCTCCCGTCCACGGCGATGCGCGTGAGGCTGATGTTCTGGCCGAAGCTGTAGGCCCAGATGATCGACAGCGGGACGAGGAAGAAGACGACGAGCCAGAGCACCGGCGGCGAAGCGAGCACCGCGAAAACACCGCGCGACCGGCCGACAGGCTCATCCATGGGAAGCGCCGACTTGGATCCTCCCCCGCGTGCGGGGGAGGGGGACCGCGAAGCGGTGGAGGGGGCTGCCGCCGCTCGGGCGCCGGCCAGGGCATCCGGACCCGGTTGCCGCGGGAAGTTGGACGAGAACCCAGCCCCCTCCACCCCTTCGGGGTCCCCCTCCCCCATTCCGCTTCGCTCTATGGGGGAGGATCGAGATGGCGCAGTCCCTCATGCGGCGAAGATCCGGGTGACGGTTTCGTCGAAGAGGTGGGCGCGCTCCAGGCCCTCGAAGTCGGCGTATTCGCAGCGCGCCATCACCGCCGGCGGCGGGAAGATCACCGGATTTTCGCGATAGTCCGGCGGCATCAGCGCCAGAGCCGCCTCATTGGGCGTGGGATATTTGATCGTCTCATAGATCTCCGCGCCGTTGTGCGCGTCGAGCACGAAGTTGATGAACTTGTGAGCGTTGTCCGGCCGCGGCGCGCCTGCCGGGACACACAAACAGTCGGAGTTGAGGAGGCTGCCCTCACGCGGGACGACGAAGTCGAGGTCGGAATCCTCGGTCATCACCTGCGCGATATCGCCATTGTACTCCATGACGATGTCGATATCCCCCGAGAGCAACAGGTCCTGCCCTTCGTCGTGATGGAAAATCTTTATGTTCGGCTTCTGGCGGATGTACATCTGCGCGACGCGATCGATCACCGGAACCGGGATGTTGCGCACCGAGTAACCAAGGTACTTGGCCCCCAGCTCGATCATGTCGTCGGCTTCCGAGAAGACGCCGATGCGGCCCTTATAGCGGTCGCTGTCCAGCACCCATTTCCAGCTGTCGGGCACGCCGTCCATCTTCGACTTGCGATAGCCGATCCCCAGCACCAGCCAGGTGTAGGGCATCGACCAGCGCCGCCCGGGATCGAACAGCGGATTGCGGAAGCTCGGTAGCAGATTCACCCGGTTGGGGATCTTCGAAAGGTCCAGCGGCTGCAGCAGTCCGGCGATGCGCAGGCGGGTGACGTATTCGTTCGACGGCACAATGACGTCGAAGCCAGGATTGCCGGCTCGCAGCTTGGCGAAGAGTTCGTCGTTGGAGGCGAAGAGGCTCATCTTCACCGCGATCCCCGTGGCCTTGCGGAAATCGGCCAGGGTCGTCGCCCCCATGTAGGTGTCCCAGTTGTAGAGGTTCAGCCGCAGCGGCTCGCCATTGTGGCCAATAGCCTCCGCGCGCTCGCAACCCTCTAGTCCGCCGAACGAGATCCCGGCGGCCGCCGCGCCGAGCGCCGCCAGGAGGGAGCGGCGATTGGGACGCGGCGGTCGAGCGGGGAGGCCTGGGATCATGCGTTCTTCAGGCACCAGTCGTAGTCGAGGGGTTGGACCACCTCGAAGAACCTGTCCTGCTCGGTGCGCTTGACCGTGCAGAACATGTCGACGAACCGGCCGCCAAGGTAATCGCGCATCACCGTCGATCGATCGAAGGCGTCGGTCGCCGCGAACCAGTTCGACGGCAGTCGCAAATCCATTTTCGCCGCCGCCGCGTAGCCGTCACCGACCACGGGTGGACCTGGGTCGACCTTGCCTGTCAGCCCATGATGGACCCCAGCCAGCAGGGCCGCCAAAGCGAGGTACGGGTTGGCGTCGGCGCCGGCCACTCGGTGCTCGATGTGGCGACTCGACGGCGGCCCGGCCGGTACGCGCAGCGACACAGTGCGGTTGTTCACGCCCCAGGTCGGCGCCACGGGCGCATAGGAGTTGGCGCGGAAGCGGCGGTAGGAATTGGCGTTCGGGGCGAAGATCGCCATGCCGTCAGCGAGTGTCGCCTTCAATCCTCCGACCGCGTGGCGAAGCTGGTCGTTTCCCGCGGGGTCTTCGCTTGCGAAGATGTTGGCGCCCGTGGCGTCCTGCACGCTCACATGCAAGTGCATGCCGCTGCCTGCGCGCCCGGTGAACGGCTTGGCCATGAAGGTCGCCTCGAGACCGTGGCGAGCGGCGACGCCCTTGGCGATCCGCTTGTACATCACCGCCTCGTCCGCCGCCCGGAGGGCGTCGGGCCCGTGGCGCAGGGTGAGCTCCAGCTGCCCGGGGGCATATTCCGAGATCGCGCCCTCCAGCGGCACGCCCTGGGCGTCGGCCGCGGACCAGAGGTCGCGCAAGTAGGGCGCCTGGTCCTCCAGCTCGCGCAGCCCGTAGACGCCGTGCAGGATTGGCCGCTCTCCGGTCCCGACGGCCCCGGCCAAATCGATTCCGCCAGCGGCCGTGCGAGCCGAATCCACAAGATAGAACTCGAGCTCGCAAGCGACGACCGGCGTGAGGCCGTCCGCCGCAAAACGGTCCAGCACGCGACGCAGCACATGGCGGGGGTCGAGATCGTTGGCCCGCCCGTCGAGCTCATACATCGAGGTGACAACCTGCCCCGTGTCGGCGCCCAGCCATGGCGCCGGGACAAGCGTGCCGGGAGCCGGCCGCAAGACCCGGTCGGCATCGCCGTCTTCCCAGACCAGGCCCGTCGCTTCGACATCCTGCCCGGTGATGTCGCCCACGAGCACCGAGCCGGGCAGGAACCGGCCGTACTCGTAGACGGCCATCAGCTCGTGGCGGCGGAGCCGCTTGCCCCGCGGGACCCCGGACATGGATGTGAAGAGGATCTCGAACACCTCGATCTGGGGGTGTTCGGCGAGAAACCGCCGCGCCTCCTCGGGGGTCGCGCAAGCTTCGGCAGGGGTCGTCATGGCCGATCAGTCACTTGGCGCCGCCTTCCAAGTCAAGGCGCTGCGCTGTGGAAGCGTCGCCGCCGCCTGCGACGGCAGGCCTCAGATGCGAATGAGTTGCAAATGCGCCAGGATGCGCTAGATGCTGCACGCAGACGCCTGAAAGGTCCGCGCCGCCTCATGTACGTGTGTAACTGCAATGGTATCCGTGAGCGCGACGCGTGCGCGGCGATCGAGTCTGGCGCCAAGCGCCCGGCGGAAGTCTTCCGCCGTTGCCAAGCGACGCCAAGATGCGTCAAGTGCGTGCCTGACATCCGGCGGATGATCGAACAGGTGGAGCAATCCCTGCTTTACGCCGCCGAATAGGAAGGACGGCAGGGTTCCATGCGTCCGCAGGCAGGCGTCATCGCGGTGTTGAACGACGTCCTCACCAACGAGTTGACGTCGGTAAACCAGTATTTCCTGCACGCCCGCATGTACCAGAACTGGGGCTTCGAGCGCCTCGGCAAGCTCACCTACGACGAGTCGATCAGCGAGATGAAGCATGCCGACATGCTCATCAAGCGCATCCTGTTCCTCGAAGGCCTGCCCAACCTGCAGGATCTCCACAAGCTCAGCATCGGCGAGGCCGTTTCGGAGTGCATTGCGGCGGACCTAGCGCTCGAAAGCGCGGGACGCAGGACGCTCGTGGCCGGCATCGCCCACTGCGAGACAGAGCGCGACTACGTGAGCCGCGAAATCCTCGAACGCATTCTCGAGGACACTGAAGAGCACATCGACTGGCTGGAGACGCAGCAGAGCCTGCTCGCGAGCCTGGGCGAGACGAACTACCTTCAATCGGCCATGGGCGAACTGCCGGAAGGCGGGGCCTGAACCGGTCCCGCTTGGCGAAGGGTTCGCCGTCGCGCCGATCGTTGCAGCGTTGGGACGCTGCCTAGCGTAGCCGGCTCTTCCGGGTGAATCCCTGGCGGAATACGTCGCCTCACGCGGGGCGTTTAGGCTCCGTTCCAGAGGAGTTCGCGATGGCAAGGGTGCTGGTTCTCTACTACTCGAGCTACGGACACATCGAGACGATGGCGCACGCGATCGCCGAGGGTGCGCGGAGCGCCGGCGCGACTGCGGACGTCAAACGCGTGCCCGAGACGACGCCGGAGGAGGTCGCCCGCGCGGCCCATTTCAAGCTCGACCAAGCCGCGCCTATCGCCCAGGTCAGCGATCTCGCCGACTACGACGCGGTCGTCATCGGCGCCCCGACCCGCTTCGGCCGCATGCCATCGCAGATGGCGACCTTCCTCGATCAGGCCGGAGGCCTGTGGGCGAGCGGGCGGCTTATCGGAAAGGTCGGCGCCGCATTCACGTCTTCGGGCAGTCAGCACGGCGGCAACGAGATGACGCTGTTCTCGATCATCACCAACCTGCTGCACTTCGGCATGGTCATCGTCGGCCTGCCCTACAGCCATCAGGGACAGATGACCCTGGCGGAGATCGTCGGCGGCGCGCCCTACGGCGCAACGACCATCGCCGCTCCGGACGGCAGCCGTCAGCCCAGCGAAATCGAACTCGCCGGCGCCCGCCACCAGGGCGAGCTCGTCGCCCGCACCGCGGCGAAGATCTTCGGCTGATCTCAAGGCGGGGCGGTCGCTCGGCGTCCGCCCCGCTTCATCCACGCAGCTGGCCAGCGCGGGCTGCGGCCGCCAGCGCGGGAGGCGCGCCTAGCCGGACGGCGTATTCCGCGGCGCGATCCGCCTCGGATTTGCGCGACGTACGGGCGTAAGCCTGCGCCAGCTGGAGGTAGATGGCAGGGCGACCCGGGTCCACTTTCAGCGCCTGTACCAGCCGCTTTTCGGCGCCAAGGAAGTCCCGCGCGGCGATCGAGCCCATGGCGAGGCCGATCAAAGCTGCGACGTTGTCGGGATCCTTGACCAGTATCGCGCTGAAGACGCGCCGGGCCGCGGCAGGGCGCGACGCCGCCAGCCACACCGCGGCCGTGCTCATTAGGGTTCCCACATCGGGATCCCCCTCGGCCTTCAGGAGCCACGGCGCCGCCAGGCTGGGCTCTCCGCGCAGGACGTGAAAGGCGCCGTGCGCCAGGGCGCCCCAACCTCGATCCGGCGCCAATTTCAGCAATGCATCGCCCAGGCGGGGCAGAGGCTCCGCTTCCCCGAGCGCCACGTGCGCGCGGGTCTTGATCCGCAGGGCGGTGACGTCTTCGGGAACGTGGAACAGAGCGGCGTTCGCCGCCTTCAGCGCCGACGCCGGACTTCGATCCAGCAACATCAGTGCAAGTTCGGCGAGGCCCTGCGCCTTCCACGCGCCGCCCGGCCACGGCGGTGGCCGGTAACCATGTTTGCGCAGGGCATAGACCATCATGGCGTCGGGCTTCTCCGGGATCTCCGCCGGCGGTGACGGCGCCGGCCGGGGCGAAGTAGGCGCATCGACAACGGCAAGGCGCCGTCCGACCAGGCTGCGATCCTCGAGTCCGAACCGAGCCAGCACCGTCGGCGCAATGTCGAGGACACCCGCGCCCTGGATTTCTGGGTGAGGAGCGACGCCCGAATTCGCCGTCAGGATCACTCCTGGCGAGGAGCGCCACCCGGCCGACACCAGCAGGACGAGGCACTCCTTCCCAACCTGCCTGGCCAACGCCCCGACAAGAGAATCCAGGAAGCGCCACGCGGACGAAACGACGTTCCGATAGCGCGCCTCCGGGCGGGAGTCGAAGGCCAGCCTGACCTGGTGCAGCCACGGGTGATGGACGAACACGGCGTCGATCGCCGGCTGGTCGAGTATCCAGGCAGCAGCGGACTGGATCGTCGCCGCCTGGGCCATGCCCAGGGCGATCGCCTCGACGCATTCGTCACCGACCGGATCGATCGCAGCCAGGTCAGGAAACAAGGGCGCCAGCATACTCCCTGTGATCTTGCTGACGTGCACGCGGCGGTTCCGAAGGGCTTCGCGCTGGGCGTCGGGAACGCAGCGGCGCGGTAGCGCCCAATCTTCCGCTCTGATCGACGACGACTGAGCGAAGCGCGTGTCGATGTGCAGGCCAGGCCAATCGGCGCCCGGTCGCGTCGCAGGCCAAGCGACACTCGCCGTGCGCACGCCAGCCGCCTCCAACCGCGCCCACGCCGGCGGCGCGCGCCACGAACTCTTGCCCGTCGGCCGCAGTCCCCCCGGCCACTCTTCCTCATTCCGCCACACGCCGTGGACGTCGGGCTCGACCCCCGCCGCGACGCTGGCCCAGGCGGCCGGGCCATCAGTGACCGGCGCCCCCGACAGCCAGCTGGCGCACCCTTGAGCCCGAAGCGCGGCCATTTCCGGCAGCGCGCCGCTCTGGGTTCCCGTCTCGAAGCCGGCCCAGTCCATGCCGGCGACTCCGATCAGCAGGAGGCTGGTCACCGCGGCCCGCAGCCTGCTAGTCGCGGAGTATGAGCGAGATCAACAAGATCGATGTGGCCTTGGCCTCGGACCAGGACGCGCGAGCTTGTCTGGCGCTTCTTCCGGAGGTGGCGGGCGCGCCCGTCGAACTGCTCATCGCCAGGCGGGGCGGCGAATTGGCCGGCGCCGCCGCGATCTCTTGGCAGAGCTGGACCACCCCCGCGGGCTTTCCCGTGTTGATCCACGTCATCCCCGATCACCGGCGCCTCGGTGTCGGGCGGCGTCTGCTCGAAGTCAGCGCCGAGCTCGCCGCCGAAGAGACCGATGGCCTGTGGTCCTTTTCGCCCGTGGCGGGGGAAAGCGAGGCGGCCCGATTCATGGAGTCGTGCGGATTTACGCCGTTCCGGCGAAAGCATCATTTCGAGGCGACCG
>JAFANN010000299.1 GCA_019232665.1 Caulobacteraceae bacterium | reverse complement strand
GGCTGAGCGCCTTGCACTGTCAGGGCCTCGACGCGGTCCGCCTTCGGGTCGAACACGTGGACCTCGTAGCCGGCGGCCAGCAGGTTGGCGGCAAAGGCTCCGCCCATGCGGCCAAGCCCGATCACGCCGAGCCGATGGACGACGCCGACGCCAGCGCTCTGGCCCGTCTGGGCATCGGATTGGGATAGTTCCATGCATGTCATCGGTAGGGTCTCCAAGTTCGGCTGGAGACTGCACGCATGTTTGCGCTGGATTAATCACCCCGAGCGGAAAGGAATCTTGCAAAAAAGGGACGACTGAGCCGTCGTCAGCGCCTGATTGCCAGTCGAAAAGGAGGGCCGACCTTGGAGTGGTTCACCTGCATGCAGGCTTTCGTCCGTGTCGCCCGACTCGGCAGCTTCTCCAAGGCGGCCGAAGAACTGGAGATCAAAGTCTCCACCGTCTCGCGCCACGTCAGCGCGCTCGAGGCGGAGCTCGGCGCGGCGCTGTTCAACCGCTCGACTCGAGGGCTGCGGCTGACCGAAGCCGGTCTCGTCTTCCACGCGCGGGCGATAAGCCTTCTCGACGAGTTGGACGAGGCGCGCGCCGCGCTTTTGGTTATGAGCACTCAACCCGTGGGTCTGTTGCGGGTGGCCGCGCCGGGCGCTTTTGGCCGGCGGCACGTCGTCCCGCATCTGAAGGATTTTTGCGCTCTGCATCCGCAGATCCGTCTGGACCTATCGCTTAGCGAGGCCACGGTGGACCTGATCGAAACCGCGACGGACGTCGCCATCCGGATCGGCGCCCTGCCCGACTCGAGTCTGGTGGCCCGGCGGCTGGCGCCGCATGAGCGGCGGCTGGTTGCAAGCCCGGCCTACCTCGCCGCCTACGGCGAGCCGACGGCGCCGACGGACCTCGCGCAGCATCAGTGCCTGCTTTTCGCAATTCAGCCGCGGGAGGACGCATGGTTCCACCGCGCGCCCGGCGAGGCGCCGGCCGCGGCCCAGCTCGTGCACATCTCCGGCCGCTTCCGCGCCAACGACTCCGACGCCCTCCTGGAGGCGGCGCGCGATGGCTTGGGCCTGGCTCTGTTGCCTACGTGGGTCATTGGCGAGGACGTGCGTTCGGGCTCTCTGAGAACCGTAATGCCCAACCTGCACTGGTCTATTGCGCCAGGACCCGACCCGGCCATCCATGGGGTTTATCCGCCCAAGAAGATCGTCTCGCCCAAGGTGCGAGCCTTTCTCGACTTCTTTGCCGGCCGCTTCGGGGCCCCACCTTATTGGGACGCGTGAGCGCCTCTCCAGCGTCGAAACTAGCTCAGTCTCGGGGCCTACCCCATACGTGTGTATGGCTAAACCTCCGTATGATCACGACCCCTGGCGCCATGTTGTAAATTGAGCGCCAGGTGAGAGCGGCAGTGGGGCCAGACAAGACCCGCAGACTGCTTGTCCTCAACTTCGAGCCACGTCCCTGCCCTTCGCTCGCAGCATGGGGTTCAGACCCTCATGCTCACGGCGCGCCCTCTCTGGAGAGATCTCGAGTCATGTCCGTCACAGTCGCCGAACAATTCGTCGCCACGCTCGCCGCGGCCGGTGTCAGGCGTATCTACGGGGTCGTCGGCGACAGCCTGAATGGCCTGACCGACGCGGTTCGTCGGCACGGCGGCATCGAGTGGGTGCACGTTCGTCATGAGGAAGCCGCCGCCTTCGCCGCCAGCGCCGAGGCTCACTTGACTGGCGAACTCGCCGTCTGCGCCGGCAGCTGCGGGCCCGGCAATCTCCACCTGATCAACGGTTTGTTCGACTGCCACCGCTCACGTGTGCCGGTGTTGGCCATCGCCGCCCATATCCCTTCGCCGGAGATCGGTTCCGGCTACTTCCAGGAGACACATCCGCAGGACCTGTTTCGCGAGTGCAGCTGTTATTCGGAGCTGGTGTCCGATCCGGCCCAGATGCCGCGCAGTCTGGAGATCGCCATCCGGAGCGCCGTCGGCGAGCGCGGCGTGGGAGTGATTGTCATCCCTGGCGACGTCGCCCTCAAGGAGGCGGCCGTCGAGGTCAAACCCAAGCCGCTGGGCCTGCTGCCGCGACCCCCAGTCGTGATCCCGGCCGATGCCGATCTCAACGCCCTGGCGAGCCTGCTCAACGGCGATGCGCGGGTCACCCTCCTATGCGGCTCAGGTTGCGCTGGAGCGCATGATGAAGTCGTGGCCCTTGCCGAGCGGCTGAAGGCGCCGGTGGTCCATGCCCTGAAAGGCAAGGAGTACGTCGAGTACGACAATCCATATGACGTGGGCATGACTGGCCTGATCGGCTTTTCGTCCGGCTACTGGGCGATGATCGACACCGATGTCCTGCTCATGCTGGGCACGGACTTTCCCTACCGCCAGTTCTATCCCAAAGGCGATGGCGTCCGCACCGCGCAGGTCGACATCCGCCCTTCCCAACTGGGCCGCCGCGCCCAGCTCGATCTCGGCGTCGTGGGCGACGTGGCCGCCACGATCCGCGCACTGCTGCCCAAGCTGGAGGAGAAGGCGGACCCCAGCCACCTCGCGAATGCGACCGAGCACTACGCCCGCACACGCAAAGAGCTCGACGAGTTGGCCCGACCCAAGCCCGGCCGCAAGGATCTCATTCACCCGCAGCAGGTCGCCCAGGCGCTCAGCGACCTGGCGGCTGACGACGCGGTCTTCACCTTCGATGTCGGTCTGCCGACGGTCTGGGCGGCGCGCTATTTGAAGATGACTGGCAAGCGGCGCCTGATCGGCTCGCTCTGGCACGGCTCGATGGCCAACGCCATGCCTCAGGCGCTCGGCGCCCAGGCAGCCTTCCCAGGACGGCAGGTGATCTCCCTGTCCG
The DNA here is from genome assembly GCA_019232665.1 of Caulobacteraceae bacterium. Taxonomy (GTDB): domain Bacteria; phylum Pseudomonadota; class Alphaproteobacteria; order Caulobacterales; family Caulobacteraceae; genus Acaudatibacter. The sequence continues at coordinate 8,312 of JAFANN010000299.1, read as the reverse complement.
GCGACGGAGGCTTCACCATGCTGATGGGCGACCTGCTCACCTTCGCGCAGCAGAAGCTGCCGGCTAAGATCGTCGTTTTCAACAACGGCGCGTTGGGCTTCATCGAGGTCGAGCAAAAGTCGACCGGCTTTCTGCCCTTCGGCACGGACCTGCAGAACCCCAACTTCGCGGCGATGGCGCAGGCGGCGGGGATCAGGGGCATTCGCCTGGAAGATCCGGCGGATGTTGAAGCGGGCATCCGCGAGGCCTTGGACCACGACGGGCCGGTGTTGATCGACGCCGTGGTGGCGCGGACGGAGCTGCCGATCCCGCCCCAGATCAACCTCGAGATGGCGAAGGGCTTCACGCTCTACATGGTCAAGGCCGTGCTGAGCGGCCGCGGCGATGAGCTGGTCGATCTGGCTCGCACCAATCTCTGGCGCTGACGAAGCGGGGGCGTCGGCGGGGAGGATGGAATGCGGATTCTGGATCGCGAAGAGACCCTGTTTTCCGTCAAGTGCATGATCGCGGCCGGCCTCGCCTATTGGAGCGCGGCCGCCGCAGGCCTGGAACACCCGTGGTGGGCGGTGACGACGGTCTACATCGTCTCGCAGCGGCTCTCGGGCGCCGTGCTGTCAAAGGCGCTGTTCCGGTCCGTCGGCACCGTCCTGGGCGCCGCGGCTGCTGTCATCCTGGTCCCCAGTCTGGTGAACGAACCGATGGTGCTGTCGGTCGCTCTCGGCCTCTGGCTCGGCGTTTGCGTCGCGCTGGGCGTGCTCGACCGGACCGCGCGTTCCTACACGTTCGTGCTGGCCGGCTATACCGCCAGCATCATCGGCTTTGCGAGCGTCGAACATCCGGACGCGACCTTCCAGGTGGGCGTCGTTCGGGTTCAGGAGATCCTGATCGGCATCCTCTGCGGCAGCCTGGTCCATGGGGCGGTTTTCCCGCGCACGGTGACCGGCAGTCTGCAGGCGCGCGTGAAGGACGCGCTACGCGAGGCTACGAGCCGCGCGCGATCGGCGCTTCGGTTTGGGGCCGCCGCGGCTACGGCTGCAGATCTGCGGTTGGCAGCCGACATGGACGCCCTCGACAAGCTCGCCGTCCACCTGCCGTTCGACACCGCACGCCTTGCGCCCAGCAACCGCGCCGTCCGTGAATTCCAGGACCAGCTCGCCCTGCTGATGCCGAACCTCGTCACTCTCGAGGAGAGAATGGCGGAGCTGGAGCGGCAGGAAGGCGGAGTTCCCGATCGTCTCCGGCCCCTTCTGAGCGACATCGTCGCGTGGATTGACGCGCCGGTAAGCGAGCGAGAGCAGGCCGCATCACTGATCGCAGAGGCGCGCGCTTTGGCGCAGCCCGAGCCGGGCGAACCGCCGTGGCGGGAAATGCTCGTCCTCAATCTGCTGGCGCGCCTCGAGACTGTCATCGAACGCTTCGACCGCTGTCGCGCGCTGGAGGCCCGCATCCTGCGGCCGACCTGGCGGGACGGACTGGAAGAACTCCTGTCCGGGTCCCGCGACCGCGCCCTGCACCGTGACCCGGCCCTTGCGGTGGGCACGGGCTTGGCCACGGTGGTCACGATCACGCTCATCTGCCTCTTCTGGACCCAGACCTCTTGGGTGGATGGGGCCCTCGCGGCGACGTTGGCCGGCATCACCTACGGCCTTTGCGGACCCGCCGACCGTCCAGCGCACGAGGCGCGCGACTTCCTGGTCGGCTATGGCTTCGGTCAGATCATTGCGCTCGTGTTCGCCTTTGCCGTCCTGCCGCGGGTCACCGAGGGCGCGGCATTGGCGGCCATCCTCGCGCCACCCTTCCTCATCCTAGGTTCGATGGAGGCGAGGCCCTTCTTCAGCCGCTACGTCCGTGGTGCGCGCCTCGCCTTTCCAAACACGGTCGGCCTCGAACCGCGCTGGGACCCGAACTTCGTACCCTTCATCAACCACCTGATCGCCTCCTGGCTGGGCGTCGCCTTTGCGACCCTCGTCCTCTGGCTGGTCCTCTCTAGGGACGGCCGCAGCACGTCGATCCGGCTCGTGCGGGCTTGCACGCGGTCTATCTCGCAGCGCCTCACCGGTCGCGGCGGCGCGACTAAGGTCTGGCTCGAGCAGATGCTGGACCGCCTGAACCTGCTGCGCGCCCGGCAGGACGGGGCGGAGGGGTGGGCGAGCCCGCAGATGACTCACGCCCTGCGCGCGATGCGCGCTGGGTTGGTCGGAGGAGAGCTGCGTGACCTTCAGGCTGTCGCGGGGCCGCGCGAGCGGCGCTGTGCTGCCTCGCTGCTCCGAGCCCTGGCCCGCCACTTCGACCAACTGGATCCAGCGCAGCCTGGGCCGCCGGCGCCTGCGCTGCTGAGCGCCATCGACCGCACCGTGGCGGCCTATCGGCGCGAGCCGAATCCCGAGCACCGCCGCCAGGGTCTCGTGATCCTGACCAGCCTGCGCCGCAACCTCTTCCCGAGCGCGCCCGGGTACGCGGAGGCGGCGCCATGATCGGCGAGCTGTCGTTCGGCGGTGTGTTCGTGCCGACCTTCCTGGTGCTGGCGGTTCTCGCCGTCGCGCTGACTGGTCTGCTGGGCCGACTGCTGGTCCTCATCGGGGCTTACCGCACCCTGGCATTCAGGCCCCTTGTCGACATCTCGCTCTTCGCCCTGCTGCTCGGACTTCTCGTCCGGCTCAGCGCGCAATGGGAGCCGCTTCCATGAAAGCCGACGTCGCTCGCATCTTTGTCGCCCGCCCGGCACGCTGGCTCGCCGTCGCCGGCGGCCTCGCGGCGCCCCTGGGTCGCTGGGCGGCCACTCTGCTGCTGACGGCGGGGGCCGTCGTCGTTGGCATGGGCGTGTGGCGTCAATACGAGTCCCAGCCGTGGACACGCGACGGCCATGTGCGAGCCGACGTCGTGCGCGTCGCAAGCGACGAAGGCGGCCTCGTCACCCAGGTCCTGGTCCGTGACAACCAGGTGGCGCGCCGGGGCCAGCTGCTGATGGTGTTGGACCGGCCCCGCTTTGCCGCCGCCCTGGCGCAGGCCGACGCCGCAGTGGCGGCGGCGCGGGCCACGCTGGTAACCGCCCAGGAGGCCTCACAGCGCGATCTCACTCTCGGCGACGTGGTGGCGACCGAGACACACGAACAGAACCTGGAGCGCGTGCAGACGGCCCAAGCAGCGCTTCAAGCGGCTGTCGCCGCGCGGGCCACCGCCGCCCTCAACCTCGCTCGTACAGAAGTAAGGGCCACGGCCGATGGCACAGTCACGAATCTCGACCTGCACCCTGGCGATTATCTCGCACCCGGGGCGGAGGCGATGGCCCTGGTGGATCGCGCCTCCCTGCGGATCGAGGGCTACTTCGAAGAGACCAAACTGCGCCGGATCCACACTGGTGATCGAGCCCGAGTGTGGCTGATGGGTGACCCACGCCCTCTCGAAGGCCACGTCGAGAGCATCGCCGCCGGTATCGCCGACGATCAGTCGGTGAACACCAACAACCTCCTCCCGGCTGTTCAGCCTACATTTTCCTGGGTGCGTCTCGCCGAGCGCATCCCCGTGAGAATTCACATCGACCAGGCTCCCGTCGGCATCGACCTGGTCAGTGGTCGCACAGCCACCGTTTCCGTCCTCGAACCAGGAAGAGTTTCGCGATGAAACGCGCGGTCGCCATCGGCCTCCTTGGCGTGCTGGGACTCGCCGGCTGCGTGTCGGGGCCGAACTACAAGATCCCTGCGACGGCGGTCGCCGAGCAGCCCCACGCCCGGGGCGCCTTCCTGGGATCGGCGGAGCCAGCCTACGTCCAGGCCGATCCGCCCGACCGCTGGTGGCGGCTTTATGACGATCCTCGTCTGGATGGCTATGTCGCCGAAGCGCTCGCCGCCAATCGCGACTTGAAAGCAGCCGACGCCAACCTGCGCCGAGCCAGCTTCATCGCGCGCGAGGCCGAAATCGCTCGCCAACCAACCGCAGTGATCACCGCCGGAGGCGGCCTCGACAAGGCCCTGCTGGTCAACAACGCGCTGCCAGGACCGTTCGCTTATGCGCTAGGCGCCACAGTTTCCTGGCCCCTCGACCTCGCCGGCGGTATCCGTCGCGGCATTGAAGCGGCGCGCGACGAGAGCGAAAGCGTCAAGGCTGCACGTGACGAGGTGCGGGTGACGGTCGCGGCCGGCGTGGCCCTTAGTTATGCCGACGCCTGTTCGGCGAACGTCACGCTTGCCGCCGCCCGCCGCACGGTGGAGGTTCAAGCCCGGACCCTCGATACCACGAGCCGGCTCTTCGCGGCCGGCCGTGGAACGGCCTTCGACGTCAGCCGGGCTCAGGCAGCCTTCGAGGACGCGAAGGCTGAAATCCCTACTATTCTGTTCCGGCGTCAGGCCGCTTTATACGAACTGGCGGTGTTGATGGGGCGAGTCCCCGCTGACTATCCCCGCGAGGTGGAAACCTGCGCGGCGGCGCCGAGTATCGATCGCCCCCTGCCCATCGGCGACGGCGCAGGTCTCATCCGACGGCGTTCGGACATCCGCGCGGCTGAACGGATGCTGGCCGCATCCACAGCCGAGATCGGTGTTCAGGTGGCCCAGCTCTATCCACAGGTCAGCCTCGGTGGGAGCATCGGGTCCTCCGGCGCCGCCCGCGGATTCGGCAACGCCCTTCAGGACTATATGAGCTTCGGCCCGCTGATCAGCTGGACCTTTCCGAACCGCTCTATGGCGCATGCGCGCATCGCCGAAGCCAAGGCTGGAGCGGACGTCGCCGAGGCGCAGTTCGACTCAGTGGTCCTTTCCGCGCTGCGCCAGACCGAGACCTCCCTTACCGCCTACGCGCGAGAGCTCGATCACGACGAGTCCCTCGAGCGCTCGCGTGACGCGTCGGCCCGCGCGGAGTCGCAGGCGGAAGCCCTTTATCTTCGCGGACGAACCTCCCTGGTAGACCTGCTGGTCGCTCAGCAGTCCCTCGCCCATGCCGAACTGGCGCTGGCTTCGTCCAAGGCCGAGCTGACCGATCGGCAGATCGACGTCTTTCTCGCTCTTGGAGGAGGTTGGCGATGACCCCGCGCGGCGCGCCTTCGGCGGCGATGGCCGCCGGCGCGGCCAGGTTCGGCGCGCGCTCGCGCGATTGGCTCCTGCTGCTCAAGCCGCGGCTGATGTCGCTGGTGGTGTTCACCGGCCTAACGGGGCTTCTTGCCGCCAGCCGCCCTCTGGAGCCAGCGCGCGCCCTGCTTGCGATGATTTGCATCGCGGTCGGTGCGGGCGGCTCGGGAGCGCTCAACATGTGGTGGGACGCCGACATCGACGCCAAGATGCGGCGCACTCGCGCGCGCCCGATTCCCGTAGGGCGAGTGAAACGCGCCGAGGCTCTCGCCCTGGGCCTCGCTTGCTCCCTCGTTTCTGTGCTGGCGATGGGGCTGGTGGTGAACCGGCTGGCGGCAGGACTGCTCGCCTTCACCATCTTCTCCTACGCCGTGGTCTATACGATGTGGCTCAAGCGCTCGACGCCGCAGAACATCGTCATCGGCGGCCTCGCGGGCGCCCTTCCGCCGGTGATCGGATGGGCCGCGGCCAGCGGGACGGCGCCGCCGAACGCCTGGCTACTGTGCGCCATCATCTTCTTCTGGACCCCGCCTCACTTCTGGTCCCTGTCGCTCTATGCGTCCGAGGACTTCGCCCGCGCCGGACTGCCTATGATGCCGCTGGTGAAGGGCGCGGCCGCGACGCGCCGCCAGATCCTGATCTACAGTTTCATCCTCGCGCCGCTGGCCGTCGCTCCATCGTTCACCGGCCTCGCCGGAGGCCTGTATCTTTTCGTCTCGGCCATCGGCGGCCTCGCCTTCCTGCGCCTTGCTTTGCGCCTCGCGGCGAGCCGCGCGGGCGAGATCGACGCCGACGGCGCGCGCTTGGACGCGCAGACCGCTCGCCAGCTGTTTGGCTTCAGCATTCTCTACCTCAGTCTCCTTTTCGCCAGCCTTTTGCTCGAGAAGCTGACCGGAATCCTCCCGCTGGCGGTGTAAGTCCCGACAATAACAGAAAATTGACCCACAATTCGCTCCGATCGTAAGTTTAAGTACGGCGGGTCATCGCAATTACTGCTTGATTTGATCAAGTCAGTTCCGAAATCGCAAATAATACCGGGCACAATACCAATAAGAACGCGCGACATGATCGAGCCTCGTCGCCGCGAGTGCGAAGACAAGCGCCGTCCAGAACGTCCGCGTCGGGCGTCGCTGCCGACCACCAAGCTGGAGCCCAAAGATGCCGTCCTACGACGCCCCTCCGCGCGATGTGCGGTTGGTGCTGAACGAGCTCTTTCCCAACAGCTCGTTCCCGGCCCTTGCGACTTTGGACGACCGCATGCCGAAGCTCGCGGACGCGGGTCGGTATGAGCGGGCCGAACTCACCCCCGCCGTTCAAATGCCTCTGGGCAGACGGTCCTCGACGCCCGTTCGTGCGCTCGATCTAGGCGCGCGCCTCTCCGTTCAATCCCTTTGGCGCGGCCTACGCGGACAATGTCCCCACTGCGGCCAGACCAAACTTCTCTATCGCTACCTGAAGGTCGAACCGGTCTGCCAGCTCTGCGGCCACGACCTCGAACGCTATCCGGCCGATGACGGCCCGGCCTGTTTCACTGCGCTGCTCGTGGCGCAGCTGGTCATCGTTCCGTTCCTGATCCTCGCCGCGCCGCTGATCTGGAAGGCGCCACTGGCGATCCTGGCGCCGTCGGCGTTGGCAGGAGCGGGCGCCTTGGCGCTGGCGGCACTGCCCATCGTCAAAGGCGGAACGATCGGGGCGCTCTACGCCCTCGATATCAATCGCCAGGACGCCCACCTGCACACCGCCGACGAGCCGTGTCCCCCGCGACGCCTGCTGCTCAGGACCGCCGAGTCCGCACAGGCAGAGTGGAACTACGCGCGCGGCCGCTAGCGGCTGACCTCCGAATGGCGCGCACCGAGCAGCTCGGCCATGCGCACGAGCTCGGCCAGGGACTGGGCGTTCATCTTGCGCATTACGTTTCCGCCGTGAATCTTGACCGTGATCTCACTGCCCGACGCTCGCGGCGACCTGCTTAGTGATCAGGCTGGTGGTGACCTGGGCCATCACCCTCACGCTCGCGCGGTCGGGCTCATCTTGTCAGTCTAAACCACAGCTTCTAACGCCGCCGCCGGCAAGGTGAAGACCACCGTAGCGCCAAAGTCCTCGTTGTTGGCAGCCATGATCTTCCCGCCCTGAGCCTCGATGATCGAACGGCAGATCGAGAGGCCCATTCCCATGCCGTCGGCCTTGGTGGTGAAGAAGGGTTCAAAGATACGATCAGGGTTGGGTTCCGCGATGCCCGGCCCGCTGTCATGCACGCGGACTTCCACCTGACCAGCGCCATCGGGTGCGATCGAGAGCGCCAATTCACGTGGCCGGCCAGCGGTTTCGCGCATTGCCTGCAGCCCGTTCATCATCAGATTGACCAGCACTTGCTGCACCTGGATCCGGTCGCCCTGCGCCGGCGGCGTGTGCAGCGCCTGCGTCCAGCTCACCTTCGCGCCGGCCAATCGCGCCTCGCGCTCGATAAGGGCCGCCGCCTCGGCGATCATTTCGCCCAGATCGAGCGGTTCTACCTGTGTCGGCGTCTTCCTGGCGAGCGCGCGCACCCGGGTGATAGTGTCCGCGGCTCTCACGCCGTTGGCCACCACCCGCTCCAGACTGTTGACCGCCTCGCCGATCTCAGGAGGGTCGCGAGAGAGCCAGCGCTGCCCTGACCTGCCCCAGTTGACGATCGCCGCCAGGGGCTGGTTGACCTCATGCGCTATCGAGGCGGCCAGCTGGCCCAGCATCGACACTCGAGCGGCGTGAGCCAATTCGGTTGAGACTTCGTCGAGACGCGCGCGAATGCGATTCCGCTCCGTGACGTCGAGCGCCATGATCAGCACGCGCGACCAGGGCTCGCCATCGGGGATGAGCGACGCCCGGTGCAGGACCTCGACGACATTTCCCTTGAATGTGAAAAACTCCGCCTCGCTCTCCCGCTCCTGACGCCCGTGAAGCAATTCTGAGAACAGCTGCGCCAGAAAACTGTTGGTCCGGTCGGTATAAAGCAGGGCGATGTTACGGCCGACCATTTCTTCGCGACTCCGGGCCTCGAAGAGGCTCACCGCCGCCTCGTTGCAGTCGAGGATCACGGCGCTCTTGGCAATGTCCTGGACCAGCTCGGGGTGGGCGGCGACGAAGCGCGCCGGATCCTCGCCCTCAGGGGTCATCGCCTGCAGGCGCTGATAGACTTTCGACCAATCAGACTCCCAGGTGGCGACACCGGCGGCGTTGAAAAGACCTCTGTAACGGTGTTCGGAGAGCTCGCGG